>NZ_JBEYCF010000025.1:0-104274 GCF_040632605.1 Streptomyces sp. NPDC019224 | reverse complement strand
AAGCGCTTCGCCCGGCCCACGGGTGCGGGGCGGGCCTGGTCAGGCCGGGTCCTCGGTGAAGGAGCCGCAGGCGGAGGCACCGGTCGCGCAGGTGGTGCCGCAGCCGTCGCCCGTCTGACACATGAGGTGGCCGTACGAGTGCTCGGCGATGATGACCTTCACGTCCAGGGGCGCGAAGTCGTCGTCCAGGTCCGCCGACGGCGTGACCGGGAGCGGGGCGAGAGTGGCGCTCGTCATGATGTTCCCTTTCCTCTTGTTGGGGTGGTGCGGGATTACCTGGCTCCCGGGGTTACGCCGAGGGCCAGGAGAGCGAAACCCGGCTGTGCACCTTGTCGATGACCCGGTCGGCCGGGATCTGGTCATCGGGGGTGCCGGCCGGATAGACCCGGATGACCGGGCCGGGGCCGCCGCGCCGGTGGGCCTCCCAGTCGCGGAGCACGCCGGCGACCTTGTCGGCGAACCGCTCCGCGTGCGGGCCGAGGGCGTGCACCCCGTACTCCAGGTGCTTGTTGTCCTCGGTGCGGCGGGTGACGAGGTAGGCGAAGGTGTCGTCCTCGACGGCCGCGAGGGCGAACCGCTTGTTCACGGGGTCGACCAGGCCCGTGTCCGACTTCTCGTCGACAGCCATCGTGCAGAAGCCCGGCAGGCTGATCGCCATCGCCATCTGGAGGGTGTCGATGAGTTCCTGGATGCGGACGGTGACCCCGGTCCACAGTTCGTGGCGTGGGAACATGACGGCGTTGTCGAGCCGGTGCGGGTCGGCCGGCAGACCGTCATCGAACTTGAGCCCGATCTCCGGAGTGCCGTTGACAAGAAGGAGTTCCTCCCGGTGGGCGGTGGCCCCCTGCATCGGGACGAAGCCGCAGATCCTCGCCGACTCGCTCTCCAGGTAGGGACCGTGCTCGCCCTTGACCTGAATGAAGGAGACCGACCGGATCAGGCCGCGCATCCGCAGCGGGACGACGAGCCGACCGCCCTCCTTGAGCTGGGCAGTCCAGGCCGGGGAGACGTCCCAGGCCCCGGCGGTCACCATCACGACGTCGAGCTCGCCGAGGCCCGGGACGGGCTCGGCGGCGTCCGCGGTGACGACGTGCACCCGTCCGTAGCCGTGCTCGTCAAGGAGCCGACGCGCACGACCGGTCACAACGGGGTCGATATCGACGGTGACGACTTCACCGCCCTCGCCGACGAGCTCGGCGAGGTAGGCCGCGTTCAGCCCGCCCGAGCCGATCTCCAGGACCCGCATCCCGGACTCCACCCGGGCCTGCTCCAGCATCATGGCCTGGATCTGCGGCGCGGAGACGGAGCTGAGCTGCACACCGTGCTCGTCCGTCCTGGTGATCACGGCGGCGTACGTGTCGTACGCCTTGTCCAGCGGCGTGTCGGCGGGGGTGAAAGCGTGCCGGGGCACCTTGCGCATCACAGCTTCGACCTCCGGGGAGGAGATGTTGCCGTCCGCGCACAGTTCGTCCACCACCTTGTTCCGCAGGCGGGTCGCCTCGTCGGGCTCGACAGTCGTGTTCGTCATCGACTTCCTTTGATCGTTCGTGTTCGGGGGGTAGGCCGGCACCGCGCCGGTGGCCCGGGAGGCTATCGGCGAACGCTCTCCGTTCTCGTCGAACCGCCCGGCCAGCGATGTCGTGCTGAACAGCGCGCGAAGGTTCGACACCGGTGCTGAGCCGCCCGGCGATCCTGGCTGTACCACTCAGGAGAGCCGGGCGGCTGTCTAGGCGGCGGGCACAAGATCGTCCAGGTTGACGGCCTCGTAATCGCGCAATTCGCGTACGAGTTGGCTCGCCAGGAACCAACCCAACTGGGGGTGCCCGTACGCCACGGGCGCGTCGTCGTCGACGGGAAGCGGCGCCAGGCCGGTGGCCGTGAGGCGGTACCGAGTGCCGATGACGCCCCAGGGCGATGTCCCCCTTGCGCGGAAGGCGACGTGCCCCTTCCGCAGGTGCGGGCACAGCTCTACGGCTGACCTCAGGTGCTGCAGGCATACCGGCGGTTGTGCCGTCCTCACCGGCTGGGAAGCGAGGTGGGACGCGCCTTCCGCTCGCCCGGAGAGGAAGATGTACCCCTGATCGGTCTCGGCCGGGCAGAAGCCGACCTGGCACCGAAGCTGCTCCATCGCCTCCCGCTGCCGGCTGGAATTGACCAAGCGCCACTGCGGTAGGCCCGTCGGCTTTCCGGCAGCGTTCAGCGACTGTGAGCATCGCGCCCACAGTTCACCGCGCGGTCCACGGTCCGCAGCGGTCTCCTCGCGGTAGGCGAGACGCACGGCGCCGAAGGCGTTCATGCTCAGCGTGAGTTCCGACTCCAGCCCGCCGTACTCACCTTCTCGCTGGGTGATGTACGGGACGAGGCGGGGCGTTGCGCTCGTCCGCTTCATGCGGCAACCCCCACCGTTTCGACGGACCGGTGCGGCGCGACGATCCGGCCGTCGGGTAAGAGCTCCCCAGTGTCCTCGAAGAGAAGCACTCCGTTGCACAGCAGGCTCCATCCCTGCTCGGGCCGGTGCGCGAGGAGCCGCGCGGCCTCCCTGTCAGGAGCCTCAGCCGTGGGGCACGGCGGGTTGTGCACACACATGGTGCTCGTCCTCTCGAGTGAGGAGTCGGGCCCTCTTCGGCCAGCTACGGTGCCGTGGGGGGAACACGGTTCGGGCGCGGCCGGAGAGGGAGTCCTTCGGTGCCGCCCCGGGAGAGGCGGCTATGGCTGCTTCGCTGTAGCCGTAGAAGCACCCCAGGGCGGTCCTGTCGTAAACCCCCCGGAGGTTCGGTGGTCTCTCTCCCCACTCGGCAATGGGACAGCCGTCCGGGTAGGGCGACCACCACAGCCACGGCTGAGAAAAGCCGGGCTGCTCCGCGAGAAGAACTCGGACCTTGGCGGCGAGACAGCGGCACGAGACCGGGAAGTACTCGCCATGGCTCACGTTCCCGACCGGATAGGCGAGGAACGATGTGTGCAAGGTGCGTACCGCGCCGCCTCTCTCCACCATCAGAGGCTCGGTTAATCGCTGGGCGTAGTAGTCGAAGTCGTAGGCGTCACGGGGGCTCGCAACTGTCGAGACGATGACCGACGGATAGTCGACGCGGTGCATCATTCGTCCGGCCCCTTGAGGTAACGAGCCTCGATCAATGCTCCGACCAGATCTTCGGTGAGGAAGGCCAGGCGACGGGCAAGTCCGACCGCTCGCTGCCGGTCGGGCGGCAGGGGCTCCTCCCGCAGAGGTCGACCACGTTCAACGAGCAGGCCCATCTCAGCAGTGGGAGAGCATCCCACATCGGCGACAGCGATATCGCTGAGGTGTTTCAAGTACCCACGAAGTCGTGTGACCAGTTCCGTGGTGGTGGCAACGGGCGGCGGCTGATCGCCAATCGCCGCATTCAGATCGTCGAACACACCCTCAACGTCAAGCGGGCTCCAGGCTCTTATCCTCTCCAGGACTTTCCGCAGGCCGTCTGCGTCCAGAGGCGGTGCCCACCGCTCAGCCGGCCGCAAGGGGGCAACTGCGCTACTCACTGCACGCCACCCTCTGCCGGCAAAAGGCACCAGACAGTTCGTTGGTCGTCGCTGACGCCCCATGTTCCGTCCAGTCCGCTGACCGTGGCCGCCATCAGCAGCAGCCCCCGGCCGCTTTCGGCGTCGTCACCGGCCTCCCGGAGCGTGAGGTTGCCTGGCACGTTGCTCGTCACTCCGGCGTACAGCAGATCGCGCGTGCACTGCATCGTGACGGTGACTTCCGTGCCGCTGCTGTGCTGAATTGCATTGGTCACCAGCTCGGAAAGGATGAGCGCCACGGGGAAAGCCATGTTGGACAACTGGTGAAGCGAAAGGAAGGCGCCGGCGATCCGCCGTGTCGCGCCAACCCGAAGCGCGTCCCGCATGGAGATCCCCTCGCCCTGTGGGCGCTGATCGATCTCGAAGGAGGTCTGCAGCACTCCCCCCGCCCGAGGCCGGCCCCCGGAGCCGAGCTGGATACCTGCGCGGTCGGGTAGTCCGTGCGTGGCCGTAAGGGTCGTGCTCGGTGCTGTAGCCGTACCCATTGACTCCTCCTCGTTGCGGATCGAGCACTCAGCGTGGTGCGAGGAGGCAGGTTGTGGCTATGTCGCGGTTATGACTTCTGGCTGCCCTTTCGAGTGACACGATGACGCCGCTATGACTTCTTGCCGCCTTCTGGTGGCGAATGGTTCCAACAGGGCACCGAGGAGGTATCCCATGGAGGGAACCACTTCCGGAGGAGACATGGACGAGGGCCGGCGCACGGTTCTGTTTCGGCTGACGACCGACAAGGGCATCCGCGCCCACCGGGCGTTCAGCGAGGAGTACACCCGCGTCGCACAGCAGTTACGGGATGAGGGCTACGAAGTGGCCCCTCCCCCGGGTGCTCGCCACTACGAACGTCTACTGGTTGTCGGAGGCGTGAGAACCGCGCCCCACGCCCCCACCGCCCGTGTTCTGGAGCGGATGTTCCAGCGCCCCGTCGCGAACCTGCTGCGCTCGGCTGCCGAAATGCCTGCGCCCCAGGGTGAGCGTTGCGACTGGGCTCCCTCCTCCGTAGTGCTCAACGAAAGTGAACTGCTGATGATCGCTCGGGACGCCGCGTCTCACTCCGGGGAAGCCGCCGCGCTGTGCCTGGATGAGCTGACCCTCGACCAGCTCCACGACGACCTGATGACACTCAGCCGCAAGTACGGCCGCACAGCACCGGTCGCAGTCTTCCAAGAAGCGAACAGCTTGCTGCAGCAGGTGCAGATGAACCTCGAGCGCACCCGGTCCCCCAAGCAGCACACCCGCCTCTACTACGCCGCTGCGCAGGCCAGCGCACTGCTCGCAGCCGTTTCCTTCGACCTCGGAGCGCTGACACCTGCAGTGTCCTTCGCGCGTTCTGCTGCCCAGTACGGCAAAACGATCGACAACGGCCCGGTGCAGGCTTACGCCTACGGGATGCTGGCCTTCATGGCGTTCTGGGACGGCCGGCCCAGCGAGTCCGTCCGGCTGACCAAGACCGGCCAGCAGTTCGGCGGACTGGGGGACACCGCTCGTCGGCGCCTCTACGCCATCGAGGCTCGCGCACACGGGCACCTACGCGCCGACGACCAGGCGCAGCGAGCGATCCGGTCCGCTCTGGAGCAGACGGGTGAGCGACGCGACGAGCTGCACGACGACATCGGCGGAGAGTTCGGGTTCGACGCTGCCCGCACGGCCATGAGCAACGCCACCACCTGCTTGCTCCTGCGGGACTCCACAGGTGCGGAGGAATTCGCTTCCGCTGCCCTTGCCCTGCTCAGCAGTCAGCCGGAGGCCGAGGTGCCCATCGCGGTTTCGGGGCCGGCGTCCATCGACCTGGCTCGCGCACGCCTGATGCGCGATGAGGTGGAGGGCGCCCAGGCCGCCCTGACACCGGTCTTCGAGGTGCCGCCGGGCTGGCGTGGCTCGGGCATGATGGAGCGACTGGTCGCCGTGCGGATCGAGTTGACGCGTCCCCAGTTCAGGGCCTCGCCGGCGGCCCTCTCCCTCGCCGAGCAGATCGAGGACTTCAACGCCCTCTCGCCGGCGCGGAGGCTCGGTGCCCAGAGCCCGCTGGCGATCGAAGCCTGACCCCTACCGACCCAGCGCCGCCAGGATCATTTCCTCCCTTTCCGGCGTGATCCCGTGCTCGGCCCAGCGCGGGTGCTCCACCGGCGTCCCGCCGTCGCTGAGCCACGCCCAGGTGTCCGTCACCGTCTCCAGGAGTGGGCGGCACACCAGTCCCGCTGCCTGCGCCCGCGTCGAGTCGATGTTCCAGACACCCGCGTGAGTGCGCCACAGCGGCAGCTCCGTCCACTGCTTCACGTCGTGGTCCAGGAGCAGCTTGTCCGGCGTCCAGACCAGTTGCGCATCGCCGCCTGTGACTAGCACGCAGGCTGTGAGCAGATCGCTCATCGTCTCCCGGCCGATCGGTGCGACGCAGTTGTACGCGCCGCCCCGATCGGCCCCGCCCTGATCGAGTGCGAACGCGGCCACATCGCGGACGTCGATCGGCTGGATGGGCTTGTCCGGGGCGCCCGGTGCAAGCATCCGGCCGCCCCGGGCTGCTCGGTTCAGCCACCAAGGAAGCCGGCCGACGTACTCGCCGGGGCCGAGGATGACGCCTGGCCGCAGGATAACCGCTCGCTCCTCACCGAACGTCGCGGTGACTGCCCGTTCGGCCCCTGCCTTCTGCCTTCCGTAGTACCAGTCCGGCCCGTCCCAACCCTCGGGGAGCCGACCGTAGTCGACGTCGGCGTCGGGCGGCCCGTCCAGAACTACGGAGTCCTCCGTCAGTGGCTCGTCCGGCCACCCCCGGTAGGCGTTGACGGTCGAGATATAGACGTACCGGCCAGCGACCGGTTCCAGGAGGCGAGCACCGGCAAGCACATCTCGCGGCGCCATCTCCGAGGCCGATGTGTCCACCACGGCGTCCCACGGCCCCTCCCCGGCAAGCCGCTCCAGATCGGCGGCGAGGGTACGGTCACCACGGACCGTCCGGGATCCTTCCGGCGCAGCACCGGAGCGGCCACGGTTGAACACCGTCACCTCCCACCCGCGGTCCAACGCGGCACGTGCAACTGCGCTACCTAGAAACCAACTTCCGCCAAGCACGAGAATCTTCATGGCCGCGATCCTGCCCGACGGCAGGGGCCACAAGCCAATACTTCTCAGTCACTGTCTGCAAGAAGACTGAGGGCGGCACCCATGGTCCACCTCTGCGTCGGCAGTGAGAACAGAGGCCACCACGGCCGTGGTCTGGGAGACGTCGGAACACCCCGCGTCGGCGGGGAGGACCCCTTCCGGCCGACCGCGAGAATGATCTGGTTCGGAACACCCCCGCGTCGGCGGGGAGGAGGGAGCGGGTACGAACCGCTGCCGCGCGTCCCACGGAACACCCCCGCGTCGGCGGGGAGGACCCGGCGCGCGGGGTGGCTCATCCGTGCGCCCCCGGAACACCCCCGCGTCGGCGGGGAGGACCCGGCCTTCGCCCCGCGGACGAGGTCGCGGGCCGGAACACCCCCGCGTCGGCGGGGAGGACCTTCCGCAGCGCATGGAGCTTGCGCGCGCGGTCGGAACACCCCCGCGTCGGCGGGGAGGTCGGCGGCCGTCATCTGCGCGCGCAGCCAGGCGGCGGAACACCCCCGCGTCGGCGGGGAGGTCTCGTCCGCCAGGATGTGCATCCGCCTGGCCGGCGGAACACCCCCGCGTCGGCGGGGAGGTCCGCGGGTCGTCGCTGAACGAGAACCCGCCATGCGGAACACCCCCGCGTCGGCGGGGAGGTCAGCGGCCACCCGTGGAAGTTGCCGGCCGCGCGCGGAACACCCCCGCGTCGGCGGGGAGGTCTGCTGGCAGGATTGTTCTCGTTCATCAGGTTCCGGAACACCCCCGCGTCGGCGGGGAGGTCGGCGACAGGGCGGGCCGGCGTCAGATGGTCGGCGGAACACCCCCGCGTCGGCGGGGAGGTCGGGACACGCCACGTTCCGGCGGGCGTGGTGGTCGGAACACCCCCGCGTCGGCGGGGAGGTCCGGCGCACGTCGGCGCTCGGCGCCATCGAGCCCGGAACACCCCCGCGTCGGCGGGGAGGTCTGGCGCCGCCATGCCCCAACGCAGGCGGAACCCGGAACACCCCCGCGTCGGCGGGGAGGTCCGTAGGCAATCGCACTCCATGGTCCCTCCGGACGGAACACCCCCGCGTCGGCGGGGAGGTCGCCATCTTGGCGTTGGCCTCGCTCACGGTGGCCGGAACACCCCCGCGTCGGCGGGGAGGTCTCCTGGTCCTGCGGATGACGAAAGCGCCGGCACGGAACACCCCCGCGTCGGCGGGGAGGTCTCACTCGGCGCGTTCGTAATGTCGTAGCTGTTCGGAACACCCCCGCGTCGGCGGGGAGGTCAAGAACTCCTGCCGCAGGAACCGGGCGCTGACCGGAACACCCCCGCGTCGGCGGGGAGGTCTGTCTGTCGCAGACACTGCACGCTGACAGCCCCGGAACACCCCCGCGTCGGCGGGGAGGTCTCTTCGCCGAGTGCCACGGTGATGACCTTGATCGGAACACCCCCGCGTCGGCGGGGAGGTCCGCGGGCCCGACCCGCCCACCCTTCATTCCCCCGGAACACCCCCGCGTCGGCGGGGAGGTCACTTCCTGACCTGCACCTTAAGAGGGACTTTGCATTTCCTTTGCCTTTGGTGCGGCGGTCATGCGAATCAGGGTAAGCCCGTCGAAGTCGGCGGGGACGCGGCGGCGGGTGCCGGCGGTTCGGATGCTGTAGCCCTGTTCGGTGGGGGCGGGGTGGACGAGGACGGCAGCACCGTTGCCGACAGTGTCGGTGACGGCTTGCCAGAGTTGGTCGCGGACACGGGCGGAGACGCTTCCGACGAAGATGCCGGGGACGACTTCGCTGGTCCAGCGGCTGAGTGCTCCGCGGAGGTGGTCAGGAACGGCCGTGGTAGCGATCACGAGCATGGACGGCATCATTCACCTCGGGCCGCGTAGTTGACACCGGCTGGAAGGGCACCGGCCTTGGGGTCCCAGAGGTGGACCAGCTGGACGTCGCGCTTCTCCTGCGGCTCGTCCTCGTCGGTGGCATCCGTGGAGCCTGGCGTCAGGAGGCTCTGGACGTCCCGGACGATGCGCGGGAGGAGCTTGAGGAGGCGTAGGTCTTCACGGAAGCGGCGGCGTGCTTCCTGTTCGGGGTTGTCGGAATTGTGGAGGGCGAAGGCCAGGGGAAGGGTGGTCTCGGCCTTGTAGAGGTCGGCGATGTCGTAGACGAAGGAGTGCTGCTTACCGGTGTGGACGAAGCCGAGGGCAGGAGAGAGGCCGAGCGCGAGCAGCGCGGCGTGGACGATGCCGTAGAGGCAGGCGCTGGCTGCGGACAGGGCGAGGTTGACGGGGTCCTGGGAGTCCCATTGGTCGGGGTGGTAGTTGCGGCGGAAGCGGCCGATGCCGTGCTGCTGGGCCAGGATCTTGTAGAAGGCTTTCATCCGCTGGCCTTCGAGGCCGCGGAGTTGGTCGAGGGTGACAGCCTCGGGAAGGTCGGCGTCCTGGAAGCGCATGCGGTACATGCGTACGGCGACGTCGAGGCGTCGTGCGGAGTCGGACCAGCAGGCGACCTGCTGTTCCAGCCAGTGGGTGGTCAGGGAGTCGGAGAGGATGCCGGCGTAGGCGCGTACTCCTCCGGATCCGACGGAGACGACGGTGGTTCCGTGGCGGGCCAGGGTGTTCAGGGCGGGTGTGGTGATGGAGACGCCCGGGCCGAGGAGGAGGCACGACAGTGCCGCGGTGGGGATGTAGACGAGGTCGGTGCGCTGGGGATCCACCTGAATCTGGGCGCAGACTCCAGTGTCGTCCTGGACGACGCGAACCATATCCAGGTAGAGGAAAGACAGGGAGTCGGCGACGCGGGGCAGCATGGCAAGAGTGGGGGAGGCGAGGCGCCGCCGGGCGTCGCCTCTTCTTCTCGGGGCGCTCATGCGGCCGGTGCGGGGGCCAGGCTGAGCAGTCCGGCTCCGTACGGTTTCCCGCGTCCGATGCCGGTCAGGACAGCCTCGTGGAGGGCGTCGGGGTCGGTGACGGTTGCGGTGCCGTCGTAGCGGATCAGGCTGTGCCGCATGCCGTCGGGGTCCTGCCGGCGGGGGCGGACCGGCGGCATGTTGGTGGGCGTCAGGACGTGGACTTGCAAGCCCGCGTCGGCCGCCCGGCGCAGCCACCACTGGTCGGCGTCCGCCCCGGAGAGTGGCACGACCCGGCCGCGCTTTCCTTTGGCCTCCAGGGGAAGGCGCTCACGCTTGGCGGGGTTGAGGACGATGCGGTAGCGGACGGCCAGCCCTTTGCGCAGGGCTGTGAACATGGGGGTGAGGCTCTTGATGTCTGCCTGCCCGTACCCGGCCGGAAGACGGGCGGGGTCAAGGCGGTTCGCTTGGACGAGGAGGGTGCTGGTGGTGTCGGTCTCGTCAAGGCGGTAGAGCAGGCCCACCTGGCGGCGGGGGGAGTCCCCGAGGCCGTCGGGCACCATACGCATCACCGTGCGATGCATTTCGGTGGCGTCGCGAAGATCCCGCTGTACGTCGCGGTTGTACGGGTTGAGGCGGATCCGGGCGATCACCGGCTCGTCGTTCATGCGTGTCCCTCGGCGTGGGCGTAGTCGATCAGACGCGTGAGCAGGGTCTTCTGAGGTCCTGCCAGAGCGCGGCTCACCGGCTCGACAGTGCGGTAGAGACGGCGGCCGGCGTGGGCCCGTCCGTGTGGAGCGAAGCTGACCGGCATGTCGTTGACCTCGATGACGTCGGCCGCAGCGCCGGAACCGCCGTCGGGAAGAGGACGTTCTCGGAGGAACTGCACCGCAATTGCTTCCTCTGTGTCATCACGGGGTTCGGGGCAGGTGAGCGGTACTCCGGTCAGCAGCTCCGCCTCGGGATCGTCGACGTGCCGGCGCAGGAGGAACGGCTCGTCGGGTGCGCAGGAGCGCCGGCCCAGATACGGCGCCCAGTAGGGGCGCCGCAGTGAGGCCGCGAGCTGCTCCGCCAGGTCGTCGGGAGCGATGACGGCGACGACGAAGACCGCGTCGGTGAGGTACTGGCGACGGGTGATGACGGCCGCGGCCTTGTTGCTGCCGCCGCTGGTGGCGGCAGTGCGTTCTTTGAGGAAGCCGCCGCCGGCGGTGTGGTAGTCCTCCAGGAGCACGCCCGGCCGGTCGACTCGCACCGTCAGCCGCACCTGCTCGTACTTTGTAAGGCCGGCGGTGTCGCCGCGGGCGATGCCCTCGGCCGCGGCGAACATGCCGACGAGTGCGGAACGGGTCGGGAAGGAGGCGGTCTCCCGCACCGGAGTGAACGCCGAGCGTTCACCCCAGGACTGCAGGGGACCGGCCAGCCTCAGCAGCAGTCCACTCACTGCTGGGCTCCCACGACCGTGCTGTCGGCGGCGCTGATCGCGGCCTCGACGGCGGCCTCCACGAGCTGGTGGTAGGACTCGTGGGCGGTGCCGAGGCCCTTGGGCTTCTCCTGCGGGTCGATGACCGTGTGCCCGTGGAAGGGCCGGTGGCGGTCGCCGGTGAGCCGGTTGATGTTGACGGTATAGGTGTCGAGCGCCTGGCGGGACGGCTTGGAGAAGCCCCCCTGCCGGTCGGCGGTCACAGGGGTTTCGAAGGCTGCGGCCAGCGACAGCGGCCGGTGCTCACGCACCGCCAGGTACGCGAGGTCCGGCAGCGTGTGCGGGGCCGTCGAGTTCTTCTTGGCCTGCGGCAACGACATCAGGAAATGCTCGGCGAACGAGGCCAGCACCGTACGGGCGGCCTTGACGTCTCCCTCGAGGTTCTTCAGCAGGTCGGTGACGTTGACGGTCCCGTACCGGTAGAAGACGCCGGCGGCGAATTCGGCGGTGTCCAGGTGCCCGCTACCTGTCTCGGACTCCCCCAGCCAGTCGTCGACCGCGGTGAAGTAGTCCCGCTGCGGCTCAGCCGCGTGTGTGGTGAAGGCGTGCGCGACCTGAGCGGCGCCATCGACGTTGGCGTCCGGCAGCTCGGCGAGCATGCGTCCCAGCAGGCTGATGGAGGCGGTGCGCCGCTTGAGGATCTCCTCGATCGTGTTCGGGGGCAGTACCTGCGGGGCCTTGACACCCTTCTTTGCACTCGCCGCCTTCGACATGGCGGTTTCCAGCGCCTCGCGGTGCTCGGCACACACGATGGCGAGCTCCTCAACGGCCGCCTCCGGCAGGAACAGCAGCACCGAAGTGTGGCCGGCGGCCTCCAGCCCGATGCCCTTCCTGCCGGCGCTCACCGCGACCTGGGAGCCGGCGAACGCGGCCAGGTCGGCGGGCCAGCCCGCCCGCTCGAGCGTCTGCTGCACCTTCACCGGCACGAGGCGGGTGCGGGCCGCCTTCTCCCCGAGGTCCTTCTCCACACCGAGGCGGATGGGACGCTTCCAGGACTGGCTGGAGACCCGGATACGCAGCGCGTCGCCATAGCGCACCTGCTTCGGAGACCCGAGGTCGTCACGGTTCAGGTTCGCGGCCGGCACCGACTGCAGGGCGTTCAGGTCCAGGTAGAGGGTCATCGCTCGTTCTCCTCGGGAAGAGTGGGGGTGGTGTCGGTGACGCCGGTGGGAATGGAGCGGCGGAAGTACTGGTCGAGCCAGCGGGTAGCAATGGAGTCGCGGTCCTGGGTCCACCAGGACAGGTCCTTCAGCAGGACCGCCCAGTCGACCGCGATGCCACCGCTCAAGAGCTGCCGGGTCAGGGAGGGAAGCGTCCGGTGAACCGCATCGCTGCTCTGCCGGGAGATCAGGTGCAAAGCGCTCTCGGCCGTGCCCGGCTTCATGACGTCCTTCTTGACGGCCTCGCCGAGCACGGCCCCCAGATTCGGACGCAGGTACCAGGCGGTGGCCGAGGTGTTGGCCGGCTCGGTCTGCCGGGCGACGCGTGGGCGCGCCGCGATCAGCGAGGCCACCCCGTAGTAGGCCCGGCGGGTGTCCGGGTAAGTGACGTCGTCGTGCTGGTGAAGCCAGGGGACGAGGTAGCGGTGCATGTAGTTGCACCGCTCGACCGGCAGGCCCAGGCCGCGGCGCAGCTCGGCACGGGTGCGGTTGTCCTGGCACAGGTCGTGGACGTAGGAGATGAACCTGTCGTGTTTCGGCGGCGCAGCGGCCACCGTGGAATCGGTCATGAGGCATCCCTGGTACGGGGAATGGGTGAGAACGCTGACAGGAGGTCAGCGTGCACAGGATGGTCGGAGCCGGCTCAGCCGGCGTTGGGGCTCAGGAGCGCGTGCAGCATCGAGCGGGCGCGGTGCCGGGCGCGCGCCACCCTGATGTCTGCCCGGCTGGACGGGCCGATCGCCTCGTCCAACGCCGACAAGGCGGCGTGGACGAACGGTTCAATGGGTCGGTCCGTCCGCCGCTCAGCCTTGGTCAGCTGCCAGAACTCGCTCTCGGCCTTCGACCAATACCGGGTCATAGCGGCCGAGGCCCAGGGGCCGGGCTTGCGGGCGTCGAGTTTGACCTTCGCCTTCGGCGAGGGATCGACGTTGGAGTCCGTGGCGATCTTCCAGGCGACCCTGGCCGCGAAATCCAGCCGGTCGCCCACGTCTTCTGCGGAGGCATGACAGCGCTTGACGTGATGGGCCATCTCCTCGTCGTTCTCCTCCAGCCAGGTCAGGACCCGGGGAGTCGTCGACGCGAACCAGACGCTGTCCTTCTGCTGGCCGTCCTGGTCGAAACCGTAGGCGCGCACCCGCAGCGTGGGCAGCAGGGTCCTGGGCAGTGCACCAAGGGCGGGCGGCCGCTGGGTGTCCTGCCGGTCGTCCTTCAGCAGCAGGGCGTCCAGGTCACGCCACAGCGCACGGGCGCCGTCGGCCTCGCGAGGCTGAAAGTTCCCGTCCTTGCGGCGGTCGAGGATCTGGTACGGGTCCCGCACCGCAGGGGCCTGCGCGTGCGTGGACCAGGTGATGTACGCGTCCGTCACCTGTCGGCCGTCCGACGACGGGACCAGCAGCACGGCGTGCCGGAACCGGCCGGTCAGCATTCGCCCTGGCCACGTCATCGCAGGGAGAGGTTTCAGCGGGTCGAGAAGTTCACCCTCCCAGGGGCAGACGTCCTCGTTCTCCCCGAGCTCCTCGTCCTGCGGCCTCGGCACGGCCAGGACCAGCGAGGTGAACAGGTCACGACCCCACGGGAAGTACGAGACCGACTTCCGCAGAGGCGCCGCATCGCCACTGCCGGCCCGGCCCTCGGTGATGCGCCGAGGCGTGCACTGGCCGGACGGCCCGAAGTAGAGCTGGGCGATCAGATGCCAGGCGGCTTCCGCGGCCGGTACGGGTACAGGAGCGATGTCGGTGAAATGACCGAACAGGACCGCGCCGTTGATGCCGGTCGGCCGTCCCATCACCAGCTTGTTCACACCCGACGGGTTCGGCGCACCCTTGGGGTCCACGCATTCGGTACGAAGCCGCGGTTCCTGCAGGAACGGCCGCTCCGGGTCGAACAGGTCGAACCTGCCTGACGGCACCTCCTTGTCGAAGTACCTGTCCACGGCCTCTGGGTCGAATCGACCGGCCCGCAGAACCCGCCGACGCAGATCGAGCCAGTCCTTGATGTTCTCAGCAACGTCGAGGGCATCGAGACGGTCGTCTCCATCGCCGGCAATCCTGGCCGTGATGGCTGCCAGGATCCGCATCAGCCCAGCTGCTGCCGGTGGCACCGGCAGCTCCAGGTCCTCGATCTCATGAGCCTGCTTGAACACCTGCCGCAGTCCCAGCCGCGCCGACTCCCCAGTCAGCAGTCGCACCGGAATCCATGGCTCGTCCCGCAGGTCGAACCCCCCAGACATCGAACAGCCCCCTCCACAAACATGGTCAGCACGAAGCAGCACGCCAAGGTCCCAGCGAACCGCCGTCCGAGTCGCGCTTCGCATTCAAGCACCCACCACTGACACAAGGGTCCCGTTCCGTACTGGCGAACCAGTAGAGCACCTTTCGGTGATACATGTGACGGGATCTCAGAAGGTTGGAGAGTGAGGGGTGGAGGAGTTCCTAAGATGAGGAGGGGAGCTTGATCGATTTGCGCACCAGGACCTGATCCCGGTAGAACTGCCGCCCAACACAAAGAAGTTGACCCGAGGAGACCTCGTTTACCGAGTCCTAACTGCACCCGCTTCCTGGGCTTCGTCGGCGCCCTGGGTGCTGGTGATCGCCATCATCGTGATCGTCGTCAGCACGAGGCCGGACCCGGCCACCATCGGATCGTGCCTGCTTCTATTGGCCGGGGCGGGGAAGGCGTACCGCGGCTTCTCCCGATAGCCTCGAGGGAGGCGGTCGCCGTACTTAGCGCGACCGGCTCCCCGCCGATGTGGGGGTGTTTCAGTTGGAGAGCGCGGGGCTGAGGACAGCTCAACGCCTTCCCCGCCGATGTGGGGGTGCTCCCTCTGCAGCCATGTCCCTCTAAACGCGGACGAGGCCCAGGTCTTGGTCCAAGGACAGCGTCTTGTCGCCGACCTTCACTGCCTGGGCCTTGCCCCGGCGGACCTGCTGACGGAGGACTCGAAGGTCCCCCAGCACGGGGTGTTCGGCCCATGAGGAGGGCGGACTGAGGCTCTCCGGCTCGGCATCACGGAACCAGTCGGCGCGGACGGGGATGGTGCGGCGCATCACCTGCCGGACGGATGAGGCCGGCATCCTGCCGTCCTCGGGCGCTTCCGGTAGCGGCTGCTCACCTTCGGCATCGAGAGTGAGTTGGCCGTCCTCCTGGGCGTATGCGCACAGGAGGCGCACCGAGTCCGCGCCCAGACGAGTCGACACCTCCCACTCGTCCTCTTCACCCTCCATGTCATGCAGGTCATGGAGCTCGGCAACCTGCCGGGCACGGCGCGCAGCGCGGCCATGCTCCGCTCCGCGGTCTCCTTCCCCTTGTGCTCCGCCCACGCCTTCGCCTCGCGGCTGCCGGAGACGTTCCAGTCGAAGTCCTCGCTGTCACCGTGGACCGCCTCGACCAACCCCTGCACATCCTCTGGAATGGCGATGCCGTCCTCCTCGATCTCGGCCAGCTTCCGCGAGGTCTTGCCGAGCAGGTGCTCGGAGTACACCTCACCCCACTGCACCGGCATCCGCCCACCGCCCGCCAAGGGATCAAGGACGACGAGACGCGGCCCACTCGCCCACTCGGGGCGACCGCGCCCCTCGGGGTATCCGTGCCTCTGCCAGTGATTCTCATGCCGCCAGCAGCGGCCCGCCCGCTGCAGCAGCAACGACAGGGGGGCAAGATCGCTGATGACGAGGTCCGCGTCCAAGTCCAGGGACTGTTCGACGACCTGCGTGGCCACCACGACCCGCCTGGCCGGTCTCGGACCGCTCCGGTTCAACCCCGCGGTGACCGCGGCCGTGCGCTCCTCCCGCACATCTCCTGGGAAACGGGCATGCAGCAGTTGCACGTCGCTCCCCTCCTCATGGGAGCGCCGGCCGATCTCTTCGCGGAGCTGCAGATACGTCTCCTGCGCGTCACCCACCGTGTTGCACACCACCAAGGCGGTGCCGCCATGACCCCTCGCGACCGGCTCCAACAGTCGCTTGATCACCGCAATTCGGTCCGCCGCCACACCCTTCTCCCCGTGGACGACTCGCTCGACCTCCACCCTGAGCCGCATGTTCCGCGTGCGGGCCTGCTCCCTCTGGCGAGTCTGGGACATCTGCGCGCATGTGCCGGTCTCGCCGTCGACGTACAGCCAGCCCGGGTACGGCGCCGGGAACGTCTGCCGCTTCAGAGCCGTCGACTTGTGGCCCGCACCCTTCAGGTACTCCTTGATCAACCGGTCGCCGACCGAGCCCGGCAAGGTCGCCGACAGCAGCACGACCGGCACTCCGTAGAAGCCCAGCCAGTTCAGCAACCGGCCCAGCAGCACCTGCATGTACGGGTCGTAGGCGTGCGCCTCGTCCACGATGAACGTCTTGTTCGACAGGGCCAGCATCCGCAGAGCGTTGTGCCGCACCGGCAGGACAGCCATCAGGGCCTGGTCGATCGTCCCGACCGCGAACTGCGCCAGCAGCGGCCGCTTCGCTCCACGCAGCCACCTCCCCGGCCGCATGTCGGCCTCCCGGCGGCGGCGCCCGGCCGGAGCCTCGTCGCCGTCGCAGGTAACCACCGTCTCGCCGTCCAAGTCGTCGTCGGCGTAGGCGCTGCTGAGCCACGCCATGCTATGCACCAAGGTCAGCCCGGCGTCCTCGCCGGACTGGTTCCGCAAGGTCCTTGCGAGCCGCTCGTACATCTGGTCACTGGTGGCCATCGTCGGCAGCAGGAACCCATACCCATGCGTACCGAAGGTCTTGGACAGAATCCGCTCCGCCTCCAGAGCAGTCTCCGACTTGCCGTCACCAGGTGCAGCGGTCACCAGCATGATGCCGCCCCGCCTCCCGGCACCCACCGCAGCCGGCAGCTCGTCCATAACCGACTGCTGCAGAGGATTCGGCTCCCCAGCGATGCCGTACGCCTCGGCGAAGTCCTTACGCTCCAATTTCACCGGCGTCAGCCCGGCATCCCGCAGCAACGTGACCGCGTCCGCCTGCGAACGCCGGAAATGAGCGGCCAGCGAAGGCTCAAGCGTCCGCTGGCGTTGCCGGAGGTACCCCTCCTGACTCACCAGCCAGTCCGCGAGAATCACCACCCCCGTCACCAACACGGCAACAGGAGCCTCGAATGAGCCAGGCGCCGTCGGAGTCCCCAGCGCTTCGTGCACCGCTGTGGCATGCGCGGCCCGCTGCCTGGCCCACGCTGCATCACCGAGAAATGCTTGCCCGACGCCGTTCTCCAGACGGTGGAAGCGGCCGTGATGACCGCCGATGATTTCCGCCACTCGTTCAGTGGCGCTCATCTCTTCGTCGTCCTCGAAGCCCAGCGCCTTCAGCACCTCGGCCGCGGCAGTCATGCCCGCCACGTCATGCGCGGCCCGCTCGGCACTCATCCGCTCGCTGCCCGATGCCAGTTCGCTGCTGAGGAACTGCGCAGCTCGCCATGAACAAAATTGGAACCCCGAGAGCTTCCCGATGTCGTGCAGGCCGGCACACAGCCCGACGAGCGCCCGAGCACGGTTCAAATCCCCGGCCAGACCCATCCCGTCGGCTATACGCGCCCTCTGATTGCCCGCCAGGTACACGTCCCACAAGTGAAGCGCCATCGCGGCCGCATCAAGAAGGTGTCTTACCAGCGGGTAGGGGGACAGCGCCGGATCCAGCCCACGGGACTTCCCCCACGCCGACTCGTCCAGCATGTTCTGCCTGTGCAGCACGCCAACCCGCTCCACTTCGCTACTCGGCCCCGCCCCGGCAGCGGAAGCAATGCCGCCGCCGAGTCGTATCCAAGCACTCGGCACTGACATTGGCGCCCATACTCGGGTTCCGGTGCTCGCGCCCCGGGCACTGACAATGCCTCCATGCTCACCTCGGCAACTTTGTACGCCGCACCTGGATAAGGTGATGCCATGCGACTGACTGAGCGCCTCACCCCCTCGAGAATGGCAAAGAACATGCAAAGCCCCTCTTGAGTCGCAGGTCAGGAAGTGTCCTCCCCGCCGACGCGGGGGTGTTCCGGATGAGCACGACCTGAGACCTGGGCCCCTGCGGTCCTCCCCGCCGACGCGGGGGTGTTCCGCGGGCCGGGTAGTCGTCACCGTCCAGCCGGTAGTCCTCCCCGCCGACGCGGGGGTGTTCCGGGCTGCGGCGTAGATGGTGGGCACCAGGCTCAGTCCTCCCCGCCGACGCGGGGGTGTTCCGCCCTTGCGCAGCAGCGCGAGGGTGCCGAGCGCGTCCTCCCCGCCGACGCGGGGGTGTTCCGCCGGACCAGACAAGGGCGGCTCCACCGCCCACGTCCTCCCCGCCGACGCGGGGGTGTTCCGTCGGGGTCGGCCTGCCGCCAGTTGTTCGGCTGGTCCTCCCCGCCGACGCGGGGGTGTTCCACGCGCTTGCCACCGGCGAGCTTGCGGATCTGCGTCCTCCCCGCCGACGCGGGGGTGTTCCGCGCGTCGATAATCTCAATGAGTCCGCCGGACAGTCCTCCCCGCCGACGCGGGGGTGTTCCGCGCGGGTCGACCCCGCCAATCTCGCCGTAGCGGTCCTCCCCGCCGACGCGGGGGTGTTCCGACCCACCAGCGGGCCGACGGCCAGACCGTCCCGTCCTCCCCGCCGACGCGGGGGTGTTCCTTCTCGGCAAGCGTCTGCAGGACCTGCGGGAGCGTCCTCCCCGCCGACGCGGGGGTGTTCCGGCCAGTCCTGATGGGCCGAGAGTCGCCGTACGGTCCTCCCCGCCGACGCGGGGGTGTTCCGGCGTCCGAGTCCTGGGGCGTCGGCACCCGCTCGTCCTCCCCGCCGACGCGGGGGTGTTCCGGTCGATGCCCCGCCACCCCGTCGCCTTCGTGAGTCCTCCCCGCCGACGCGGGGGTGTTCCGGCCGAGAGCGCCGCCGAGAAGGCCGCGGAGACGTCCTCCCCGCCGACGCGGGGGTGTTCCGTCCTCCAGCCACACGCCGTTGTCCACCCCGCCGTCCTCCCCGCCGACGCGGGGGTGTTCCGATCGTCCGGCACGCCGTAGTCGGACACGAGCAGTCCTCCCCGCCGACGCGGGGGTGTTCCGCTGATGTTCGGGGTGGACGTACTCGCAGGCCGGTCCTCCCCGCCGACGCGGGGGTGTTCCGGTCTCCCAGCCGCACATCGTGCGGGTGATGGCGTCCTCCCCGCCGACGCGGGGGTGTTCCGACGGCTAGCGGGAAGGGAGGGGGGTCGGGCGGGTCCTCCCCGCCGACGCGGGGGTGTTCCGACCACCTCATCTTCCAGGGTCGGCCCGTGTCCGTCCTCCCCGCCGACGCGGGGGTGTTCCGGTGGGGCCCGCGTTGGAGCGGGTCACGTAGAGGTCCTCCCCGCCGACGCGGGGGTGTTCCGGCCGCGTTACGTGGAATGGCGAGTGCGCCCATGTCCTCCCCGCCGACGCGGGGGTGTTCCGGTCCATCGGACCGAGGCCCCCTGATCCAGGGCGTCCTCCCCGCCGACGCGGGGGTGTTCCGCGGCTGAACGGGCCGTACGCCGAACCGCCGTTGTCCTCCCCGCCGACGCGGGGGTGTTCCGACGTGTCCATCCGTCGATCGGGCCGTTGTCGAGTCCTCCCCGCCGACGCGGGGGTGTTCCGCTGGAGGCGTGGGCGTGGGGGGCACAGAGCATGTCCTCCCCGCCGACGCGGGGGTGTTCCGAGCTTCATTCCGAAGTCGCGCGCGGGCGGGTTGTCCTCCCCGCCGACGCGGGGGTGTTCCGTCGCCGCCACCACCACCGCCGCCGTCGTCGTCGGATGCGTCCTCCCCGCCGACGCGGGGGTGTTCCGCGGAGTTCCGGGTCGTCGGTCAAGTTGCCCACGTCCTCCCCGCCGACGCGGGGGTGTTCCGAACATGGCGCCGCGGTCCATGTACGGCACGGCGTCCTCCCCGCCGACGCGGGGGTGTTCCGCTGTTGTTCGGGGTGCACGTACTCACAGGCCGGTCCTCCCCGCCGACGCGGGGGTGTTCCGTTGCGGTGCCGCCACAACGACGGCCGGGCGCCGTCCTCCCCGCCGACGCGGGGGTGCCACACTCGGCCAGCGCCACCACCCGCACCCGCGGATACGCGCCCCCTCGGTGCGATGGGTCTTCGGCCGCCCGAAGGGCACTTTCGCAGGCAAAACCGGAGGTGGCGGCATACGAGTCAGGCTGTACGCCGGGTTCCGTGGCCAACGGGCCATAGGTACGTCGCTATGCGAGCCAGCAGGCTTCCCTCCCATGACAACTCACTGACCCCCGAGTACCGTTCCCCCCATGGATCACAAAGGGCCGTGGCGATTTCCGCAGCCGCGTGCTCTGGCGGGGCCGGCACACCACGAGCCGTGCGTCAGCCGCAGCAACCGCTTCTTCCTCAATGCGCTGGCGATCATGGGGATGCACCGGATCGAGAGCACAGCGGAGTAAGCAGACTCACCCCGCGAGGCGCTGATCGAAATCGCGCTGACGCCACCTCAGTGGCAGCACATCCTCCTCTTGCTGTCGCAGGAGGGCAGCGAGCCCTCGATGGCGTCCCGTGGAGTGGTGTAGCCGATCTTGGCGGGAATGTGCGCCTGTTCTGAGCCGTCGTGTGCGTCGACTGCCTGCGAGTGCTCCCTGAACACGAGGGCGGCCACCGTGTAACTGTCCTGGGTGAACGGGCAGTTCGACCCAAGGAGGTACACGGTGGCCTTGTCCCGGCATGACCTACTTCGCCTGCTGGAGTCACTGCGTTCGGCGAATGGTCTTGAACTCCTGCGTGAAGTCGCCGAGCGATTGTTGCAGGAGCTGATCGAGGCCGAGGTCACCGCGCACATCGGCGCCGAGTGGAACGAGCAGACGACCACGCGGACGGGCTACCGCAACGGGCACCGGGACAAGACGGTGACCACTCAGGCCGGCGACCTCGAGCTCGCGATCCCGAAACTACGGCCGGCAGCTTCTTCCCCAGCCTGCTGGAGCGCCGGCGCCGTGCCGACCAGGCCCCCTACGCAGTCGTCACGGAGGCCTACGTCCACGGCGTCTCCACCCGCAGCGTCGATGACCTGGTCGAGGCACTCGGCTCCGACACCGGTATATCGAAGAGCGAGGTCTCGAGGATCTGCGGCGATCTCGACGCGTTCCGCGCACGCCC
Source organism: Streptomyces sp. NPDC019224 (assembly GCF_040632605.1). Classification (NCBI taxonomy): domain Bacteria; kingdom Bacillati; phylum Actinomycetota; class Actinomycetes; order Kitasatosporales; family Streptomycetaceae; genus Streptomyces; species Streptomyces sp. NPDC019224. The sequence goes on along the minus strand of NZ_JBEYCF010000025.1, from coordinate 83,104 downwards.
CCTGGACCACACCCGCTTCCCTTACGTCTATCTCGACGCAACCTACGTCAAGGCCCGCGTGGACCACCGGATCGTCTCCCAGGCGGTAGTCATCGCCACCGGTGTCACCGAGGACGGCGGCCGTGAGGTCCTGGGCCTCATGGTCGGCGACAGCGAGACCGAGGCCTTCTGGGCCACGTTCCTGCGCTCGTTGCGCGAGCGCGGCCTGAGCGGGGTCCGTCTGGTCATCTCCGACAGCCACAGCGGCCTGGTCAAAGCCATCCGCAAGGTCATGCTCGGCGCCGCCTGGGCAGCGGAGTAATTGTCAAGACCTGTGGATCAGTTGAAGTGGATCAGGCTGCTGCCTCTTGGTTCTGCTCGATGCGCTTGCCGTTCTTGAAGCGAACGCCGTCGCGAACCTCGGCGACGAGGTGCGGTGCGGTGACCGCCCGCCAGCGGGCCTGGGCGGATTCGACGAGCTTGAAGACCATCCCCAGGGCCGCCGCCGCGCTCCCGGCCCCGCGCGTGACCTTGGTCCGAAGCTTCACCACGGAAAAGGTAGATTCGATGGGGTTTGTCGTGCGGAGATGGATCCAGTGCTCGGCCGGGAAGTCGTAGAACGCCAGGAGCTCGTCCTGCTCGTCGGCAATCTTCTTGACGGCCTTGGGCCACTTCGCGCCGTAGGCCGTCGCGAACGCCTTGACCGCCTTCTCGGCATGCGCTCGGTCCTCGGCGTTGTAGATCTCCTGCATCGCCTTCTTCGCCCCTGGCTGCGCGGACTTCGGCAGGGCGTTGACCACGTTACGGATCTTGTGAACCCAGCACCTCTGGTGCCTGGCCTGCGGAAACACCTCCGCGAGGGCCTTCCACAACCCCATCGCACCGTCCCCGACAACGATCTCAGGGTCTCGCATGCCGCGCCGCCGGCAGTCCCGCAGCAGATCGGCCCAGGACTCCGAGGACTCCCGCAGACCCTCCTCCACGGCGATCAGTTCCTTACGGCCGTCGCGCCGCACGCCCATCAGGACCAGCAGGCAGGAGTGGGTCTGGGAGAGGCGGATCTTGGGGTGGACGCCATCGGCCCACACGTAGACATAGTCGGAGCCGGTCAGGTCGCGCTTCTGGAAGGCGGCGTGGTCGTTCTGCCACTGCTTCGTCAGCCGGGTGACCGTCGCCGACGACAGGCCGGCCGAGCTGCCCAGGAACTGCTCCAGCGCGGGCACGAAGTCGCCGGAGGACAGTCCGTGCAGGTAGAGCAGGGGCAGGACCTCGCTGATCTTCGGGGACTTGCGGCACCAGGGCGGCAGGATCCTGGAGGAGAACCGCTGCCGCTCGCCGGTCTCCTCATCGACGCGGCGGTCGTCCACCCGTGGCGCGGTCACCTCGACCGGGCCGGCCGCGGTGGCGACGGTGCGGGGCCGGTGGCGGCCGCTGCGGACCACGAGCCGCCGACCAGCAGTGTCCTTCTCGCCGGCCAACTCGGCTATGTACTGGTCGACCTCGGCCTCCAGAGCGGCCGCAAGCATCCTGCGGGCGCCTTCCCGCACGATCTCATCGATCAGGGAGCCGGACTCCGTCGTGCCGTCCTCGTTGACTACGCTCAGCATGGGCGTGCCTTCCCAACCGACGTTCGCACCGTCGGTCTACTCGGTGACCTATCGATCACTCGGGAAGGTACGCCCTTTCACGCCCCAACCCGAGGCCGATCCACAGGTCTTGAGCATTGCTCGCATTCGCGTCATGACAACTCCAGGTGATTCTTTGGTGTGTAGGACAGGTGGTGCTTGCCAGCGCACTGAGGACCGTGGCGTAGCGACGGGACTACGCAATGGGTTCAGGTTCTGGCCATCCCAGTCCGATGGTCGGGCCGGGAAGCTCTGGGGTGCCGCTCGACGGTCCGGTCCTTTGCCCAGGACCGTCGAGCAGCCGTCTATGCGTCGGGCACAAGATCGTCCAGGCTGACGACCTCGTAGTTCCGCAGTTCGCGTACGAGCTGAGAGGCGAGGAACCAGCCGATCTGGGGGTGGTTGTAGGGCAGGGGAACGTCCGAGGCGGCGAGGGGCTGGATACCGTCGGCGGTGTACTGGTACGGGGTGCCGATGACGCCGTAGAGCGGGAACCGCGTGGCCAGCAGGGCGACGTGTCCCTTGCTCCTGAGCCGGGGGCACCGCCGGGCCGCCATCCGGGCGTGCTCCAGACACACCGGCGGCTGCGCGGTCTTCACCGGCCCGGTGTGGTCGTCGCCGTCATCGGCCGTCTCCACGAAGAGGATGCCGTCGCTGCGCTTCAGCGGGACCGTGCACACCTGGCAGCGCAGGAGCGCCATCGTGATGCGCTGGCGGAGCGGGTGCACCAGCCGCCACCTCGGGTTCCCGGTGGGCTGTCCCGCGAAGCCGAGTGACATGGAGTACCGGGCCCACAGCACGCCGCGGAGGTCTCGGTCGGGCCCTGCCTCGTCCTTGTACCCGAGCCGCGGGCGCCGGCCAGGACCGATGCGTACGTTCAGGTTGAGGAGGGAGTCCGCCTCTTCGCCTTCACGGGCGGTGATGTACGGAACGACCAGGTCGGCCGCGGTGATCGTCATGCCGCGCTTCCGACCGTGAGCGCGAGCGGCCGGTGGGGGGCGACGATACGGCCGTCGGGGAGGAGTTCTCCGGTGTCCTCGAAGACAAGCACTCCGTTGCACAGCAGGCTCCAGCCCTGCTCAGGGCGGTGCGCGACGGGTCGCGCGGCCTCCCTGTCGGGAGCCATGGCCGTGGGGCACGGCGGGTTGTGCGCACACATGGTGCTCGTCCTCTCGGGTGGGAAGTTGGGCCCTCTTCGGCCAGCTACGGTGCCGTGGGGGAACACGGTTCGGGCACGGCCGAAGAGGGGGACTTGTGGCACCGCCCCATGAAGGCCGCTATGGCTGCTTCGCTGTAGCCGCAGAAGCGCCCCAGGGTGGTGGCAGCGCGGTCGCCCTCGAGCGTGAGTGGTCTCTCTCCCCCCACTCGACAACGAAGCAGGGATCCGGGTGAGACGACCACCGCACGCGCAGGTCTCTTTAATCGCGGTCATGCCGCGCCCTGCGGGTCACCCGCAGGCACGATGCAAAGGTCGAGTCCCACCTCACGGAGCGGCAGGAAACGTGTTGCCAGGTGGTGTATCCCTCGAACGTCAAAACGGCCCTCCGATCAGGCGGATCGGTAGACGGTGACGAGCACTGCGAACACGGTGACGACGAGGAGAACCTGAGCGCCGGCCTGTCTCCAGCCCCAGCCCTTCGCATCCATCCACCGCAACGGTCGCCTTCAAGTCGGACCGGACAGCTCCTCGGGGATCACGAGGTGAATGAACGCCTGGTACCGCTCACCCAGCTCCTTGATCACAGCGCGATACTCGTCGTCATCGGAGCTGATGTTGTGCCGGTCCAGGACGATCACGCCGTCCGCGAAACCGCCTCGGATCAGTCGCTCGACCTCCCCCCAACCAGGGCGCTTCCAGGGGGAGGTGTAGACGCCACAGCCGGCACCCGAGCCGGGGAGGCACGTCGTGGTCACGGGAACGGCTACGTCGTGAAACCTCGCTCCCATTGCGTAGCCACGCTGCTCAGCCTCGGTCTGGAGGGTGTTCCAGTCCTCATCCGGCCTGGCACTCCTGCTGAGCACCAAGCTGTACGCCAGCACCCGAAGACGGCGATCACCAGAGCGGCGGTCGCGCCTTTCGGTCGCCTCGCGACGGAACTGCTGACGGAACCGGACGAGCTCGCCGCTACGCGCCGGACGCTCCAGCGGGGCGGGTTCGCGGTACCTCTCCTGGGTTCGAACAGTGTCGGCGTCCGTTCGGTCCCGGGATCCCATCAGGCTGATCCGTGGACTGGAGCCGGCGATGATGTCGCCCAGGCTTCTACTTGTCTTCATGGTCGCCTTCCCCTGGATCGTGCTCAGCCCGCGCAGGGCTCATCTGACGGTTGCGCGATGCGTTCGGTCCGACCGACCACTACGTTCGCCACTGACGTGAATCAGGTCCGTGCCAGGCGCCGTTCGGATACCGTGTGATCAGCTCGTACCGACGATCAAAGCGGTACGGAACCCCGGTGGGCAGGCCCTGGATGGAGCCTCACACGCTGGCTCCGCAGGCCCCATGGAGAGCCGCCCGTGTCGCCGGCATCGACCGCGGGTGAACGAAAGTCCACGGTGGAGGAGGAAGCGTGGGGCAGCAGCCGAACGAGCTGACTCCGGACGCCGGCCCATGGCACCGCTGGGGTTACGAGCTACGCCAGTTCCGCGAGGCCCGCCTGCTGTCGCAGCAGGCCCTGGCACGCCGGGCGCTGATCGACCGTTCGCATCTCGGACGCTTCGAGCGCGCTGAACGTCCCGTCCCGAAACATGCGGCCATCACTCTCGACGACATCCTCGATGCCGCCGGCGCATTGGTTCGTGGCTGGGACAGCGCGGAGCGCGAGGCTCCCCAGGACTGCCCCGCTCCGGTGTCCAGAGCCGGGACAGCGACTTATGGGGCCAGCACACGGGGCCATGGGGCCAGCGCCCCGGAGACCCTGGCCATGAGCGCGGTCGTGCGGGCAGGCTCTCTCGCAGACGACACGGACACGGTCGTCGTCCCTGCCCGCATCCACGGAAGGATCCTCTTCGTGCCCATGCCCCGCCGCGCTGTTCTCGCCTCAGGGATCGCCGGCCTGGCTGCGACAGCCATGCCGGCCGCGACGCCGGCGGCTGCCACCGAACTCGCCGACATGGGGTCTCCCCTTGAGCACTTCGCGCAACTCCGCCGGGTGATGATCCAGACCGACAACCTCATCGGCCCCCGGCACGTGTTGCCCGCCCTGCAGCAACACCTCGTCTCCCTTGCCACGAGACGCCGAGCCGCTCGTGGCACCGACGCCATCAAGCTTCTCGCCCTGGAAACGCGATACGAAGAGCTGGCGGGCTGGTTCGCCCAGGACATCGGCGACGAGCGCACCGCCCACGGCCACACCGCGAAAGCACTGGACGCTTCCCACATCACCGGTGACACCGATCTCACCGCGTACATCCTCGGCCGTAAAGCCCAGCTCGCCGTCGACACCGGTCATCCTGTTGACGCTCTCGGCCTCGCCGCAGCCGCCCGACGCACCGCCCGGCCCGGAAGCCGTCTCGAGGTCATCGCCGTTCTGCACGAGGCTCACGCGCATGCCGTACTCGGTGAAGGCGGTGAAGCCCACAGGGCTTACGACACCGCGCTGACTCTTCTCGGTCGCGCGGGCTCCGATGGCGTCTGGGGCTCCTGGCTCGACGCGGCGTACATCAGCACCGCCCGAGCCCGCTCCCTCGCCGCGCTCGGCGAGTACGAGCAGGCCGCAGCAGGCTTCGACGGCGCCCTCGCCATGCTCCCGCCCGCATATCGCCGGGACCGCGGTGTCTACCTCGCTCGCGCCGCGCGTGCCCACGCGGGCACAGGCAATGTGACCCTCGCTGCCCGAATCGGCGGGCAGGCCGTCGGGATCGCCGCCGAGACCGGATCCGCGCGCATCTTCGGACAGCTCGACCGGCTCGACCAGGCACTGGCCCCCGCAACCGGCGAGGACGGCGTCGCCGAGTTCCGCGCCTCACTCGACCGCATCGTTCTGCATCCCGCCTGACTCACCCGCGCACACCCGCCTGGAGATACCGTGCCCCGCCCGTACGTCCTGCTGTCCGCGGCTGTATCGATCGACGGCCACCTCGACACCCGCCCGGGCGAGGACCGGCTCCTGCTCTCCAACAAGGAGGACTTCGAACGCGTCGACTCCGTACGAGCCAGTGTCGACGCGATCCTTGTCGGCGCCGGCACACTCCGCGCCGACAACCCCCGCCTCCTCGTCAACTCCGAGGAACGCAGGGCGTCCCGAATCGCGGCCGGAAAGCCGGAGTACCCGCTGAAGGTCACCATCACCGGCACGGGCGACCTCGACCCCGGCTGGAAGTTCTGGCACCACGGCGGAGACAAGCTCGTCCTGGCCGTGGGCCACGCCGCCACCGCGAAAGCTCGCGCCAGCCTCGGTGACCTGGCTACCGTTCAGAGCGTCCCCGCCGAGGCTGTATGGCCCGCCGCGCTCGACATCCTCGGCGACGAGTACGCCGTCAGGCGGCTCATGGTCGAGGGTGGCGGAACCGTTCACACACAGCTCCTCGAAGCAGCTCTGGCCGACGAGCTCCAACTCGTCATCGCCCCGCTCCTGGTCGGTCAACCTGATGCAGTGCGCATGCTCGGCCCAGCGAGCTACCCCGGCGGGCCCGCCGCCCGCCTCCGACTTCTCGAGACCCGCCAGATCGGCGACGTGGTACTCCTGAGGTACGCCCCCAAGGAGACCTCGACGGAGTCCCGATGAGCACCGCCCCTTCAGCCGGCGCCCCCGGCACCGGCCGCGAGCCCAACACCGCAGACCGCAACTGGCTCATCCTCGCCTGTGAGCTGGCCGCCCTCTGCCCACCTTCGGAGACCGCCTTCAGCGTGGGGGCGGTCATCGTCGCGGCCGACGGGACCGAACTCGCCCGCGGCTACTCCCGCGAGAACGGCCCCCACGACCATGCCGAGGAAGGGGCGCTCGCCAAGCTCCCCGCCGAGGACGCCCGGCTCGCCACCGCCACGATCTACAGCTCCCTGGAGCCCTGCGCCAGGCGAGCGTCCCGACCTCGCCCCTGCGCCCAGCTCATCCGCGACGTGGGCCTCCGCCGCGTCGTCACCGCTTGGAGCGAACCCGACACGTTCGTCGTCGGCGCCGATGGCACCGAAACCCTCGAAGAAGCCGGCGTCGCAGTTCTTGCACTGCCTGAGTACGCAAACGCTGCACAGGCGCCGAACCGGCACCTCCTCTGATCCTCGGATTCAGGGAACTTCCAGGGGCTAACGAGTTCAACCTCAGTAGCCGTGAGTAAGAGCAAACTTCGATGCTCGTCTCACTGAGCGAGCCAGCAGTGGCAGATGAGGGTGCAGGCGATGCTCGTGAAGGCTAGGAAATGTTTGGCACCCGATCCTTGGTTGCTGACACTACTGACCTGGGCTTTGCCCCGCGGAGGACGGCAGTTCTCTGCTGGCCACCGGCGGAAGCGACGGCTGCGTCCGGCTCTGGTCCCCAGGAGCTCCTCGGAGGAAGGCGTACCCCGTACTCGAGGGGCACAATGGCCCGGTCTCCGCCATCGGCGTTCTGCCGCCCACACCCGCCTCGCCACAGCCGCTCCTCGCCACCGCGGGCTCCAGTGACACCACCGTGCGCCTCTGGAACCCGTGGACCGGGGAAGAACTCATGCGGGTGGTCACTGGCACGTCCCTCATGTCCCTCTGTGTCCTACCCGACGGCAGCATGCCGGACACCACCGACCCGGCAATCGCCTTCGGCGGACCAGCGGGCCTAGCCGCCCTCACCGTCCATCGCTGAGTGACTCCCCGGCCCCGGCCTCACGGCCTGCATTTCCGTTGGGGTGCGGTGTCCGCTGCGATGGCAGGATCTCCGGCACAGGGCGACCGGCCAGATCACCGGCGTCCGAGGTCCGAGCGGCAGGAATGCATCGCAAGGCGGAGCGCCGTCCGCGTACGGGAGGTACTCAGGTGATGCGACGACACAGCGAGGTGCCGTACCGGACGTCGCGAGCCGGGGAACCGGGCCCGGCACTCGACCTTCGGCAGCAGCGGCTCGATGACCAACCCGCGGACGCACTCACTTTACAAGGTCCTGAGCTGGGCCTACGCGCTCACCCTGGATCAACTGGACGCCCGTGGACCCTCTCCACGGCCTGTGCCATGCCGTACCGCGGCTCCCCGCTGGCACCACCTACCAAGATCCGGACCAGGTGCGGACCCATTCGGATTGGCGTCGGGCAACGCCACCCGTAGTCGCAGGTCAAAGGCGGGTGAGGTCGTGTACCACCAGCAGACGAAGAACCTGCTGTGCTCCCCGAAGCCGGGAATCATGCGGCTTCCCAGAGGCCAGCGTCCAGGATGCGGGCGGCCTTGGTGATGCTGCCCGGCATCAGGTGCCGGTACGTACGGTACGTCTCCTCGATGGACTTGTGACCCATCCACTCCGCGACGTCGGTGATGGGAATGCCGTTCCCCAGCGCATTCGAGGCGAAGTAGTGCCGGAACCCGTACATTCCCACGCCGTCCTCCGGCGGGAGGTCCGCGAAGAGCTTCTTCACCCGCCGTCGCTCCATGGCCTCGGTGAAGTACTTGCCCGGGCCGCGCAGGAGGTAGCCGTCATGCGTGGTGCCGTGCTTCTCCGCATACCGCTCGATCGCCTCCCGCACCGACCGAGGTAGCGGGACCTCGCGGAACTCCCCCACCTTGCGGTGCTTCAGCTTTGCCGGCTTCAGCGTGTTGGAATGGATCTGCTCCCGTACCCGGTACACGTCCTGAGCGACGACGTTGTTGACGTTCACCGCCCGCGCCTCACCGTTTCGCAGGCCGCAGCCCGCCATCATGACGATCTCCAGGGCCAGATCCTCACCGGCTATGCTCAGCGCTTTCGTCACGTAAGCGAGGGACGGGATGGCAACCCGTTCGCGTACGTATTCCGGTTCCTGCACGCCCTTCACCGGGTCGTCCGCCATGGCCCCCTTACCAAAGGCGTCCCGCAGGATCGTCTTCAGGACCCGGAAGACGTTCACCTGATTTCCTCGGCCGACCCCATCACTTTCCATCTCGTCCAGGAACCGCTCGACCACGATCGGTGTAACCGTATTCAGCTTCCGCGATCCCAGGCGCGGAACGATGTGCACGTTGATCGAACTGTCGACGTGCTCCCCCGTGGAGTAGTCCGTCATCCTGCGCTGCCGGGGACGCCACTGCTTGGCGTACTCCTCGACCGTCAGCTGACCCAGCTCACGTCGGGCCGCCGCCACCGACGGTGCCGTGGTCTTCTTCTCCGCATACAGCTGCGTGAGGCGTTCGACCGCGTCGTCCTGCGAGGCGTAGCCGGACTCCTCGCGCTGCTTGCCGAGCGCGTCGCGGAAACGGATCGAGTACGGGTGAGGGCAGCGGGTGGGCTTGGCGCAGCCGCAGTCCTTGAAGAAAGAGCCCATGCCGCGGGCGAGCTGTCGGGCCATCGATGAACCATCCGTTCCAGCCCAAGAACCGTGCTCAGGCGCCGCGCTGTAGGTCGATGGTCAGCAAGCGGGGACACGTCCGGGACGCATGCTGACCGTTTGCTGACCTGAGGGGGGCACATGATGCCCCTGACCTGCGGCGACGCCAAATAGTCAGATCTTGGACTTGAACAGAGTACGCAGCATTTTGGACTCCTCCGAGACGGCTCCCTGCCTGCTTTGTGCAGGTCAAGGGCGGTCTCGACTGTACACCGGCACGCGCCTAACGATGTTTGTGAGGAACATCGCTCCGGTGAGGTGATACGGCCCCCACCTGGGATTTTGCGTCGTCAGCGGTGCCTTTTCAGGCAATCCTCCAGCAACGCCCGGCGACTCATGCTGACCGGATGCTGACTTTCCTGATGAGCCGTCACGCATGCGGGAGACCACTCCGCTGAAGCTTCCCCTTGATCGTGGGCACCTGGAGACTGGGACCTTGAGGTTCCAGAGGAAGTAGCACCAGGTGGGAAGCAAGTACACGAAGCGGTACACCGAGGAGTTCAAGCGTGACGCGATCGCGCTCGTCGATTCCTCGGGCAAGACAGTCACCGCGGTGGCCCGGGAGCTCGGTATCAGCTCGGAGTCCCTGCGCGGCTGGTACCGCTGGGTCAAGGCCGACCGGGGCGAGGCCGCCCCGGGCGAGCTGACCAGCGCCGAGCGCGAGGAGCTCAAGCGGCTGCGCAAGGAGGTCCGCGAACAGCAGCAGACGATCGAGATCCCGAAAAAAGCGACGGCCTTCTTCGTGAAGGAGAACGACCGGTGAGCGAGCTGTACCGGTTGATCCACGCGGAGAAGGCGAACTACCCGGTCGTTCTGCTGTGCCGGGTGCTGAAGGTCGCCCGCTCCTCCTACTACGCCTGGCGCGAGGGCGAGACCGCCCGCCGGGCCCGGCAGGCTGCCGACGACGCGCTCGCCCACGAGATCACCGTGCTGCACATCGCCTCCCGCCGCACCTACGGGGTCCCGCGCATCCACGCCGAACTGCGTCGCCTGGGCCGGCGGGTGAACCGCAAACGCGTCGCCCGCGTGATGCGCGAGCGCGACATACGCGGCGTCACGCGGCGCAAGCGCCGCTCGCTGACCCGGCCGGATGCGAAGGCGAAGCCGGCCCCGGACCTGATCGGCCGCGACTTCCACGCCGAGCGTCCCGGCACCCGGCTGGTCGGCGACATCACCTATCTCCCGACGGCCGAGGGCTGGTTCTACCTCGCCTGCTGGCTGGACCTGGCCACCCGCGAGGTCGTCGGCTACGCCATGGCCGATCACCACCGTGCCGAGCTCGTCGTCGACGCCCTGGACATGGCCCATGGCCGGGGGAACCTGGAGCCGGGCTGCGTGATCCACAGCGATCGCGGCAGCGAATACACATCGGCCCAGTTCCGGGAACGAATAGGGAAGTTCGGGCTGCGGCAGAGCTGCGGACGGACCGGGTCATGTTTCGACAACGCCGCCGCGGAGAGCTTCTGGGCCCTGCTCAAAGAAGAGATCGGCACCCGCACCTGGCCCGACCGCGCCACCGCCCGCGCGGAGGTCTTCACCTTCATCGAGACCTTCTACAACCGCCGCCGCCTGCGCAAGCACAAGACCTTCGGCTATCTCACCCCGGCCGAGACCCGGCAACGGCATCAGCACGCCCTCGCGGCATAACCATCGAGTGTCCGAGATCACGGCGAAACTTCAGCCCTGCCCCTGGCCGTCGCCCGGGACACGGGCTGTCAGGTCGCCTGCCTCCCCGGCTTGGCCGTCCTGGTCGGCTTCGCACAGGACCTCGCCTCCGAGGCCACCCGCACCTCCCACGGCTGTTGGCCAACGCCGCGAGTGCGCGTGCTGAACTACCGCGACGGGGCAGAGCTTGCCGGACAGCCCTCAGGTTGATGCGTTGCACGGACGGACTGCGCCGCGACTGCGCCGCTCAGTGATGGCGGCGGCCATCCTCCAGGTAGCGCAGGACAGCTGCCACGCGCCGATCGACATGATCGGTCGGTGACAGGTCGAGTTTGGCGAAGATGCTGCGAATGTGTTTGTGTACTGCTCCCTCAGTGACGACGAGCTGGCGAGCGATGGCACTGTTGCCAAGTCCCTCGGCCATCAGTCCAAGTACGCTGCGTTCGCGAGGGCTCAGCCTTTTCAGGCGGGCGTCCTGCGGGTACCGGCTGAACAACTGAGCAACGACTTCGGGGTCGATGGCGGTGCCGCCGGCCACAACGCGGTGCAGGGCATCGAGGAACTCCCCTACGCGTCCGACCCGTTCCTTCAACAGGTAACCCAGCCCCGCGACTCCGCCGGTGAGGAGTTCGGTGGCGAAGGTCTGCTCCACGTACGCGGACAGGACGAGCACCGCCAACCCGGGACGCCGGCGCCGGGCTTCAACGGCAGCGCGGATGCCTTCGTCCGTGTGGGTGGGTGGCATCCGTACGTCGAGGATGGCGATGTCGGGTTGGTGCTCGTCGATGGCTGCCAGTACCCCTTCGGGCGTGTCAGCAGTGGCGACGACGTCAAGGGACTCTGCTCGTAGAAGCAGCGCCAGTCCCTCACGCAGCAACGCGTCATCTTCGGCAATCACGATCCGCATGAGAGTTCCACTTCCAAGGTACTCAGCCCGCCTGGTGCGCTGCCCACGGGGAGCGTACCGCCGTGCGCCGCCACGCTGTGCCCCACGCCGGAACGGCAGGCGTCAGGGGTGTAGCCGACGACAGTGCTCGCCCAAGCCCGTCCGGAAACGCCGCATTTGGTGGTCCTCGCGACCCGGCCCGGCGCGCCGGTGAGGTCGTACGTGGTGTGGCTCCGGTGGACGGCATTGTCTCCCGGGCCCGCTACCGCCCAGGCGATAATACCGGCATGAGCACTGACACACCCGCCTCCTCCGTCGTGCGACGCGCGGGCCCCGGCGACGCCCCAGTCCTGGTCGTCCTACGTGCGCTGATGCTCCAGGACATGGGGATGCCCGTGGGCCCGGCCGACGCGGCTTGGCGCGAGACCGCCATGCGTTGGTTCGCCCGTCGGCTCGCCGACAAGGACGAGTTCGCCGCCTTCGTCGTCGAGGATCCGCTGCTCGGGGTTGTCAGCAGCGCCGTCGGCTCCTGCGACCACCACGCCCCCGGCCCCACCAACCCCACGGGGTTGCACGGCCATGTCCAGAACGTCAGCACCGACCCCCGGGCCCGGCGCCGCGGCCACGCGCGGGCCTGTCTCGAGGCGCTGCTTACCTGGTTCGGCACGGAGACGCCGGTACGGGTCGTCAACCTCAACGCCACCTCGCGCGGCCAGGCGCTCTACCAGGACCTGGGTTTCACGGCCCCCCGCTTCCCCGCACTGCAGCTCAGGGTGCCCGACGACCCCGCGTAGGCCGGCCTCTTCGGCCGGGCGCTGCCGGCGTCGCTCATTCACCGGCGCCCCAGGTAAGCGACAAACGGCCCGGTGCCGGCCGAGCCCGAAGGCCCGCCGGGCACCGGGCCGCCCGCACCCCCGCTGAGTCGGCGGCGGCTACTCCGTCGCGATGGCGTTCAGTACGTTCAGCCTGGCCGCCCTGAATGCCGGCACCAGCGCCGCGAGCAAGCCCACGACGGCCGAGCCGATGAAGACTCCGCCGATGGTCAGCCAGGGGATGTCGAGAACCTTCATCCCCTCCAAGGCGAGAAGCTTGTGTGCGGTGGCGCCCCAGCCCATGCCGAGACCGAGGCCGAGGAGGGCGCCGAAGAGGGCGATGACGACCGACTCCAGGCGGATCATGCGGCGCAGCTGGCGGCGGGAGAGACCGATGGCGCGCATCAGGCCGATCTCGCGGGTCCGCTCGACGACCGAGAGGGCCAGGGTGTTCACAACGCCCAGGACCGCAACGATGATCGCGAGGGCCAGCAGCCCGTAGACGATGTTCAGGAGCTGGCTGACCTGGTCCTTCACCTTCTGCTTGTAGTCGGTCTGGTCACGGACCTGGTACTGCGGGTACACGTCCAGGGAATTCTTCAGCGCCGCGTATGCCGTCCTCTCCCGGCCGTCCTCGGCGGTGGCGAACATGATGTCGTTCGGTGGGACCTTGTCGGCCGGGACGTACTGCTCCATCGTGGTGATGCTGATGTAACGCGAGCCCTGGTCGACGGCCACGTCGTCGTTGGTGATGGCCGCGACCTTCAGCTTCGCGGTCTGTCCGCCCTTGAACGCAACGGTCATCCTGTCGCCGATCTTGACGCCATGTTGCTTGGCGTAGTCGGAGCCCACCGACATCGCGTTCTTGCCGTACGCCGCGGACAGCTCACCCGCGGTCGTCTCGCGCCGTAGGTCTTGCGCGTACGTCGGGTCGGCGGCAGCGAGGTCGCTGTCCTCGGTCCTGCCGTCGGGCGAGGTCAGCTTCGCCTTGACCATCTTCAACCTGGTGACGTGCTCGAGGCCCGGTGTGTCCTTGATGGCCTTCTCGGCCTGCGGAACGATTTGCTGCTGGCCCTGGACGATGAAGTCGGCGCCGACGGACTTGTCGAGCTCGTCGGTCGCCGAGGCCACCATGGAGGAGCCGACCACGGACAGGCAGGCGACGAGGGCAAGGCCGATCATCAGGGCCGCTGCGGTGGCGCCGGTGCGGCGCGGGTTGCGCAGGGCGTTGCGTTCGGCGAGCCGGCCGACGGGGCCGAACATCCGCAGCAGGACGGCGCTGATCACCCGGACAACGCCACCGGCGAGGAGCGGGCCGACGATGACGAAGCCGATGAGGGTGAGGACGATGCCGGCGCCGAGCACCAGCGAGCCGTCGCCGGCCTTGTCCGCCCCGGCTGCCGTGAAGAGGGCCGCGGCGCCGGCCCCGGTGAGGAGCAGGCCGATTACAGCGCGGATCCGGCCGGCCCGGGTGTCGGCCGGTGTGCCGGCGTCCCGGAGGGCGGCCATCGGGGAGACCTTGCCGGCGCGGCGGGCCGGCAGGTAGGCGGCGAGGACGGTGACGACGACGCCGAGGGCCAGGCCGATCCCCGGGGTCGTGGTCTTCACGGTCAGATCGGAGGTGGAGAGGCTCATGCCCATGGACGACATGAGCTTCATCAGGCCGACGGCGATGCCGACACCCGCGGCGACGCCGAGGATCGAGCCCCCCACACCGAGCAGTAGCGCCTCGATGAGCACGGAGCGGTTGACCTGCTTGCGGGACGAGCCGATCGCCCGCATCAGGCCGATCTCGCGGGTGCGCTGGGCGACCAGCATCGAGAAGGTGTTGATGATGAGGAAGATACCGACGAGGAAGGCGATGCCGGCGAAGCCGAGCATGGCGTACTTGATGACGCCCATGAAGCCGCCGACGCTGTCGCGGTTCTCGTCCGCGAACTCCTTCTGCGTCTGGACCTTGAACCTCGCCCCGGTCAGTTCCTCGGACACGTTCTGCTTGAGCTGCGTGTCACTCACGCCGAACTCGGCCGTGACGTTGATCTGCGTGAACCGATCCTTGGACCCCAGCAGTTCGCGCTGTGCGGTGGTGGTGTCGAAGTACACGACGACGGTGCCGGGGTTGGTGATCTTGAAGGCGGCGATGCCGACGATGCGGGCCTTGAAGTCGCCGGTGACCGCGATGGTGCGCAGTTCGTCGCCCATCTTCAGATGGTGCTTGCCGGCGGTGTCGGCGTCGACCATGGCCTCGGTGGGCCCGCGCGGGGCGTGGCCCGAGGTGATCTCCATCGAACGCAGATCGTGCTGCGTCCAGTTACTCGCAGTCGTCGGAGCGCCGGTGCTCGACCCCATGTCCTTGTTGTCGCTGTCGACAACAGTCACGTTTGTCGAACTCACCACCCCTTCCGCGAACTTGACACCCTGCGCCTGTCGCAGTTGTTCGACGGCGGCGGCGGGCAGCGACTCGGGCCTGCCGTTCTGCGGGGTGTCGTCGGCCTTGGCGGGCTTCGGGGAGACCGTGACGTCGGCCGCGGTGGTCGCGAAGAGTTTGTCGAACGTCGTGTTCATGGTGTCGGTGAACACCAGAGTGCCGCAGACGAAAGCCACCGACAGCAGGACGGCCACGGCGGACAGTGCCATGCGCCCCTTGTGGGCGAGGAAGTTACGCAGCGAGGTCTTCAGGACGATCATGCCGTACGCCCGCGGGAGTCGAAGTCCTTCATGCGGTCGAGGACCTGCTCGGCGGTCGGCTGGTGCATCTCGTCGACGATCCGGCCGTCCGCGAGGTACAGCACACGGTCGGCGTACGAGGCGGCCACCGGGTCGTGGGTGACCATCACGATGGTCTGGCCGAGGTCGTTCACGGAACGGCGCAGGAAGCCCAGTACCTCGGCGCCGGCCCGGGAGTCGAGGTTTCCGGTCGGCTCGTCCCCGAAGATGATCTCGGGCCGGGCGGCCAGGGCGCGGGCCACGGCGACGCGCTGCTGCTGGCCGCCGGAGAGCTGGGTGGGCCGGTGCTTGAGGCGGTCGGCGAGCCCGACCGTCTCAACGACCTGGCGCAGCCAGTCCTGGTCAGGTTTGCGGCCCGCGATGTCCATCGGCAGCGTTATGTTCTCCATCGCGTTCAGCGTCGGCAGCAGGTTGAACGCCTGGAAGATGAAGCCGATCCGGTCCCGCCGCAGTTGGGTGAGCTTCTTGTCCTTGAGCCCGGTGATCTCCGTCTCGTCCAGGTGGATCTGCCCGGAGGTGACGGTGTCGAGCCCGGCGAGGCAGTGCATCAGCGTGGACTTGCCGGACCCCGAGGGGCCCATGATCGCGGTGAAGCGGCCCCGCGCGATGTCCACGTCGACGTGGTCCAGGGCGACGACGCGGGTCTCTCCGGATCCGTACGCCTTCACGACCTGCCGCGCCCGTGCGGCAACGGCCGTACGCCCTCCAGCGTCCCCGTGCCTGGGAATGGTTATAGGTGATGTCATGCCATGTCTCCTCAATAGATCATCGGTAAGGCGGCGATGATGGGACGTGGTTGCTTGTGCACGATGGCGACGCCTCGGCCAGGCGCCGGGCCGGCACGCCGCCCCCTGCGGGCAGGAGCGAAGGGGTGCCGTTGCGGGGGGCACGAACATGAGCTCGCGCCCCTCACCTCCGCTATGGACGGCTCACGCGGTGCGCAGTGCGTCCGCGGGTGGTGTGCGCAAAGCGTGTCGGGTGGGCAGTTCGACCGTGAGGAAGGACGTCACTGCGACCGTCACCACTACGGCCGGCAGCAACCAGGCCGGGCCCGCCGGCCAGGGGTGGCCGAGGTAGCCCTGACCCAGCAGGCTGAGGGGCAATGCCGACAAGAGCAGTCCGGAGGCGAGTCCAGCCGCCGCGATCACCGCAGCCTCGCGGCGCATCATCGCGCGGATCTGCCGGGGTGTCGTGCCGACCAGGCGCAGGGCAGCGATCTCCGCCCGACGCTGGGCGGTGGCGGCGACCAGTTTGTTGGCGATGCTCAGGAGCAGGTAGCCGAGCAGCACCACGATGACGGCCAGGTTGATCCACACCTCGGGCGGCGTGTCCTTGCCCCCGCCCTGCGCCGTGGTCGCCAGGGCCAGGCCAGAGCGACTGGCGGCAAGCGCGGTGAGACGCTGGGCGGTGGCGGGCGTGCCGTCCGTGCGAACGAGGACGCGCTGGTCGAGGTCTGTTGTGGTGTGTCCGTCTGCCAGGTCGCGGGAAAGGATCACCGGCCCGAACCCCAGGCTCCGCTCGTACACCGCGACCACCTCGGCCTCGACGCGCGAGCCGTCGCCGAGAACCAGACGCGCATGTTTCCCGAGCCCGGCGCCTTGTGTGCTGGCCGCCTCGTCGCTGACGGCGATCGTGGATCCTGTGAGCCGCCCGAGAGCGCCCTTGCGGACCTTGAGGTCGAGGACATCACCCGCGTCGGGCGTGAGGACCATAGCCGAGGCTTGCTCGGGCGTAGTCTCGCCGAACTGCCGGTACTCCCACACCACCGGGGTCGTACCGACCGGTACCGCCGCCCGCACCCCCGGCACCTTTCGCAGCCCGGAAACGGTGTTCGTGGGCAGCCCGCCCAAGCCCGGCGCGGTGACCTCGTACTGGGCGAGGGTGCCGGCGCGGGTGTCGTCGGACGTGGCGGCCAGCACCGTGGTCTGCGTGAGCGCGTACGTCAGGACGAACACGACGCCCATGGCGAGCGGGGTGACGACTCCCGACAGTCGCTGCGAATAGGCTCGCACGTTGGACATGGCAAGCCATGTCGGTGCCGCCACCCCGGGCCGCAGCCGTCGGACGATCGCCTCACCGGCGTGCTTCACCAGCGCCGGGCCACAGAGGGCCAGGCCGATCGCGGCGATGATGCCCGCCATGGACGTGGCGGAGGCTCCCACGACGGTCCGGGACAGCAGTGGCGCCGCTGACAGCACGCTTGCGGCGAGGATCAGCAGGGCACCGAAGAGGGTGCGTGTCGGCGAGAGACGGCGCGGTTCGCTTCGGGACTCGGCGACCGCTTCGGTGGCCGGCATGCGGGACGTACGCCAGGCTGCGCACCGCGCCGACAGTTGAACGGCAGCTCCTACCAGGAGCAGCGTAGCCAGCGCGGGGATCGGGCCGATGGTGAGGGGGAGTGCCTCCGGCAGTACGCCGCGGTCGGCCAGGATCTGCCGGAACTGGCCCGCCAGTAGATAGCCGAGGGCCACTCCCGGCACCAGGGTCACGGCTGCGACGACGGTTGACTGTGCGGCGGCCAGGTGTCGGATCTGCTTCGGCGTCGCACCGACGGCCCGCATCAATGCCAGGTCGCGGCGCTGCCCGGCGATCGTCACCCCCAGGGCGCCGGCGACCACGAACCCGGTGATCAGCAGCACGATCCCACCGAGCGAGCCGGCTATGAGGATGAGGAGGGAGCGTGCCGAACCTACGCCGGGCGCTACCGCCTCACCCCGCTCGGTGCCCGTGGTGACTTTCCACCCGGTAGCGGTAGCGGTAGCAGCCAGTCGGTCACGGACCCTCGCAGCGACCTGCTGCTCATCGCCCGGTGCGACTCGCAACCCGATCAGGTCGACGGTCCTGGCACGTGCCCCCGTGTCCCGACCGGCGAGCCGCAGGGCCGTTGTGTCCGCGAAGTACACGCCGGCGCCGGGTGCGTCGACCACTGCCGAGACCCGGTAGCGAGCGGCCGGCCGGCCGTTGGCCACGACCCGGATCCGTTCACCGACCTTGGCCCCCGTTCCGGCAGCTACGGCAATCTCGTCCGCGCCTACCGGCGGATGGCCCTGGACGCGCGGCCGCGCCAGCAGTTTTACCGAGGACCATCCGTGTCCCGCTACTCGCGGGTCCTCGGCAGGCGGCATGACCTGACCGCGCGCGTCGAGCAGCGCGGCCGGGAAACCGATGTCGCCGACCGCATCGGTGACATCGGGCAGTGCCGCCAGCTGGTTCACGAGCGACGCCGGAATCGCGGCGCGCTCGGACAGCGCGATCGGCAGATCACCGCTCCTGTGGTATTCCTGGTCGGCGGCGACCACCATGTCCGCACCGCCGAGCCGGCCGGGTGGCAGGTGGGAGCGCAGTCCGGACTCGGCCAGCACACCGGTCCCGGTGATCATCACAGCGCCGCCCAGGACCGCACACGCCACTGCGATCAGCGCGGTGATGCGGTGGGCGGCCATGCGCCAGGCTAGGTGCAGCATGGTCTACCGCTCCCCCAACGCCACGAGACGCTCGGCCAGTCGCGAGGCGGATGGCCGATCGAGGGCCTCGACCACCCGGCCGTCGGCCATCACCAGTGCGCGGTGCGCGTGGGCCGCGGCGGCCGGGTCGTGGGTGACCATCACCACTGTCTGGTGCAGTTCGTCGACAAGCGCGCGCAGCAGATCCAGGACCTGCTGAGCGCTGCGCAGGTCGAGTGCGCCGGTCGGCTCGTCCGCGAATACGACGGCCGGCTGTGCGGCCAGGGCGCGGACGACAGCCGCCCGCTGCTGCTGGCCGCCGGAGAGTTCCGCGGGACGATGGGCGAGCCGGTCGGTGAGGCCGACCCGTTCCGTCAGCGTCCGTAGCCAGTCCCGGTCCGGGCGTCGGCCGGCCAGTCGCAGCGGCAGCGTGATGTTGTCCTCGATGCTGAGCGAAGGGATCAGGTTGTAGGCCTGGAACACGAAACCGACGCGCTCACGGCGCAGTTCGGTGCGCCGGGTCTCGTTCAGTTGCGCGATCTCCTGCCCGTCGATGCGGATACTGCCCGAGGTCGGGAAGTCCAGTCCGGCGGCGCAGTGCATCAGGGTGCTCTTGCCGGATCCCGAGGGCCCCATCACCGCGAGGAACGTGCCGTGCTCCACCGTCAGTGACACGTCGTCCAGAGCCCGTACGCCTCCGGCGTAGGTCTTGGCGACGTGCGCCAGCGCGATGGCGGGTGCCTTTTGGCCGGTGGCCACGGCGACGGCGGTTCTCATCGACGCCCTCGCACGGCACGCACGACCAGGATGGCGGCGGCGAGCACGCTGACCCCGCCGCAGACGAGAAGCACCCAGGTGTCGGCAGCGCTGTAGGAGGCCAGCATGTTCACGACCGCGCTGAGCACGATCGCCGCCCACAGCAGCGTACGAACGGCGTCCACGCTGTTGGCTCCGCCGGGGTCGTGTGCTCGGCGGCCCGGGCCGTGGGCCGTGGGGCTACTCAGGCGGTACTGGTCCTGCTGCGTCATGAGGGGGTCCTCCGGGGCTCGTCTGGGGCATCGTCGTCGTGTTCTGAGCCGCTTTCGATGCTAGGAAGCCGGACCCCCCTCGGCCGATCCCGCGAGCCGCCCGAAACGGGGTACAGCAGGCTGTACTTTCGGGCCCCGCCAAGGCCGGCAGGCCGGTCGGCGGCATAGGGTCGACCGCGGCGGAGCAGCGCGGAACGACCCAGGGAGGACGGATGGCGACCCCGACCACATCCGTGAAGGACGTCGCTGTACGAACCGTGCGCGCCGCCGGCGCCGCAACCGGACAACTCGCCGGCGGGCTCGGCACGGCGGGCCTGGCGCTGGGTCTCCTGGTGCTCTTCGCCCTGGTCGCCGTGACCGCACCGATCGGTGTGGGGCTCCTGATCGCGCCCGCCGCACTGCGATCCCTGCACGCCCTGGCCGCACGGGAACGCGAACGCCTCACCCGCTGGGGCCTTGAGGTCATCGCTCCCAATCCGCCGCCAACACGGCTGCGAGCCGCCCTCGTCGACCCCACCACCCGGCGCGAACTGCGCTGGCTGATCCGGCACGCCACCCTGGGCTTCTTCCTCGGGCTGCTTGGCCTCTGGCTCCCTGTCTTCGCCGTCCGGGACGGCACCTTCCCCCTCTACTGGCGCCTCGTACCCGAAGGCGCGAGCAGCACGTCGATAGGACTCGGATCCGCCCAGTCCTGGCCGGACGCCATCGCCGTAGGGCTGCTGGGCCTGGGCTGGATCGCCATCGTCCTGGGCCTGTCGCCTGCCATGGCCCGGCTACAGGCGGCCCCGGGGCGCACACTGCTTGCGGCCGGCCCGGACACCGACCTGTCGCTGCGCGTCGCTGAACTCACCGCTACCCGTGCGGGAGCCCTGGATGCCCACGCAACCGAGCTGCGGCGCATCGAACGCTCCCTGCACGACGGCGCCCAGAACCGACTGGTGTCGGTCACGGTGCTGCTCGGGGCGGCCCGTCGTATGGCGGCCCGTGATCCGGTCGCCGCCGACGAACTCCTCGAACGCGCTCAGTCGGCCGCGGAAGGGGCCCTGGCCGAGTTGCGTACGGTGGTGCGCGGCATCCTGCCACCGGTGCTGGCCGACCGGGGGCTGGCAGGGGCTCTCTCCGGGCTGGCCGCGGACAGCCCGGTGCCCTGCAGCATCGACGACGACATTCCCGAACGATGCGCGGCCTCCGTCGAAACGACCGCCTACTTCGTCGTGGCCGAGGCGTTGACCAACATCGCCAAGCACAGCGGCGCCACGCGGGCCACCGTCACCGTCCGCGGGCGCGGTGGCCGACTGCGGCTGCTGATCGAGGACAATGGCCGTGGCGGCGCCGAGGAGGGCGGCGGTTCGGGACTCGGCGGCATTCGTCACCGAGTCGCGGCTCACGACGGCACTTTCCGTGTGACCAGTCCGTCCGGCGGTCCGACCACCCTGCAGGTGGACCTCCCCTGTGGGACGTAGACGCTGGTCGTTGGCGGGGCAGTTTCGCCAGATGATGCAGCGGCGGATCATGCTGCCCTGTTCCTTGTGGTCGGCATCTCGCCCTGGCCCAGCTGCTGAAGAGATACCGGCGCGGACGCCGAACCCTGATCCGCATCGACTCCGTGAGCGGCACCCACGAGTTCACCGCCCGGCTCCCCCAGCGTGGCCGCTGGTTGTCGTACTCCGTCGGCAGGGCCGTCATCGATGCCCTTCACGAAGCTGTCCTCACCGTCCCCTCCTCCGCATGGACGCCCGCCACCGAGCCCGGCGGCGAGATCCGCGAGGGCCCCTTGCCTAAGAACTCATCTCATTTGGCGAGCCTGCGATAGCAGATGAGGGTGCAGGCGATGCTGGTGAAGGCCAGGAAGTGGTCGGCCTTGCATTCGTAGCGGCGGTGGAGTCGTCGGCAGCCGGCAAGCCAGGACATGGTGCGTTCGATGGTCCAGCGGTGTCGGCCGAGTCGCTGCGAGGTCTCGATGCCTTTGCGGGCGATGCGGTGCCGGATCCCGCGCCCGGCTAGCCATTGCCGCAGGTGGCGGTAGTCGTAGCCCTTGTCGGCGTGGAGCTTGCCGGGCCGGCGTCGGCGGGGACCTCGGCGGGAGCGGATCGGTGGTATGCCCTTTACGAGCGGGATCAGGGCTTGGCTGTCGTGGACGTTGGCGCCGGAGATCGCGACGGATATGGGCAGACCGGTCCGCTCGGTGATCAGGTGGATCTTCGAGCCGTACTTGCCCCGGTCGACAGGATTCGGACCTGTCAGGTCCCCCTTTTCAGGGCCCGCATGTTCACCGAGTCGATCGCGCACCTTGACCAGTCCAGCTCGCCGCGGGCGCCGAGTTCGTCGAGGACGAGGCGGTGGAGCTTGGCCCACACCCTGGCCTTCGACCACTCCGAGAACCGCCGGTGGGCGGTCGCTCCGGACGGGCCGAACGACGCCGAAGGCAGCTGCTGCCAGGTACAACCCGACGTGGCCACGAACACGATCGCGGCCAGCACCTCCCGGTCGCCGTGCCGACGCCGACCGCCGCCTTGCGGCCTCGACGGCGCCTCCGGCACCACCCGCTGGAACAACTCCCACAACTCGTCCGGCACCAGCCGCTCAACGATCCCCACCATGACGCACAGAATACCGAATCGCCCAAATGAGATGGCTTCTTAGGCTCCCTGCCTGCGTTTTTGCAGGTCAAGGGCTGGCTCCCCAGCCTACAGAGAGTCGCGTGCCCGGGCAGCATTCCCCAGGGTTTTTCAGGACTCATGCCGACCACTTGCCGACTTTCCTGATGCGCCATCAGATAACACCGAGAGAACTTCGCTCACTCCCGCCTCCATAACGGCGACCCGCAATCCTACGCAGCACGCCCGGCGACGTACACCCCAGCACACGCATCCGGAAGCTTTATCGGGCTCTTCGCAATCCAGGGTGCAGTCGTGGCCTGAAGCCGCCGGTTTCCATCAGGGATCTGGCGATGCAGTGGGCGAGGCCGCGGAATCCGAGGGCGGAGTCGCGGAGGTGTTCGAGCCGTTCTTTGATGGCCCCGGTCGCGCGGAGGTGACCGGGGCCGGAACTCGAACGGTGGCTCCGACCGTGGCTCGTGGGCCGTTCAGCGGCCGATGTCGTCCAGCTCGGACAAGTCCTCATGAGAGAGGGAGAGTCCCGCGCCGGCGATGTTCTCGCGCAGGTGCGCTGTCGATGACGTGCCGGGGATGAGCAGGATGTTCGGTGATCGCTGCAGCAGCCAGGCCAGTGCGACGGACATCTGGGTCACCTTCAACCCGGCGGCGACCGCCGAGAGCGCCGAGGACTGAAGCGGGGTAAAGCCCCCGAGGGGGAAGAAGGGCACGTACGCGACGCCGTCGGCGGCGAGCCGGTCGATGAGCTTGTCGTCGTGGCGGTGGGCGAGGTTGTACATGTTCTGCACACACACGATCGGCGCGATGCCCTGCGCCTCGGTGACCTGCTCCTCGGTGGCGTTGCTGACCCCGAGGTGGCGGATCAGGCCCTGCTGCTGGAGTTCCACGAGCGTCTCGAACGACTCGGCGAGCGAGCCGGGCCGGGGACCTTCGGCGTTGCCGAGTCGAAGGTTGACCAGGTCGAGTACGTCGAGCCGGAGGGACTCGAGGTTGTCGTGGACCTGGCGGCGCAGATCTTCGGGTCGCCGGGCGGTGGGCCAGCCGCCCTGTTCGTCGCGGGTCGCGCCCACCTTGGTCACGATGTGCAGCGACTCGGGATAGGGGTGCAGTGCCTCGCGGATCAACTCGTTGGTGACCCGAGGCCC
The DNA here is from genome assembly GCF_040632605.1 of Streptomyces sp. NPDC019224. Classification (NCBI taxonomy): domain Bacteria; kingdom Bacillati; phylum Actinomycetota; class Actinomycetes; order Kitasatosporales; family Streptomycetaceae; genus Streptomyces; species Streptomyces sp. NPDC019224. The sequence goes on along the minus strand of NZ_JBEYCF010000025.1, from coordinate 59,706 downwards.
GTAGGCGTCGCTGGTGTCGATATGGGTGATACCGAGATCGGCCGCTTCACGCAGAACGGCCAGGGCACCCTCACGATCGGCGGGCGGCCCCATGACCCACGGGCCCGCCAGTTGCATGGCGCCGTACCCGAACCGGGTGACTGACAGGTCACCCAGAGTCCAGGTGCCGCCGGGAAGAGGGAGGGAGGGTGTGCTCATCCTGTTGCCTTTCGTCGTGCATTCGGGGGGTGGCGCCTGCTGCCTCCCCGCCTCAGCATTGGAGAGAAACTTCCTGTCGGGAAGTAGGCACTTGGAAGTGCGTAACTCACCCATCCGTGAGAGGTGCGATCAGTGACGATGACGGCGGCCCAGAAGAGGGCTCAGGCCAAGGTGGAGTACAACGCGTTCCTGGCGGGATGCCCCAGCAGGCAGCTGCTCGACCGAATCTCGGACAAATGGGTCGTCCTGATCCTGTGTGCGCTGGGCGGCGATCACAGCCCCGGCCGGCCCGGTGCAGCACCCGCAGACGCTCCGAAGGCGATGCGTTACTCCGAGATCTCTCGCCTTCTGGCCGGAGCCAGCCAGAAGATGCTGACCCAGACGCTACGATCGCTGGAGCACGATGGTCTGCTCACCCGCACCGTGACGCCCACCGTCCCCGTCACCGTCTCCTACGAGCTGACCGACCTCGGCCGCTCGCTCCACCACATGACGCGCGGGCTCAGGAACTGGGCGCAGACACACATGGCCGAGGTCCTCGCAAACCGCGAGAACCACGAGAACCAGGGCGCTCGCACCTCCTGACGACTCACATCCAACCGTCCCACAGCTCTGTGTTCTCGGCGCTGCACCCTCAACTGCGAAGAGCCCCCTCGAGAGCGGCCGTGGCCTGCTCGCCGAGGCAGCGGATCTTGGCGTGGCTGCTGTGGTGACGGCGCTTCCCTCTCTTCGGGCGGCGGCCGGCGAACGCGGCTTCCGTGCGCGGGCGTTCGGTGTTGTCGTCGGTCGTGACCAAGAGCTGACCGAGGGCCCAGGGAGACCTCCGCTGCCGGATGAGGGCGATGGCCGCAGCCGGCTCGTGTCCGAGCTCGAGAAGAGCCCGCCCCGCGAGGAGACCGGAGCGGTTGAGGCCGGCGGGGCACCGGATCGAGGTGCGCTGTCCGCGGCGCGGGGGTCCCGGCCATGGCGAGGGTCGCCGCCACAGTGGCGGCGACCCGGAACGCCGGCAACGCCTTCATGAAGGGGCCGGGAGGGCCGCGAACCGGTTCGTCATCGGTTCAGGCCTCTCTGCGGCAGTTTCCTCAGGCGCGGGTCCAGCGCTGGTTGCTTCCGTTCGAGCAGGTGTAGAGCTGGATCGGGGTGCCGTTGGCGGTGCCGGTCCCGACGGCGTCGAGGCAGAGGCCGGACTGGACGCCGACGATGGAGCCGTCGGAGTTGAGGCGCCATTTCTGGTTGTCGCCGCCCCAGCAGCTGTAGATCTGGACCTTGGCGCCGTTGCCGGTACCGGCGGCGTCCAGGCACTTGTTGCCGTAGACGCGCAGCTCACCGGCGGCGGTGTGCTCCCACTTCTGGTTGGTGGCGTTGTTGCAGTCGTACAGCTGGACCGCCGTGCCGTCCGACGTGCTGGAGCCGGGAACGTCCACGCAACGGCCGGACCCGACGCCCTTGAGCTGTCCGCTCTGCCCGCCCTCTTCGCCACCGTCACCGTCGCCGGGGTCGGTGGACGCGCCGCCGTTGAGGGCGTTCAGGACGGAGGTGTACGCCGCCTTCTTGCTGCCGTCGTTGTTGAACAGCAGCGGCGTGTCCCCCGATCGCCAGGAGTCGCTGTCGCGCACCCCCCAGACGGTGATGCCGAGGCAGCGCGAGACGGCCAGACAGTCGTTGGTCACATTGGCGTAGGTCGTGGCCGACGCGCCCTGGATGTCGAGTTCGGTGATGGCCACGTCGACGCCGAGGGCGGCGAAGCTCTGCAGGGTGGTCCGGAAGTTGCTGTCGTAGGGGCTGCCGCTGTTGAAGTGCGACTGGAAGCCGACGCAGTCGATCGGAACGCCGCGCGACTTGAAGTCCCGGACCATGTTGTACACGCCCTGGGTCTTGGCCCAGTTCCAGTTCTCGATGTTGTAGTCGTTGTAGCAGAGCTTGGCGGCCGGGTCGGCGGCGCGCGCGGTGCGGAAGGCGACCTCGATCCAGTCGTTGCCGGTGCGCTGCAGATTGGAGTCGCGGCGGCCGCCCGAATTGCCGTCGGCGAACGCCTCGTTCACGACGTCCCACTGGGCGATCTTGCCCTTGTAGTGGCCCATGACGCCGTTGATGTGGTCGATCATCGCCTGGCGCAGCGAGCTGCCGCTCAGGCTCTGCATCCAGCCGGGCTGCTGGGAGTACCAGGCCAGGGTGTGACCGCGTACCTTCTTGCCGTTCTGCACCGCCCAGTTGTAGACGCGGTCGCCGGCGGTGAAGTTGAACTGGCCCCGCTGCGGCTCGGTCGCGTCGATCTTCATCTCGTTCTCGGCCGTCACCATGTTGAACTCGCGGCCGGCGATCGACGTGTACGCCGAGTCGCCGAGCTTGCCCGAGGCGATGGCGGTGCCGAAGTAGCGGCCGCTCTGCGCCGCCGCGGCGCCGAGCGTGGTCTCGGCGGCCTGTGCGCTCGACGGTGCGACCAGCGCGGCGGACGCGCCCAGGACACCGACGAGCAGCGCCGGCAGCAGCGCGCGGAGCGGCCGGCTGAGCGCGGATCTCGAAAGGGCGTAGGAGCCCATGACTGTGCCTCCAGAGTAGGAAATCACGGAAGGACCGAAGCCCGGCGGACTTGCGTGGCCCACCCGACACGGATGATTGGGGCTTTGACCGTGGCTCGTCAATACTTCGCGCAGAGAATGTTTCCGTTTACCGTTCGAAACATTTCGGTACCGACAGAAGGGCGTCCGCCCCGATCGAATCCGTCCAGAGTCTTGACTGTGAGCGCTAACATTTCTAGCTTGTGGCGTCACACGCCGAGGTAGTTCCGAAACATTTCGGCAGTGTCTCTGCTCCCACGCCCCGCTCCCAGGAGGCCCCCATGCGGTTCCGCCTTGCCTTCCCCGTCCGCCCAGGACGTTTACTCGCCGCCCTCGCACCCCTGCTGCTCGTGGCCGCCTTCCTCGGCGCCCAGCCCGCCGCCGCTGCGACGATCGATTCCCACGCCTCGTACGTGCTGGTCAACCGCAACAGCGGCAAGGCCCTGGACGTCTACAACCTGGCGACCTCCGACGGTGCCCGCATCACCCAGTGGACCCGCAACGACCAGAGCCAGCAGCAGTGGCAGTTCGTCGATTCCGGGGACGGCTACTACCGCCTCAAGTCCCGTCACTCGGGCAAGGTGCTGGACGTCTACAACTGGTCCACCGCGAACGGCGGCTCGATCGTCCAATGGGCCGACCTGAACGCCACCAACCAGCAGTGGCGGCTGGCCGACAGCACGGACGGCTACGTGCGGCTGATCTCGCGCCACAGCGGCAAGGCCCTCGAAGTACAGGGCGCCTCCACCGCCGACAACGCGAACATCGTCCAGTACGACGACTGGGGCGGCGCCAACCAGCAGTGGAAGCTGGTGAAGGTCGGAGACGAAAACCCCGGCACCGGTACGTGCGAGCTCCCGTCCGCGTACCGCTGGAGCTCCACGGGCGCGCTGGCGCAGCCCAAATCGGGGTGGGCCTCACTGAAGGACTTCACCGTCGTCCCCTACAACGGAAAGCAGCTCGTCTACGCGACGACGCACGACAACGGCTCGAGCTGGGGCTCCATGAACTTCACCCCGTTCACCAACTGGTCGGAGATGGCATCGGCCGGCCAGAACACGATGTCGTCCGCGGCCGTGGCCCCGACGCTCTTCTACTTCGCGCCGAAGAACATCTGGGTGCTCACCTACCAGTGGGGCGCGACCGCCTTCTCGTACCGGACATCGAACGACCCGACCGACGCGAACGGCTGGTCGGCCCCGCAGACGCTCTTCTCGGGGAGCATCAGCGGCTCGGGGACAGGCCCGATCGACCAGACGATCATCGGGGACGGGACGAACATGTACCTGTTCTTCGCCGGTGACAACGGCAAGATCTACCGGGCGAGCATGCCGATCGGGAACTTCCCGGGCAGTTTCGGGACGTCCTCGACCGTCGTCATGAGCGACACGACGAACAACCTGTTCGAAGCCCCGCAGGTCTACAAGCTGCAGGGCCAGAACCGTTACCTCATGATCGTCGAGGCGATCGGAGCACAGGGCCGCTACTTCCGATCGTTCACGGCCACGAGTCTGAACGGGTCGTGGACGCCGCAGGCCGCGTCGGAAAGCAACCCGTTCGCCGGCAAGGCCAACAGTGGCGCCACCTGGACCAACGACATCAGCCACGGCGAACTGATCCGCACCGGCCCCGACCAGACGATGACCGTCGATCCCTGCAATCTGCAGCTGCTCTACCAGGGCCGCAGCCCCCAGTCAGGCGGTGACTACGGCCTCCTGCCCTACCGGCCGGGCCTGCTGACGCTGCAGCGCTGAGACGTGACACGGCCGGCTCCCGTCGCGTACGCGGCCGGTCGCCCCCACCCCCCGCCTCCCCCCGCCGTCGCAGCCGCGCGACGAGGGGAGGCGGGGCCCTTCGTCCGGTGCCTGTCCGCGGTCGGTAACGGTACGGAACGAGTGGCGCGGAGCGTTCGGGTCCGGGGGCACACTGCCTGTGCGTCATTCATCGGGCGCGCATCGCGGGTGCGGAGACATCGGGGGAAACCGATGCGCAGGAACAGGAAGTTGTACGTGCCGGGGCCGGCCGTCGCGGCCGCCCTGGCCACCACGGCGTGCGAGCCGGGCCTCGAGCGGATGGCCGCCGTGCAGGACAACGGGCAGCTCAAGGGCCGCCGGGCGCCCCAGTTCCACTTCCGGACGAACGTGCCGGACGGTGACCCGAACTCGATGCCGGACGGCGAGCACCTGCTGATCTACCTGTACCAGATCATCGGCGGCACGTAGGTGAGTGGTCCGGCCCTCCCCTTCGTGCACCGCAGGAGGGCCGGCCACCTCAGCGGGTGACGACGTGCCGTTGGTCCGGGACGCAGTGGGTCATCGTCAGCCCGGTGACGTCACGCGGCGGGTTGTCGCCCAGGCGGGCGAGCCGGCTTCGGTCCTCGTCGGTCAGCTCCTGGCCGGGCAGGGGTTCCAGGCCGGCGACGTCCTTCGGGGTGATGCCGAGGCCCTCGCCGATCCTGAGACCCAACTCGTTCTCCACCAGGAGGAAGTGCCAGACCATCCGCTCCCGGACCGGCCGGTCGCACTGCGAGAGCAGGTCGACGAGGTTGCGCACGAGGTCCTCGCGCTCCCACTGCTCCATCAGGAGGTAGCGCTGTCCGGCCTGGAGGTAGTCGTTGGTCCGTGGGATGCGCTTACGGGTGAGCCTGCCGCGCAGTTCGGGGCCCACCTCGTCGTGCGCGGGGTACTGCGCCTCCCGCAGGCCCCCGGTGATGGACGGCTCGTAGTTGACGAGCGGATTCTCCCCGCCGCCGTCGACGTGATACGTCATCAGACCGTCGCGCTGGTTGGTGCGTACGGTGGCGTTCTTGGCCTGGTTGACGGGCAGTTGAAGGTAGTTGGGGCCGACCCGGTAGCGCTGGGTGTCGCTGTACGAGAAGGTGCGGCCCACCAGCATCTTGTCGTCGGAGAAGTCGAGCCCGTCGACCAGCACCCCGGTACCGAAGGAGATCTGCTCGTTCTCCGCGAAGTAGTTCTCGGGCATCCGGTCGAGCACCATGCGGCCGACCGCCCTGGGCGGGAAGTCCTGTTCGGGCCAGGTCTTGGTGTCGTCGAGCGGGTCGAAGTCCAGCTCGGCGTGCTCGTGGTCGTCCATCAGCTGGACGAGCAGTTCCCACTCCGGGTGGTCGCCGCGCGCCACCGCCTCGTACAGGTCCTTGGTGGCGTGGCCGAGGCTGTCCGCCTGTACGTTGGCGGCGTCCTCCTCGGTCATGCTGCGCACGCCCGCCTTGGGCATCCAGTGGTACTTCACCAGGAAGGACTCGCCCGCCTCGTTGACCCACTTGTACGTGTTGACGCCGAAGCCCTGCATGTGGCGGTAGTCCGCCGGGATGCCGCGCGGGCTGAACAGGTTGACGAGCATGTGCATGGACTCGGGCGTCTGCGACATGAAGTCGAAGATGCGCCTCGGCTGCTGCTCGAACGTGACGGGGTCCGGCTTGAGCGCGTGGATGACGTCGGGGAACTTGATCGCGTCCCGGATGAAAAAGACCCCCAGGTTGTTGCCGACGAGGTCCCAGTTGCCGTCCTCGGTGTAGAACTTCACCGCGAAGCCGCGCGGGTCGCGGGCCGCCTCGGAGGAGTCCCGGCCGCCGATGACGGTCGAGAAGCGCACCGCCACGTCCGTACGCTTGCCGCGCTCCTGGAAGAGCTTGGCGCGGGTGAAACGCGCGACGGGCTCGTCGCCGAAGGTGCCGTACGCCTCGAAGTAGCCGTACGCGGTCACGCCCCGGGCGTGCACGACGCGCTCGGGGATGCGTTCGCGGTCGAAATGGCTGATCTTCTCGAGGAACTGGTAGTTCTCCAGGGTGGCCGGGCCACGGGCGCCGACGGTGCGCTGGTTCTGGTTGTCGTGGACGGGATGACCCTGCCGGTTGGTGAGCGTCTCGCGCTCGTCGCCGCCGGTGGGGCCACTGCTCGATACGTCCGTCACGTGCGTCGACTCCTTCGAAACGTGTACGTATGCCCCTGACCACCAAACTATGCGAGGTTCGCGTACACGGCAGGATGAGCCGTCCGCGCGGGCGGAGGCGCAGGTCCTCGGCTCCGATCGGTTCGGCTGTCGGATCGTCGTTCCCCGGTGTCAGAGCAGCAGGATGATCGCGTAGACCAGGAAGAACGCCGCGACGAGCGCCGTCACGACGGCGATGAGCGCCATCGGCGCCTTCGACCAGCCCTTCGGCGGGTTGTACGTGATGTCCTGGGGGCCCGCACCCGACATGCCGCTCTCGTCGGGCGGGGTCTCGCCGGGCGGCACCTGGCCGCCGGGTTGCGGTCCTGTTCTCCGGCGGGGTTCCGGGCCGGGGTCCGGGGTCTGCGAAGGAGTCATGTGATCCACGTTCCCCGATGACCGCCGGGTTCGCCCGCCCACAGCCCGCCCACGGCCATGCTCATGCGGGCACGGACCACGCGATGACCAGCAGTGGCGTCCCGGCACGCAGTGTGACCCGGTCCGTCGCCCGCGAGGCGTCCGGCGTCTCCCCTCCACGGCGGCCGGAGAGGAGCGGCAAGACCGCCGCGTGCGGCGGTTGGCAGGCCGCGCGTGCGACGGCCCGGCCCGGGGAGAGTGCACTCCCGGGCCGGGCCGCCTGTCCGCGGGGTTGCCGCTATCCGGCGTACGTCTCGAACTCCGCGACCCGCGGCGTGCCACTGGCGCCGGTGATCTCGAAGGTGATCTTGCGCAGGGAGGTGGCCGGGATGGTGATCGTGCCGGCTCCGCTGCCGGTCTTGAGGACCGCGCCGGTGTCCGCGTTCAGCAGCCGCCAGGAGCCGATCACGCCCTGGGCGGCCGCGGCCTCGCGGATGGTGACGGCGGAGACGGTGGTGGCGGAGTCCCACTTGACGGAGACGGAACCGGTCGAGCCGACCGGGGACCAGTAGGTGCTCAGGTTACCGTCGCGGACGTTGCCGTAGCTGGTCCCGCTCGCCTTGCTGGAGCCGTCGGCGGCCGCACCGAGGCTGAGGTTGGTGCCGGCGGGCGTGGTCGGGTCGGTCGGGTCCGGCGTCGGGTCGGTCGGGTCCGGGGTGGGGTCCGTCGGGTCCGGGGTCGGGGTCGTCGTGGAGCAGTTGCCGTCCGAGACCTTCAGCCCCTTGTTGGCGCCCGCCGTCCGGGTCACGATGTCCGGCACGCAGGCGGCCCCGTCGAGGGTGTACGCGTAGGGGATGCTGACCGTGGTGTTGGACTTCGGGTCGGGGCCGGCCGGGTGGTTCTCGCTGCTGGGCTCGGACCAGGTCACGTTGTCGAAGGTGTTGCCACTGACCTGCCAGTATCCGGTGGTGTCGGTGTAGAAGGTGCCCAGGACGTCCTTGGAGTCCTTGAAGTAGTTGTTGTCCACCTTGGCGTGGGCGCCGGCCCGGGAGTTGATCCCGGACTCGTTCAGCTTCACGTAGTAGTTGTTGTAGATGTGGGCGATGCCACCGCGCAGCAGAGGCGTGCGGGAGTCGAGGTTCTCGTACAGGTTGTGGTGGAACGTCACGTAGCCGTTGTCGAGTTGGGTCTCGCTGGAGCCGATGAGGCCGCCCCGGCCGGAGTTGCGCAGGGTGCTGTAGGACAGCGTCACGTACTGGGTGTTGTCCTTCATGTCGAAGAGGCCGTCAAACCCTTCGGATTCGCCGCCGGACGCCTCCAGGGTCGCGTGGTCGACCCAGACGTTGCGGACGCCGCTCTCCATGCCGATGGCGTCGCCGCCGTTGGAGGTGGGCGAGCCGGACTTCTTGACGTTCTTGACCGTCACGTTCTGGATGATGATGTTGCTGGACTGGCGTATGTGGATGCCCAGTTGGTCGAAGACGGCCCCGCTGCCGACGCCGACGAGGGTGACGTTGCTGATCTCCTTGAGTTCGATGACACCGTCCGCCGTGTTGCAGCTGTCGCCGGACACCTTGGCGGTGTTGGCGTGGTTGATGGTGCCCTCGACCTCGATGATGATCGGGGTGCTGCTGCTGGCCCGGCCGCACAGGGCCTGGTGGATCTGGGTTCCGGTGGTGGCCCGTACGGTCTGCCCGCCGGCGCCGCCGGTCGTTCCGCCGTTCTGGCTCGCGTAGCCGGTGGCGCCGCCCGCCACGGCGGCCGAGGCCTCGGGCATCGTCAGGAGCGCCCCGGTCGCGGCCGCCAGGGCCATCGTGGACAGTGCCGCAGAGAGTCGCAGTGCGACTGGTCGCCTCATGTTCGTTCCCATTCGTCGAAGAGAGATGGAAAGCGCTTTCCGGGTGGCGAGGATAGAGGTGCCAACGCTTCCAGTACAAGGATGTGAACACCGAAAGACTGCGCTTTCTTGATTTGGGCACGACAAATCTATGGCGTTCACGGCGTAACCGGGTCGTAACGACCGCGAGGTCCTCCCCCGGCCGGTCAACCGGCTGGACCACCCGCTGGACGAGGACCTCGACCACCCGCGGTCAGCGGGATGTTCACCTGCGCGCGGTCTATTCCTCCGCCCCGAGCGCCACGGCAGCCGGCCGAAGCAGGGCGCGCCGATGACGGCGGCGACGAGGCCGACCGGGATCCGCGCGAGTGCGATGACGGTCCGGTCGATGGTGTCGGCGACCACGACCAGCAGTGCGCCGAGCACGGCCTCGGGGAACATCGGTACAGCGGTTATCGGTGAGAACGATCATGGCCGTCTAGCACAGTGATCCACTTCGCCGCTGGGGTTCGGTGAAACGCCTCCGGGCCCGGGCCGGGGCTGGCTAAGGTCCGGCTCGTGCCGGTGGAGTTTCTGAGCGATGAACAGGCCGAGGCGTACGGGACGTTCGCCGAGGAGCCGACGAGGCCCGAGCTGGAGCGGGCTCAGGAGCCGAAGCGCACGGCGATGCTCACCGCGGTGGTGCTGCACCTGGAGGCGAAGGTGATCGACGAGGCCCTGGACCTGTTCCAGGTCCTGATGGCCACCCGCCTGCTGAACACGGCGAAGCGCAAGACGGAGAAGGAGCGGCTGTCGACGCTGCCGCAGCTGGAGAAGGCGTCTCGCGTGCTCGCGCGAGCGGCGAAGGTGCTGCTTCAGGAGCTGGAGCTGGTCGAGGAGCAGGAGGCAGACCTGGACGTGGCCGCGCTGTGGGCGGTGCTGGAGGAAGTCGCCCCGCGCGCCGCCGTGATGACCGCGGCGGCCACCGTGGTCTCGCTGGTGCCCGAGGACGAGAACTCGGCCGAGGTCGCCACGCGGGCCGCGCTCGCGAACCGGTACGCCACGGTGCGCCCGTTCCTCGCGTTGCTGGGCGAGTCGAAGGCGCTGGACGCGGCCAGCGCCGGTAAGCGGGTCCTGGCCGGGGTGCGCGGCCTTCCGGCGCTGGCCCGGCGGAAGGTGGGCGTCAAGCCGCTGCTGCCGCGCGAGGGGATGACAAGCTCGTGCCGCCCGCGTGGCGCAAGGCGGTGTACGCCAACCCGGATCTGCCGCAGGGCGCGGTGGACCGGGACGCGTACGTGGTGTGCGTGCTGGAGCAGCTGCACCGGGCCCTGAACAACCGCGACGTCTTCGCCTCGCCCTCGCACCGCTGGTCCAACCCGCGGGCCCGCCTGCTGGACGGGCTCGACTGGGGCGCGGTCGAGGAGGACGTCCTGGCGGCCCTGAGCCTGGACATGCCCGTCACCGAGCACCTGGCGGAGCTGGTGCGGGGCCTGGACGCCGGATGGAAGCAGCTCGCCGAACGGCTGGAGGAGGCGGGGCCGGCGGTGAAGGTCTCCATCGAGGTGGCCGGCGACGGGCGGGTGAAGCTGAACGTCGACAAACTGGGCGCGCTCGGCGAGCCGAAGTCCCTGACCTGGCTGCGCCAGCGGGTCGAGAAGATGCTCCCGAAGATCGACCTGCCGGACCTGCTGTTCGAGGTGAACGCCTGGACCGGGTTCCTCGACGCCTTCGTCCACCTCCGCGACGGCACCACCCGGATGAAGGACCTGCCCACCTCGGGGGTCGCGCTGCTGGTGTCCGAGGCGTGCAACATCGGCCTGGCCCCGGTGGTCAACCCCGGCTATGAGGCCCTGACCCGGGCTCGGCTCGTGGACGTCGACCAAGTACTACCTGCGCGCCGACACGTTCGCGGCGGCGAACGCAGCTCTCATCGCCGCCCAGGCCGGCATCCCGATCGTGCGGTACCGGGGCGAGGGGCCGCTCGCCTCCGGGGACGGGCTGCGCTTCCAGGTGCCGGTGCGCACCATCAACGCCGCCCCGTCGCCGAAGTACTTCGGGTTCAAGCGGGGCATCACCTGGCTCAACGCCGTCAACGACCAGGTCGCGGGCATCGGGCAGATGGTCGTGCCCGGCACCCCGCGCGACTCCCTGCACATCCTGGTCGGCGGCGTGAAGCCGGAGATGGTGGCGACCGACAACGCCTCGTATGTTGTTACCTGGACACCTCACTCCCCGTTAGCCCGGAAAAGCGGCCGGACAGGCCGTCAGACGGGGTTGTTCCGGAGGTTCCTGTGCGCGTCCTGCACCAGCGTCAAAATGGTGGGTCGCACCTGGTCGAGCTGCTCGACGATGCGGGCGAGCCGATCGAGGTCATCTCGGGGTTCCTGCGGTTCCTGGCCGCGCGGGACTGCTCGCCGAACACGCTCGTCTCGTACGCCTACGACCTGCGGCACCTGTGGCGGTTCTTCGGCGAGCGTGGCCTGACCTGGGACCAGTTCGCCCCGCCACACGCGATCCCGCTGCTGGAGTACCTGCGCTCGGTACCCTCACGCCGCCCGCGGCACCGCATGGTGCTCACCGTCGCCACGGTCACCCCGGACGGGCCGGCCACCAAGCTCGCGGCGACCACCGTGAACCGAATCCTGGCCGCAGTGTCCTCCTTCTACGAGTACGTGATTCTCGCCGGGCTGCTGGATCGGGCCAACCCGATCGAGAAGCGGCCGGACCCAGCCCTGCAGCGGGTGTCCGAGCGGCACCAGCCGTTCATGGGGCGAGCCAGCCGGCAGCGGCCGGTACGCCGTGCGGTCCGGGTCAAGACCGTCCAGTAGTTGCCCCGCCCGCTGGACGAGGTCCAGGTCAGGGCCTTGCTCGGCGAGCTGCGGTCGGTACGGGACCGGGCCTTGGTCCTGCGGATGCTCCAGGGCGGCTTGCGGCCCGGGGAGGTCCTCGGTCTGCATCTGGAGGACATCGCCTACGGCAGGCGGCGGGTGGTGATCCGCCACCGAGATGACCACCCGAAGGGTGCGCGGTCGAAGTCGCGCTACGAGCGGGTGGTGGACCTGCACGAGCCCGAGGCCCTGGCTGCGGTCAGTGCCTACGTGATGGGCGACCGGCCCACGGACGCGGCAACGCCACTGGTGTTCCTGATCGGCGGCCACGGTGCCCGGAGGCTGGAGCCGCTCGGCTACGACGGCCTGGTGCGGATGTTCTCCCGTGCCTGCACTCGGGCTGGGATCCGCGAGCCCTGGGTAACCCCGCACGCTCTGCGGCACACTCACGCCACGCGCATGTGGGAGGGCGGGATGCGGGAGTTGACGCTGCAGAAGCGACTCGGTCATGCCTCTCCGGAGTCGACTCGGATCCATACCCGGGTCTCCGATCCGGCCGTGGTGGCCGAGTACAACCGCGCCCTCGGCGGGCACAGCGCGGTGGCTGGGGAGGCGAAGTGAGGGCCCGGGCCGTCTCCACGGCGGCCATGCTGGCCAGCCCCGGATCCATTCCGCACCAGCGCCGCAGCCGACGGCACTGCCCGGAGGAGGAGTGGCGCGCCTACGTCCAGGGTCAGGACGGCAACCGGCAGTACCAGCTGATGAAGCTGCGGTTCCGTCGGCAGTTCGTCGAGCGTTGGCCCACGCTGTCCGGCTGGTTCGGCGCTCCGCTGGTCGAGCGGGTCGGCCGGTTGCACGGGGAGTCGTATCACCGCCCGTCCTACCCGGTGTCCTTCCGGGCCCGCACCTACCTGGTCTATCTCGGACTGCGCGGCTACGCGACGTTCGACTACCCGTGGCTGTTCGCCCCGGGGCAGCTCGCCATCATCGAGCCGGCCGCCGCGCTCGGTATCGACCTCGGTGCTAAGCAACTCGTCGACGACGCCATCAGCCTGGGCTTCAATCCGAACTCGGCCCGGCAGGCGATGCACTGGTCGGTCAGCCGCATCGCCCTGCACACCGGAATCTTCGACATCACCGCAATCACCGAGGACTACATTGCCGAGGCCCTGCAGGCGATCCGATTCTTCGCCGACCACCCGGACCTGGAGCAGTTCTACCCGTCCCGGCAGCGCTACCTGGAGGGTGCCGCAAAGAACTGGATCACCCACCTCCACCAGCTACAGGTGGTGCTCTACCACCGCGGCCAGGTCACGACGGAGCCCCGCAAGCTGATGCCGTCCTGGAAGCCGCCGCTGGCACTGCCCCCGCAGATGCAGGCCGTCGCGGAAAGGTGGCTCGCCGCCCGGCGGCTGACCGACCGTCCGTCGACCGTGGACAAGCTGGAGCTCGCGATCCGCCGCTTCGGGGACCGGCTCGGTGAACACCATCCCGAGATCGACTCGTTCGCCGACGTGACCCGTAACCACTGCCTGGGCTGGCTTCAGCACATCGCCGAGACGCCGACCGAACAGACCGGCAAGCCCCTCGGCGTCGTCTCCCGGATCCAGCGGACCTCCGGTCTGGGCCAGTTCTTCCGGGACACGGCCGCCTGGCAGTGGGACGGCGTCCCGGGCCACAGCCTGATCGGCCCCGGCGACTCGCCGAAGTCACCGATCAAGGTCCCGCGGTTCATCCCCGACGACGAGCTGGACCGGTTGATGCCGGTGGTCGAGCAGATCGCCTGTCCCTTCCAGCGCGCCGCGCTGCTGGTCGCCCGCTGGTCCGGCGCCCGCCGGGACGAGATCCGCCGACTGCCCATCGACTGCCTGGACCGCTACCCCGACGGCACTGCCCGGCTGCGGCTGCCCGCCCGCAAGACCTACAAGGAACGCGTCGTCCCGCTGCACGCGGATGCCGCCACCGCCCTGCAGAAGGTCATCGACCTGCGCAAGAACGGACCGGAGCGGCCCTTCACCGACGAGTTGACCGGGCAGCCGGTGCGCTACCTGTTCATGCAGCACGGCAAGCTGCTGTCGACCTTCTATCTGTTCGACACCCCGATCCAGGCGGCCTGCAAGGCCGTCGGCCTGGTCCAACCCGGTGGTCGAGGAGGCGCCGGCCGCGGCACCGTCACCGCCCACCGGTTCCGGCACACCGTCGGCACCCAGCTCGCCGAGCGCGGCGCCAAGCTCCACACGATCATGAAGGTCCTCGGGCACTCCAGCGTGTCCATGGCCCTCGTCTACGCGCAGATCAGCGACCAGGAGGTCCTCCGCGACTACAAGGCCGTCCTGGAACCCAGTGCCAGCATCGCCGGCCCGGCCGCCGAGGAGCTGAAGTCCGGCGCTCTGCCCGAGGCGGCCGTCGACTGGCTGAAGACAAACTTCTTCAAGACCGAACTCGAACTCGGCCATTGCCTGCGGCTCCCAGCCGAAGGCCCCTGCGAGTGCGACCTCTACCTGACCTGCGCAAAGTTCGTCACCACACCCGCCTACGCACCACGACTGCGAGCGCGGCGCAAGGTCGAGCACGCCCTCGCCGCCGACGCCGCCAACCACGGCTGGGCCCGCGAGATCGAACGCCACCACTGCACCGCCGGCCGCATCGAGCGACTACTGACGGACCTCGGTCAGCCACTCGATGACCCGACCGAGACCCTGGAGAAGAAGCACCGCTGATCAGCGAGTCGGGAAGGAAGCCAGGGCAAGGTCCCATTGGTCAGCTGCGTGAAGCAGCGCAGCCGTATCCACCCGCACCTCCACGACGTACTGGTAGATGTCCGCCCCGTCATCGCCCTGCTGCCACGGGGGTGCCGCCTCCAAGGACAGGTGCACGCGAATCGCCGCCTCACTGTCGCTTCGATCGGCGAGGCTAACGGCCAGGACCGGCTCGACGAACCACGTGTCCGGGGACAACCAGCCTTCGGCATCGGGTCCGGTCACAGCTACCGTCCCCGCGGCCACCGCGCGCAACCAAGCGGACACCTCACCGGCTTCATCGGTCAGCAGACACGGATCGGCAAAGGACCAGCTGCCCTCGGGAGTCGTCACCGCTCCACCGACGACCAGCCAGTTGTCGTCGTATGACTGACCCCGGACCTCGGAGAACTGATACCGCAGCAGGCGAAGCTCGACACTGCTCGCATGATCACTCAAAAGCACTGCCACAGGATTTCACGGGCCTTCCCGGCTCTGCACAGCACGGGTGATCACCCCCTTTTCGCACCCCGAGGCCCAGCCGCCCGCCCGTGCGGCACCGGCCAGCTCAGACGGACTGGCCGAATGCGACCAACTCTTCAACGCTCCGAAGACACGCCGAAGGAAGATCAACTTGAACTGTCCACATAAAGAGCGTGCCCGTTTTCGCCCTGGCGCATCTGCTGGGCTTCGATCTGATGCCCAGGATCAGGAACTGGAAGGGCCTGACCTTCTACCGTCCGTCCAAGCAGAGCGAGTACGTCCACATCGACTCCCTGTTCGGCGAGCCGGGCAAGAACGTCATCGACTGGGATCTGATCGAGTCCCAGTTCCGGCACCTGATGAAGGTGGCCGTGTCCGTGCGAGAGGGCGCCATCTCGTCCTCGACGCTGCTCAAGCGGCTGCGGTCGGGCTCGCACAAGAACTCCACCTACACCGCCTTCCGCGAGGTCGGCCGCGTGATCCGCACGGTGCAGCTGCTGCGCTACCTCTCGGACGCGCCGCTTCGCCGGCGGGTGACCGCGGCGACCAACAAGGTCGAGTCGTTCAACCGGTTCTCCCAGCGGGTCGGCTTCGGCAATCAGGGCGTCCTCGCCGACAACGACCCCATCGAGCAGGAAAAGGCGACGAAGTTCAACGCCCTGCTCACGAACGCGGTGATCTTCCACAACGCCCTGGACATCGCGGAGATCTTCCGCCAGCTCCTGGAGGAGGGCTGGGAGATCGACCCGGAGGACCTGGCCCACATCTCGCCGTACCTGACCGAGCACATCAAACGATTCGGCGAGTACTCCACCCACGAACTCGGTATCCAGCCCGAGGCGTACGACCCGAAACTCGACGTCGACTTCACCCAGCTCCGCGACCAGGACCCGGCCACCTCCGGCTTCAGCACAGCCGACTGACCGTCACCTCTGTGAAGGACCCTGTCATGCTCGTTGAGCAGTACGGCCCTCGGCCTCGCTCGCATTCGGCAGGAGCTGAGCGTCACGCCGGCGGCCGGGCGAGTTTGGCGGCCACGGCGTCGAGGACCCAGTCCAGGCCGGTCGCGAAGGATGCCTCGGCGTCCACGTCCGTGCCCTCGTACACGGCCTTGGTCAACGCCGGGAAGCGGCCCGTGGCCAGCATTCTCGTCAGGTGCGGGCCGCGGGCGCGCTGCCAGTCGTGCTTGGACAGGCCCGTGGTGCGCTCGGCCCGCAGATTCGTGATCTCGCGCCTGATCGCGCCCGTGAAGTAGGCGCTGACCGTCTCCACGGCACGCATGACGGTGTCGATGTCGGCGAGGCCGTCGAGGGCGGACAGGGTGGACTCGGCCACGGCGAGGCCGTTCGGGCCGAAGGCCGGGCGGCCGCCGAGCAGGTCGGCCAGCCATTCGTGACGGAGGGCGGCCTGCCTTGTGCGGTGGGCGAGGACGCGCAGCGCCTCCCGCCAGTCACCGGGCTGCTCCTCGGGGAGAATCTCGGCCTGGGCCTCGTCCACCATGAGGTCGAACAGCTCCTCCTTGGTGGAGATATATCCGTACAGCCGCATCGGGCCGGCCTCCAGCCGGGCGGCGACCTTGCGCAACGACACCGCTGCAAGGCCGCCCTCGTCGGCCAGCGCGATGGCGGCGGCGACGATCCGTTCCCGGTCGAGCGGCACGGGGCGAGTCGGCGGCTCAGGCCGGTCCCACACGGTCATGGTCACTCCGAACTGTTGCGATGCATCGTAATGAGCAAATACAGTGTATCGATATGAGACATCGTATCGCTGTGATCGGGAGCGGCCCCGCCGGCCTTACCTTCGCCCGCGTCCTGCACCGCCATGGCCACCCCGTCACCGTCCTCGAACGCGATCCCGCCCCCGACGCCCGCCCCCCGGGCGGCACCCTGGACCTGCACGAAGGGCTGGGCCAGCTCGCGCTGGACAAGGCGGGGCTGCTGGCGGAGTTCCAGGCGCTGTCCCGTCCCGAGGGGCAGGCCATGCGCATCCTGGACACGGACGGGACCGTCCTGCGCGACTGGCGACCCCGTCCGGACGACCGGGCCAATCCCGAGATCGACCGCAGGCAACTCCGTGACCTGCTGCTCGGCCCCCTCGACGTCCAGTGGGGCCGGGGCGTGACGCAGGTGGCGCCAGGGACCCGGGATGGCGTACTGGTCCATTTCGCGGACGGGCGGCAGGAGACGTTCGACCTCGTGGTCGGCGCGGACGGCGCCTGGTCCCGGGTCCGCCCGGCGGTCTCGTCGGCGACACCGCACTACACCGGCGTCACCTATGTCGAGACCTTCCTCGACGACGTCGACACCCGCCAGCCTGACCTCGCCCGGCTGATCGGCGACGGTTCCGTGGCCGTGTACGGCGTGAACCGAGCTCTCGTCGCCCAGCGCAACAGCGGCGGCCACGTCAAGGTATACGCCCAGTTCCGCGCACCGCTGGACTGGCACACGAACCTGGACCTGGCCGACGTCGAGGCCGTGCGATCGAGCCTGCTGGCTCTGTTCGACGGCTGGGCCGCTCCCGTCCTCGACCTCCTCCGCCACGGCACCGCTTTCGTCCACCGCCCCCTCTACGTCCTGCCCGTGTCCCACACCTGGACCCACGTCCCCGGGGTGACGCTACTGGGCGACGCCGCCCACCTGATGCCCCCACTGGGGGCGGGCGCGAACCTTGCGATGCTGGAAGGCGCCGAACTCGCCGAGTCCATCGCCACCGGCCCTGCAGATCTGGACGAGGCCGTCCACGCCTTCGAGGAACAGATGTGGGTACGGGCCGGCAGATGGGCAAAGATCACGACGGCCGGTCTGGAACGCCTCGTGAGCCCGGACCCTGCCGAAGCCCTCGCCCTCTTCGACCAACTTCAGCCATCCTGACTGCCAAGCGCCAGAGCACCAGCCACGGCTTCGCGGGAAAGTACGGCACCGCCGCGCTCCGGGACGTCCTGGCCCTCCTCCGCGTCGTCAAACGAACGAATGACGACAGGCACCGCGGGCGTCCAATGAACCCCGGCTTTCCGGGGGTCGGCAGCGGCACAGATCCAATCAGATCCGATGACGGCTGCTGACAGGGTTTGCTGACAGCCAGGGTCGAATGCCGGCACCGACACGGGGAGCGGCATGGCCAACCTGGTCTACAAACGGGTGTCGACCGACCAGCAGTCGACCGACCGCCAGAACCTCGTTCTGGCAAAGGCCGGGATCGAGGACCCGGTCGTCTTCGATGAGCAGGCCGGGACCTCCAGCCGCCTCCACCCGCTTCAGCGCCCGAAGTTCACCGAACTGCTGACCTACGCGCGGCCGGGCGACTCCGTGCACATCTCCGAGATGTTCCGGCTCGTGCGCGGCACCGGGCACATCCTCGACGTCCTCCACCGCGACCGTCTCGCCCTGCGTATCCACGACAGCGCGTTCTCCGCGATGGACCTCACCGCCCGCCACCCACTTACCGGCGAGCTGCTTTCCACCGTGAAGTTCATGGTGCAGACCCTCGCTGCCGCCGGCGAACTCCAGCACGAGCTGACCTACGACGGACTGCGAGCCGCCGAGGCCAAAGGCAACAAGGGCGGACGCCGCCCGGCCATCCCGGACGGGAAAACCCAGGTCGTACGCGCCGCGTACCTGGAAGGCCGGTCCATCGCGGCCCTCGCCCGCGACCACGACGTCAGCCGCGGCGCCATCCGCACCGCCGTCGCCGACCTCCTGCCCGAGTACACGGCCGTCGACCCGGACACCTCAACCCCTGAACTGCCGGTCATCCTCGACATGCCGGGCAAGGTCGCCGACTTCCTCCAGGCCACCGACCTGGAGCCCGCCGAACGCACCACACTCGACCAGGGCGTGACCGTCCGGCGCGGACAGGGCTACACCCTGCGCGTCACCGCCGTGCCCGCGATCCACCGCCGACTCCTCGACCTCTGCCAAGCCCTCGACGGCACCGCGGCGGTCCCGGCCCACCGCAAGGCCCGTCGCGAGTACGAGAACCGGGTCAACCTGCATGCCCCCGCTACGAACCTCGGAAGTCAGTCACGCTCCGCTACATGACGGGTAACGGCAGCTTCACGAGTACAGGGCCGATGACGCCCACCGCGGCGACGGTGGGACGCATGGATGGCCCCTCGGGGACCCGGTCGCCGTCGGCTCAGAGCACCGCGGCGAGGATGCCCGCCGTCACCAGGGCGAAGGCGCAGCCCACCCCGGTCACCAGCTCTCTGGCGCGCCGGGGCCCGAAGGCGGGCGTGCGGGCGGTCGCCGCCTCGGGCGCGTCGGCGGCGTAGTACACGGTCACGAAATCACCCTCGGTGACGTCTAGTCGGCGTCGGAACTCCTCGAAGGCGACGGTCCGGCCGGTGTCCGTACGGAACTCCAGGGTGACGTGCGCGAGGCTCATCGGGGCACCCTCGGCGTCCCGCGCCTCCTCCGTGCGCACACCCGTGCATCGCGCCTCGGCGGTGCGCCCGGCCCACGCCGCCCGCAGCCGGGGCCCCTCCAGCTGTCGGTCGAGCATCCGCGCGAAGGTCACGGACCCGGCCGCGGCGATGACGAAGTAGACGGCGGCGATGACCATGACGCTCCCCCTGGTCGGCGAACCCCCGGGGCGGCGCCATCGGGCGGTGGCCGGGCGCCGGGGGCCGCGGCGGATCGCCATGGTCCCCCGCACCGGCCCCGGCGGCAAGGCCGCCGGACTTCCGCACTTCCGCCCGCCGGAACACACCCACCCCACGCGCACAACCGCACCGTGGAGAGAACGTGCGGATTTCCTACGCGAGGGTAGTTCGCGCGCGACTCTTGCTATACCTTCCGTCTAACAGCTTGCTAGACACTGCGTCTAACAAGCGAGGGTGGCGCTCGACGGCCGGCGATCTCATCGGGCCGACACACGATGAGGGCCGGACGGCGCCGGGGTCGATCTCTCGAGTCAAGGAGCCGCAGCATGACAAGCAGCACCGTCCGGCCGGAGGACCAGGACCGGGCCGCCGAGCAGGACGTCGCCCGGCGCCTGCTCGATTCGTCCGCGAAGCTCTCGTACGACCCGGCCACCGAGGTGGACTGGGACACCCCCCTGGACACGGACCACCACGGGGCGAGCCCCGAGTGGAGCACGCTCTACGCCACCCCGTACTGGGGTGAGTTGACGGAGGATCAGCGCAAGGCGCTGACGCGCCAGGAGGCCGCGTCCGTCGCCAGTACCGGCATCTGGTTCGAGATGATCCTCCAGCAGATGGTGCTGCGCGACATGTACGCCAAGGACCCGACCGACCCGCGCTTCCAGTGGGCCCTGACCGAGATCGCCGACGAGTGCCGGCACTCGATCATGTTCGCCCGGGGCGCGGCGAAGCTCGGCGCCCCGGCGTACCGGCCGCGCCGCCCGGTGCTCGAACTGGGCCGGGCCTTCAAGACACTTGCCTTCGGCGAGGCCGCGTACGCGGCGATCCTCGTGGCGGAGGAGGTGCTCGACGTGATGCAGCGCGACTGGATGCGCGACGAGCGCGTCGCGCCGTTCGTCCGCACGATCAACAACATCCATGTGGTGGAGGAGTCGCGCCACATGAAGTTCGCCCGCGACGAGACCCGCAAGCGTCTGCGCGAGGCGGGCCCGGTGCGCCGCCACCTCAACGCGCTCGTCGTCGCCATCGCCTCGTACTACATCGTCACCAGCATGGTGAACCGGGACGTCTACGCGAACGCCGGTCTGGACGCCGCGCGGGCGCGTGCCGAGGCGAAGACCAACGAGCACCACAAGTCCCTGATGCGGTCGAGCTGTTCGGGGCTGATGGAGTTCCTGGCCTCGGCCCGTCTGCTGACGAAGCCGGCCCTGTTCTTCTACAAGCGCGCCGACCTGATCTGACCCGAGCCGAGAGCCCGAGCCGACCATGACCTACGCCATCACCCAGACCTGTTGCAGCGACGCCACCTGTGTCGCCGTGTGCCCCGTCAACTGCATCCACCCGACGCCGGAGGAAAGGGACTTCGGCAGTACGGAGATGCTGTACGTCGACCCGGAGACCTGCATCGACTGCGGGGCCTGCGCCGACGCCTGCCCGGTGGACGCGGTCTTCCCGGTGGACAGCCTCTTCGGGGCGCGCAAGGAGTACGCCGCCGTCAACGCGGCCTATTACGCGGACCGGGATCCGGAATCCGCCACCCGGCCCAACTTCCATGCCTGGGGCGCCCCTTCCTTCACACGGAGCCTGCCGTCGGACTTCGCGCCGATCCGGGTGGCGGTCGTCGGGACCGGCCCCGCCGGAATGTACGCCGCGGAGGACCTGCTGCTGCACACCAACGCCGAGGTGACCCTGATCGACCGGCTGCCGGTGGCGGGCGGCCTCGTCCGGTACGGCGTGGCACCGGACCACCCCGGGACGAAGGGGGTGGGCGAGACCTTCGCACGGTTCCACTCCCATCCCCGGGTCCGGATGCACCTCGGGGTGGAGGTCGGCACGCACATATCCGCCGAGGAGCTGGCCGCGCACCACGACGCGGTGATCTACGCGGTCGGGGCCCGTGCCGACCGCCGGCTCGGCATCCCGGGCGAGGACCTGCCGTCCAGCATCGCGGCGACCTCGTTCGTCTCCTGGTACAACGCGCACCCCGAGGTGGTGCCGGAGGCCGTGGACCTGTCCCGGGCCGAGCGCGTGGTCGTCGCCGGGAACGGCAACGTGGCGCTCGACGTGGCGCGCATCCTCGTCACGGACCCGGCCGGGCTCGCGGGCACCGACATCGCCGACCACGCGCTCGCGGCCCTGCGCGGCTCGGCGGTGCGCGAGGTCGTCCTGCTCGGCCGGCGCGGCCCCGAGGACGCCGCCTGCACCTCGTCCGAGCTGCGCGCGCTGAAGCATCTGCCGGGTGCGGAGCTGGTGGTGGACGACCACGATCCGCGCATCGGCCCCGCGATCGAGGGCGCCGCGCCGGGCAGCCCGGCCGCCGTGCTGCGGGGCGTGCGCCGGGAGCGCGTGGACTGGACGCGGCCGGCGGAGGGCGGGCGGCGGATCGTGCTCCGCTTCCACTCGGCGCCCGTGGAGATCAGCGGCCGGGACGACGTGGAGGGCGTGCGGGTCACGGCGGACGGGGGCGGGGCGGAGGTCCCGGCGCGGTTGTTCCTGCGGGCCATCGGCTACCGGGGCCTGGCGGTTCCCGGTCTGCCTTTCGACGAGGCGAGCGGCACCGTGCCGCACGAGGGCGGCCGGGTGGCCGGCCTGCGCGGCGCGTATGTCGTCGGCTGGATCAAGCGCGGGCCCTCGGGGGGCATCGGCGCCAACCGCACCTGCGCCGCCGAGACCGTCGGCACGCTGCTCGCGGACGCGGTCGCCGGCGCGCTCCCCTCCCCCGCCCAGCCGGCCAAGGCGTTCGGCCGCCTGATCCGAAGCCGCAGCCGGCATGTGGTGGACGCCCGGGGCCTGGCCGCCATCGACCGGGCCGAGCGGGCGCGCGGGCGGGACGGCGGGCGCCCGAGGGTGAAGTTCGGCACGGTGCCGGAGCTGGTCGCGGCGGCGAGGGGGCGCCGCCGGGGACGGTCCGGCTGATCCGCGTGGTCCGTGACGCCTGAAGGCCCTCGCCGGGTCCGAAGGGTGCCGCTCAGAACTCCTCCGGCTCCGGCATCCGCGCCCGGGACCGCTTGCCGACCACCGCGGCGGCCGCCACCGCGCTGCCGGCGAACGCCAGCGCGACCATCCAGGGCTGGTTGAACGTGTGGCCGGTCGCGTGGTCGACCGAGTAGCGGCCGGGGCCGGTCAGGCCGATCGCGGCGGCGGTGAAGCCGAGGAACGCCGGGTACTCGTAGCCACCGCCCTGCGCGAAGAAGCCCGCGGGCGCGTGGACGGCCACCGCTCCCGCCATCGCGCCGGCGGCGGCCGCGCCGGCGAGGGGCGTGGCCAGGCCCAGGGCGAGCAGCGCGCCGCCGCCCGCCTCGCCGAGCCCGGCGGCGATCGCGCTGTGCTTCGGCGGGTGGAAGCCCATCGCCTCCATGGCCGCGGTGGTGCCCTCGATTCCTCCGCCTCCGAACCAGCCGCCGAGCTTCTGGGCGCCGTGCGCGGCCAGCACCGCGCCGGTGCCGACGCGCAGGACGAGCAGACCGAGGTCGTGACGGTTGACGCAGCCCATGGGGTCTCCGGTGGGTTCCGGGGCCCCGCCCGGACGACGCGGGCCCCTCGATTCCGTACGTCACCACTCTCCGTGCCCCGCGCCCCGGGCGGATCGTGTTGTTACGCCGTCCGGGTGGCCGGGCCCGGGGCGTGAGCCGTGACACAGTGCGACGAACGCCATTGTGCAACTTGTTGCACAATGGCGGGGTGGTGGTCTAGAACTGGGGCGACGCCACAGCGAGGAGCCGCCGCATGAGCCCGTATCCGCACCTTCTGAGCCCGCTCGACCTCGGTTTCACCACCCTGCCGAACAGGGTGCTGATGGGGTCGATGCATGTCGGCCTGGAGGAGGTCGAGAACGGCTTCGAGCGCATGGCGGCCTTCTACGCCGAGCGCGCCCGCGGCGGCGTCGGCCTCATGGTCACCGGCGGCATCGCGCCCAACGAGCGGGGCTGTTCGTTCCCCGGCGGGGCGAAGATGACCACCGAGGCGGAGGCGGCGGAACACGTCCGGGTGACCTCGGCGGTGCACGCGGCGGGCGGGCGGATCGCCCTGCAGATCCTGCACTTCGGCCGGTACGCCCATCATCCGGGTCTGGTGGCGCCGAGCGCGATCCAGGCACCGATCAGCGCGTTCACCCCGCACGCCCTCACCGACGACGAGGTCGAGGCGACGATCGAGGACTTCGTCACCGCTGCGGCGCTGGCCCGGAGCGCGGGTTACGACGGGGTCGAGATCATGGGCTCCGAGGGCTACCTGATCAACGAGTTCATCGCCTCGGCGACCAATCACCGCGAGGACCGCTGGGGCGGCTCGTACGAGAACCGCATCCGCTTCCCCGTCGAGATCGTGCGCCGGGTCCGCGAGCGGGTCGGCAGCGACTTCATCATCATCTACCGGCTCTCCATGCTGGACCTGGTGCCCGGCGGCTCGTCCCTGGAGGAGGTGGTGCGGCTCGCCCGGGAGATCGAGGCGGCCGGCGCGACCATCATCAACACGGGCATCGGCTGGCACGAGGCCCGCATCCCCACCATCGCGACCTCGGTGCCCCGGGGCGCCTTCACCTGGGTCACCGAGAAGGTGCGCGGGGCCGTCTCCGTACCGCTGGTGACGAGCAACCGCATCAACACCCCCGAGGTGGCCGAGCAGGTGCTCGTGTCGGGGCGTGCGGACATGGTGTCGATGGCCCGTCCGTTCCTGGCCGATCCGGACTTCGTCGCCAAGGCGGCCGAGGACCGGGCGGACGCGATCAACACCTGCATCGGCTGCAACCAGGCGTGCCTGGACCACGTCTTCAGCGGCAAGGTCACCTCCTGCCTGGTCAATCCGCGCGCCTGCCACGAGACGGAACTCGTCCTGTCGCCGACCCGCACCCGCAAGCGCGTCGCCGTCGTCGGTGCCGGGCCCGCAGGGCTGGCCTGCGCGGTCACGGCCGCCGAGCGCGGCCACGAGGTGACGCTCTTCGACGCGGCCGACGAGATCGGCGGGCAGCTCAACGTGGCCCGGCGGGTGCCCGGCAAGGAGGAGTTCAACGAGACGCTGCGCTACTTCCGCACCCGGCTCGCGGAGGAGAAGGTCACCCTGCGACTGGGCGCTCCGGCCGGCGCCGGGGACCTCGACGGCTACGAGGAGGTCGTGCTGGCCACCGGGGTCACACCCCGCACGCCCGCGATCCCCGGCATCGATCACCCGAGCGTGGTCAGCTACCTCGACGTGCTGCGCCACGGGGCGCCGGTGGGCGACCGGGTCGCGCTCGTCGGGGCGGGCGGCATCGGCTTCGACGTGGCGGAGTTCCTGACGGACGGCGGCGAGGCGGCGAGCCTGGACCCGGAGGTGTTCTTCCGGCAGTGGGGCGTCGACACCGAATACCGCGAGCGCGGCGGCCTCGCCGCCCCGGAGCGCCCGAAGACGACGCGTACCGTCCATCTGCTCCAGCGCAAGGCGAGCAAGGTGGGCGCGGGCCTCGGCAGGACGACCGGCTGGATCCACCGCACCGAACTGCGCCACCGGGGGGTCACGATGACCGCGGGGGTCACGTACGACCGGATCGACGACGAGGGCCTGCACATCACGGTCGACGGCGAGCGCCGCCTCCTGGCGGTCGACACCATCGTGCTGTGCGCCGGCCAGGAGCCGCGTCGGGACCTGTACGAGGAACTGCGCGCCGCGGGCCGCGGCGCGCACCTGATCGGCGGCGCCGACGTCGCCGCCGAACTGGACGCGAAGCGCGCGATCCGGCAGGGCACGGAACTCGCCGGCTCGCTCTGACCCCGGGGCGGCCGGGCGGCTGTCGGGCCGCCCGGCCCTCCCTAGGATGCACCCCATGTCACTGCCGCACGCGATCCTCACCGCCCTGCTGGAGAAACCCTCGTCGGGCCTTGAGCTGACCCGCAGGTTCGACCGGTCGATCGGCTACTTCTGGTCGGCCACGCACCAGCAGATCTACCGCGAGCTGGGCAAGCTGGAGCAGGCCGGGCAGATCAGGGCGCTGGAGCCCGCGCAGCCGGCCCGGGGACAGAAGAAGGAGTACGAGGTGCTGCCGGCGGGACGCGAGGCGCTCTCCGCCTGGGTGGCCCGGCAGGAGGACCCGAAGCAGGTGCGCGATCCGCTGCTGCTGCGGATGCGGGCGGCGGCGGTGGTCGGGGCGCCCGGCCTCGACGCGGAGCTGCGCCGCCATCTGGAACTGCACCGGCGGCAGCTGGCGGAGTACCGGGCGATCGAGATCCGGGACTTCCCGCCGGAGCGGGACGCGCCGGAGGACCGGCTGCGGCATCTGGTTCTGCGCGGCGGCATCGATCTGGAGAACTTCTGGATCGGCTGGCTGACCCGCGCGCTCGCGGACTACCCGGCGTAGGGCGTACGTCTCAGGGCTGCCCGGCCCCGACCCCGTGCCGCTGCTCCGGGCGCACCGGGCGGGGGCTGCTGATGACCACGCGCGAGGGGGCGGCCGGCGGGGCCTCGGCGCCCGGGGGCGCGGTCTGCGCCTGGGCGCGGCTGAGCAGGATCACCCCGCGGACGGCCGCCACCGTGCCGAGCAGCGCCGGCACCAGCCCGGCCGGGCCGCCCTGGAACCGCTCCCCCAGCAGGGCCAGGCCGATGGCCGCGGCGGCGAGCGGGTTGGCGAGGGTGACCACGGCGAGCGGTGCCCCGAGGCCGCTCCGGTAGGCGGTCTGGGAGAGCAGCAGTCCGCCCGTCGCGAAGGCGGCCACGAGCACGGCGACGACCACCAGGCGCGCGCTGAGCAGCGGTCCCGTGTGGTCGGTCGCCGCGACGGTCAGGGTCTGGGTGAGCGCGGAGGCGACGCCGGAGGTGATGCCGGATGCCGCCGCGTGCCGGAGCCCGGGGCGGGCGCCGGGGCGGCTGAGGCCGGCGACGAGCACCAGGGTGCCGCCGCCCACGGCCAGCGCCTCGGTCAGGTTCAGCGTCTCGTGCGGGGCGGCTCCGCCCGCCGTCAGCAGCAGGGCGCCGAGGCCGAGCAGTGTGAGCAGGGTGCCGTGCCACTCGGTGACGGTGACCCGGCGGCCCGCGGCCCGGGCGCCCAGCGGTACGGCCGCCACCAGGGTCAGCGCGCCGAGCGGCTGGACCAGGGTGAGCGGCCCGTACTTCAGGGCGGCCACGTGCAGCAGGGCGCCGCCCGCGTTCAGGCCGACCGCGCACCACCAGGCGCCGCGCCCGAGCAGCCGGAGCGTGCCGGTGCCCGGTGCGGTGCGGGCGGCGAGCCGGGCCTGGGCCACCGCGGCGGTGGCGTAGGCGGCGGCGGAGACGAGGGACAGCGCGACGGCGGCCAGGGTGGCGTTCACCTGCATGCCCCGGAGGCTGCGTACGGAGTGGCGTGCCCACGCGGGGGCATGACGGACGGCCGCGGCAGCGACGGGCGGACCGGTTCCGCGCGTCGGAGCGGCAGCGCGGCGGGGGCCGCCGGGAGCAGGGTGGCCGCCGCGATCGAGCCGAGCCGGTGGTGGCCGGCGGTGCCGAGGACGGCGAACGGGGTGAGGGCCGGGGGCAGCAGCAGCCGCGCGACGCCCTTGCCCGGCAGGCGCGCGGCGCGTTCGCGGTCGCCGTCGCGGAACGCCTCGTGCACGTGACCGTCGGCGGCCCGGCGGCCGGGCTTGTGGATCAGGAAGAGCCCGACGACGCGGAGAAGCTCGCGGACCAGGGGCGGTCGGGCGGTGGGGTCCGGGGGCTCCGGGTCAATGGGCTGGTTACCGGCGTGCTTCACCCGGTGCCCCTTTGCTGACGAATCGGCCGTTGGCGGTTCCCCGCCCTTATCGATACGCCAGTGTACCGATACGCAGACGTATCGGAACACTCGCGTATCGGTACACTGGCGTATCGATGGACCTCGTCGCAGAGTCGCAGAGAGGGAAGGCACATGTCGCCGCAGCAGACCGAGCGGGAGCAGGCCCCCGTGCAGCGCCGCTCGAAGATCACGCCGGAGCGGGCCCAGGAGCTCTACACCGCCGTGCTCGACATGCTGAGGGAGAGCGGCTACGAGTCGCTGACCATGGAGGGGGTCGCCGCCCGGTCCCGCTGCGGCAAGTCCACGCTCTACCGCCAGTGGGGGTCGAAGCCCGAGCTGGTGGTGGCCGCCCTGCACAGCACCCGGCGCCGCGCCCTGCGGAAGATCGACACCGGTTCACTGGCGGGTGACCTGCTGGAGGCGGCGCGGGCCATCGGCGAGGGCGCGGGCCGCGACACGCCACTGATGCTGGCGCTGAGCCACGCGGCACTGCAGAGCCCGGAGCTGCTGTGCGCCCTGCGCGAGTCGCTGATCCTGCCGGAACTGGCGGCGATCGACGCGCTCGTACGACGCGGCGTGGAGCGCGGCGAGGTGGCGCCGGACAACCCGGCGGCGGAGTTCGTCTCCGCGCAGCTGTTCGGCGTGATGCGGGCCCGCCCGATGCTCGCCGGCGCCCAGGCGGACGAGACCTACCTCGTCCGCTTCGTGGCGGGAGCCGTCCTTCCCGCACTCGGCCTGGACGCCCCGGCGTCCGGGGCCTGACAGACGTGGGCCGTCGTCCGAGCGGATGGCGGCGGCCCGCCCGCGCCGCACCGTGGGGACGGGGGCGGCGCACGATCCGAACGGCCGGTGACCTCCCCGAGGTCACCGGCCGTTCGCGTACCCACCCCCATTCTCGTCCTCTTGACGATAAGCAGTCGAACCCCTTATCGTCGTCACGACGAGAAAGATTGAGGGGGTCCCCGTGGCCGACATCACCCGCCGCTTCGGCTGGCGTCATCTCCGCTCCGCGCCCACCGCGCACATCCGCCACCACAAGCGCGGCCGGCTCACCCACGACGGGGCGGGGCTGAGCTTCTGGTACCGGTCGCTGAGCGCCGCCCTCTCCGAGGTGCCGGTCAACGACCGCGAGCTGGCCATGGCGTTCCACGCGCGCACCTCCGACTTCCAGGACGTCGCGGTGCAGGCCACCGTCACCTACCGCATCAGCGATCCGGCCGAGGCCGCCGCCCGCCTCGACTTCTCCGTCGACCCGGACACCGGCGCCTGGCGCGGCGCGCCCCTCGAACAGATCGCCACCCTCCTCACCGAGACCGCCCAGCAGCACGCCCTGGACGTGCTGGCCCGCACCCCGCTGGCCGGCGCCCTGGTGGACGGGGTCGCCGCCGTCCGCGAGCGGGTGGCGGCCGGTCTCGCCGCCGAGCCCAGGCTGCCCGCCACCGGCATCGACGTGGTGACCGTCCGCGTCGTCGCCATCCGCCCCGAGGCCGAGGTGGAGCGCGCCCTGCGCACCCCCGCCCGCGAGCAGATCCAGCAGGAGGCCGACCGGGCGACGTACGAACGGCGGGCCGTGGCCGTCGAGCGCGAGCGGACCATCGCCGAGAACGAGCTCGCCAGCCGGATCGAGCTCGCCCGGC
Organism: Streptomyces sp. NPDC019224; assembly: GCF_040632605.1. NCBI lineage: Bacteria > Bacillati > Actinomycetota > Actinomycetes > Kitasatosporales > Streptomycetaceae > Streptomyces > Streptomyces sp. NPDC019224. The sequence continues at coordinate 30,829 of NZ_JBEYCF010000025.1, read as the reverse complement.
GCGAGGAACAGCTCGTCGAGCAGCGCGGCACCAACGCCCGCCGCGAGGCCGAGGAGAGCGCCGCGGCCGACGGTGTGCGCGCCGAGGCGGAGGCCGCCCGCACGGTGCGGCTGGCCGGTGCCGAGGCCGAGGCGGCCCGCGCGGTGGGTGCGGCACGCGCGGAGGCCCAGGCGGCCTGGCTGCGGGCGCACGGAGAGGTGGAGACCGCGACCCTGCACGCACTGGCGGCCACCCGGCTCGCCGAGAACCTGCCGCACATCGACAGCCTCACCCTGTCGCCCGACGTCCTCACCGGCCTGCTCGGCAAGCTCGGCCGGCCGGAGGCCGGGGCGTGAGCCTGGCCCCGCGGGCGGTGCTGGTCCACCGCACCACCGAGTACGAGGAGCTGCTCGCCCGGCACGGCACGCACGGCCAGGCCGCGTTCGTCCTGGCCGGGCGCGGCCGGTCCATCGACGAGGTGGCCCGCAGGCACGAACGGACCCGGCAGGCGCTGGCCGATGTGGCGGCGGCCGTCCCGCTCCAGTGGCGGCACTGCCGGGTGGAGCGGGCGGACCTGGACCGGTTCCTGTTCGCGCCCGAGGACGTGGTGGTGGTCGTCGGGCAGGACGGCCTGGTCGCCAATGCCGCGAAGTACCTCTCCGGCCAGCCGGTCATCGGCATCGACACCGATCCGGGCCGCAACCCCGGTGTACTGGTGCGCCATCGGCCGGCCGCCGCGGGGGCGCTCATGCGGGTGGCCGTGACGCCGGGGGGGAGGGCCGACGCGCTGACGATGGTGGAGGCGGTGGCCGACGACACGCAGCGGCTGCTCGCCCTCAACGAGATCTACCTCGGCCCGCCCGGCCACCAGACGGCCCGCTACCGGCTCGGCCACGACGCGGCGGACTCCCCCGCCGAACCGCAGGCGTCCTCCGGTGTCCTGGTCGGCACCGGCACCGGGGCCACCGGCTGGCTGCGCTCGCTGTGGCAGGAGCGCGGCAGCGCCCTTCCGCTGCCCGCGCCCGCCGATCCCCGGCTGCTCTGGTTCGTCCGGGAGGCGTGGCCCTCGCCGTCGACCGGCACGTCGTTCGTCTCGGGCGAGCTGGGGGCCGGGCAGCGACTGCGGCTGACGGTGGAGTCGGACCGGGTGGTGGTGTTCGGCGACGGCATGGAGGCGGACGCGCTGGAGCTGACGTGGGGGCAGAGCGTACGGCTCGGCGTGTCGGAGACCTCGCTCCGGCTCGCGGTGTGAGCGCGGGGCCGGGCACGACACCCCCGTAAGGGCTGTCCCGTCATCCCTGGCGGGACAGCCCTTAGGCTCGACGCCCGAAACGGACCGGCCCCTCGGAGGAACGGCATGACCACCGGCAGCCCCCTCGTCCCCTCCCGCAACACCCGCCCGCCCCAGGCCCAGGCTGCGCTGGGTGTCGGGGTGATCGTGCAGGACGCACAGGGCCGCGTACTGCTCGGCCGGCACCACAGCGGCACCTGGGAGCTGCCCGGCGGGAAGGTCGACCCGGTGCCCGAATCCGTCGCGGCGGCGGCCGTACGCGAACTCCGCGAGGAAACCGGGCTGGCGGTCCCCGAGGAGGAGGTGACGGTCTTCGCGATGCTGCACGACGCCGTCGGCGGGATCAACCGCGTGACGATGGCCGCGCTGGTGCGCGTGGACGCCGGCTCGGCGCGGGTGACCGAGCCGCACCTGATCAGCACCTGGGAGTGGACCCCGCTCGACGCGCTGCCGTCGCCGCTCTTCGACCCCTCGGCGCAGATCCTCGCGACCTGGCGCCCGGATCTCGGCATCCCGCATCCGCCCGCGCACCGGCTCTCCCTCGCACCCGAAGACCCTCAGGCGATCACCTAACCGAATTAATCGTTTGCCTAGGGTCCATAGGCAGCGTTAGCTTCGTGGGCATGAAGGCCCTGACCGAGCAGGACATCCGCTCATCGTTCGTGAATTGCTCCAAGGGGGAAGCCAAGCGTCTGCCGCTGCCCCGTGATTTCGAGGAGCTGCCGTGGGACGACCTCGACTTCCTGGGGTGGCGCGACCTCTCCGCGCCGGGGCGCAGTTACATCGTCACCGAGCACGGGGGTGAGCCGGCCGGGATCTCGCTGCGCTTCCCGTCGCAGCAGCGCGGCTTCCTGCACCGGAGCATGTGCTCGCTCTGCCTGACCACGCACCCGGGCGGCGGGGTCTCGCTGATGACCGCCCGCAAGACCGGTCCCGCCGGGCGCGAGGGCAATTCGGTCGGCCTGTACATGTGCACCGACCTGGCCTGCTCGCTGTATGTGCGCGGGAAGAAGGCCGTGGCCTCCGGGGCCCGCTTCAAGGAGAGCCTGACAACGGAGGAGCAGATCGCCCGGACGGTCGACAACCTCCACGCCTTCGTGGCCAAGCTCTTCGGCTGAGCGGGGCGGGGCGGGAGCCGCGCCCCGCGACCGCCCACGCACCCCTCCGGCTGTCCTGACCCGCCCCACCGGACACGGGGTGCCCCCGCGCAGGGGCCGAGCTCACACCCGCCGAACCCGAACCGGTCGGCACCGGCCGGAGGTACGCCTCCATCTCGTCGCCGTACGACCAGGACGAGCGCGCCGCATTCGGGGGCGCGCGCCCACCGCACCGGGCGATCCGCCCATCGCGGCTCCCAGGATGACCCCGGCCCCCGAGGGCCGTCGCTACGGCGGTCCCGGCCGGCTGTTCACCGCCCGGTTCACCCCCGACCTCACCATGACCGGCGTCCTCACCGGCACCGTCGGCATCGCGCTGGGCCCGGACTTCGCGACGGCCCTCGCCGCGGTCGCGCTCGGCACCCTCGTCGGAGCCGCGCCCACCGCGTATCCGGGCACCTGGGGCAGCCGGACCGGCTCCGGGCAACTGCCGCTCGCGCGACCGGCGTTCGGGCCGGGTGCGGCGTGCCCGGCGCCGTGCCCCCGTCGATCTCGCCACCTAAGGGCTGTCCGCGCCGGTGGTGGCCGACGCTCGCCGCAGCCTTCGCGGCGGCGGTGCCGTTCATGAGCACCGGCCTGTACGTGGGCCCGGTGACCGAGGCGCCGCACAGGGCCGATCCGGCGTACGGGGCGGCGTTCCTCGCGGCCCTCGCCGCCTACGCCCCGCTGCGGATGCGCCGGCCCCGCCGACCGGACTCGGCCCCGCGGGCCGGCCGGACTCCACCAGGTCCGCCCGCTCGGCGCGCAGGGCGAGCGCGACGCCGAACACGGCGGCCGCGTCGGCCCGGTTGAGGGTGGACCACTCGGAGACGGTGACCCGGAACATCGGGCCGGACCGGCCGACCAGGGCCGACGCCCGGCCGGGCAGGGCGGGCACGCGACCAGCACCCGCCGCTCGTCCGCCGGCGTGACCAACATGACCGAAAGAGGGCATGGACAAGGAAGGTGGCTTATGCACCTTTTGACGGATTGACGCGCCGTCACTCTTCGCGCGTCCACCACGATGTTGAGAATTTACGCACCGAATGACCGTTATGCGGCTTCGACTTAACCGTATCGCGACCTGACCAGCCTTGACGTGATCACAGGCAGTTGGAATCGTCAGCACCGGCACTGTCGAATCGGGCAGCCGCCACGAATTGACTCATTCCGACGCAAGGTTGTCGCTCCATGCCCGGCGCACTGCTCACCCCCGCTGCTCCTACCCGCGCAGCGCCGTCAGCACACCACAGACTCCTGCATCGGAACGTCTTCGCACCAATCATTTTCTGACCTCGAGAGTCCGCACGTCCTGTCCGAGCGCTCGCAACCCCGGTGCCCGGTCAACGCGGCCAAGCGTCCAGTCACTCACCGGATCTGCGGGCCCTGATTAACAAGAAAGGCCGGCTCACAGTGCTGCGTTATATCGCCCGCAAAGCAGTCGGCTGGTTTTTGATGATCGCTGTCGCAACCAACCTTACGTATTTCCTCGCTAATGCATTCCTTAAGCCTGCGTCGAACTACACCGCGTTGCGACCGCCTCGAACTCCAGCCCAGATCAACCGATCACTGGCGCAATTCAATCTCAATCCAGACAAACCGATCCTGGATCGGTGGTGGGACTGGATTTCCGGAATCGTGACCCATTTCGACTGGGGTCAGTCGCCGACCGGGGGCAGCGTCAACGAACAGGTCTCCTACCGGATCTTCGTCAGCGGCCAACTGGTCATCGCCTCGACGATCCTGTCCATCATCATCGGCATCGGGCTGGGCGTCTACACCGCCTCGCGCCAGTACAAGGCCGGCGACCGGGTGTGGCAGGGCATCTCCGTGATCTCCTTCAACACGCCCTCCGCCGTGGCCTCGCTCGGCGTGGTGCTCGTGGCCATCTGGCTCAACCAGTCCCTCGGCAGCACGCTGCTGCCCGTCGCCGGAGCGCAGAGCCCCGAAGTCGCCGGGTTCTGGCCGGTCCTGGGATCGAGGGCATTGCACGCGATTCTTCCCACGATTTCACTGACGCTCATTTCCTATGCCGGATACCACCTGTTGCAGCGCTCGCTTCTGCTGGACAACATCAACTCCGACTACGTGCGCACCGCACGGTCCAAGGGGCTGACGCGGAAGCAGGCCATCTACCGGCACGGGCTGCGGACTTCGATCATTCCGGTCGCCACCCAGGTCGCCTTCGCGATGCCTGCGCTTTTCACCGGCGCGGTCATCACGGAAACGGTCTTCGCCTGGCACGGCATGGGTGAGTACTTCACCAAGACCATCAGCACGAACGACGTGCACGGCGCCGTCGCCGTCGCAGCCTTCGGTGCCCTCATGACGGCCATCGGCGCGATCCTGGCCGACCTCGTCGTCGTGGCCCTCGACCCCAGGATCAGGGTGAGCTGACGTGGCCATCAACATGCCCGGTGCCGGGACCGCCCCCGAAGAGGCGCGTCCCGAGGCCGCAGAAGCGCTGGAACCCGGCAAGACCGGAACCGGCGGCACGCGCCTCTCCCCGTCGAAGCTCTACCTGCGGCGCTTCGCGCGCAACAAGCCAGCGCTCGGCGGTCTGATCCTGTTCGTCCTGCTCACGCTCTTCTCGGTGTTCGGCCGGTACCTGACCGACTGGAACTACGAGGAGGCGGACTTCGCCGCACTCTCCGTCGCCCCCGGCGTCGGCGGCCACCTCATGGGCACCAACAGCGCTGGCAACGATGTCTACGCCCAGCTCGTGCACGGCCTCGGCAGGTCGCTGATCATCGCCGTGACGGTGTCGCTCCTGACCACCGCCATCGCCGGTCTGTTCGGCACCACCGCCGCCTACTTCGGCGGCAAGATCGAGCGGGCGATGCTCGGCTTCGTGCACTTCCTGCTCATCCTGCCCTCGTTCCTCATCATCGCCCTGGTCGGTACGCACTACCGCGGTGACTGGCAGATCCTGGTCGTGGTCCTCACGCTGTTCGGCTGGATGCTGACCGCCCGGGTGATCTGGTCCCTGGCCACGTCCCTCCGGGAGCGCGAGTACGTGATGGCGGCCCGCTTCATGGGCGTCAGCCCGCTCCGTACCATCATCCGCCACCTCGTACCCAACATCGGGTCCCTGCTGATCGTGACGTTCACCCTCGGTGTCGCCTCGACCGTGCAGTCCGAAACGGCACTCTCCTTCATCGGGTTCGGCGTCAAGCAGCCCGATGTGTCCCTCGGTTCCATGCTTGCCGAAGGTCAGAGCACCCTGTCCACCGCTCCGTGGCTGTTCTACCTGCCGGCGGCCCTGGTGGTCCTGCTCACCGTGGCCATGGCCCTCGTCGGTGACGGTCTGCGCGACGCCCTGGACCCCACATCGCAGTCTGGAGGCCGCGCATGATCGAGCAGCGCGCTGTCACTACCGAGCCCGGCACGCAGCGGGCCCTGCTGTCCGTACGTGACCTGAAGGTGGCCTTCCCCTCGGAGGCCGGCCGGGTGGACGCCGTTCGCGGTGTCTCCTTCGACCTGCACCGCGGCAAGACCCTCGGCATCGTGGGCGAGTCGGGTTCGGGCAAGTCCGTCACATCGATGGCCATCATGGGGCTGCTCCCCGAGTACGCCTCGGTCACCGGCGAGATCCTGCTCGACGGGAAGAACCTCCTCGACCTGGACGACCGCCGGATGTCCAAGGTCCGCGGCCAGCAGATCGGCATGATCTTCCAGGACCCGCTCTCGTCGCTCACCCCGATCTTCAGCATCGGGGCCCAGATCGTCGAGACCCTCCAGATCCACCAGGACATCTCGTCCGCGGCCGCCTGGAAGCGGGCCGTCGAACTGCTGGACCTGGTCGGCATCCCCAACCCGGACCGCCGTGCCAAGGGCTTCCCGCACGAGTTCTCGGGCGGCATGCGGCAGCGGGCCGTGATCGCCATGGCCATCGCGAACAACCCCGACCTGATCATCGCGGACGAGCCGACGACCGCCCTGGACGTCACCGTCCAGGCGCAGATCCTCGACGTCCTCAAGACGGCCCAGCGCGAGACCGGCGCCGCGGTCATCATGATCACCCACGACCTCGGGGTGGTGGCCGGCTCCGCCGACGACGTCATGGTGATGTACGCCGGACGCCCGGTCGAGCACGCCGGGGTGGACGAGCTCTTCGCCCAGCCCCGGATGCCGTACACCATCGGTCTGATGGGCGCGATCCCCCGCCTGGACGACCGCGACCGGGAGGCCCTGACCCCGGTTCCGGGTACTCCGCCGCTCCTGGTGGACCTGCCCGACGCCTGTCCCTTCGCGGCGCGCTGCCCCGCGGCCGAGGACGCCTGCCGGGAGGCCGAGCCGTCGCTGCTGACGATCGGCGGGAGCGGCACCGGTGCGCGGCACTCCGCCGCCTGCCGGCGTGCCGCGGAGATCGAGGACGGCGCCATCGGCGGCGAGCCGATCTTCCCCGTCCCGGCCGAGCGGGAGGACCGCGTCGCGGACATCCCCCGCGAGGACCGGCCGAAGGTCCTGGAGCTCTCCGGGGTCACCAAGACCTTCCCGATGACCAAGGGCGGGCTGCTCAAGCGCAAGGTGGGCACGGTCTTCGCCGTCAACGGCATCGACCTGGACATCCGCGAGGGCGAGACGCTCGGGCTGGTCGGCGAGTCGGGGTGCGGGAAGACCACCACCCTGCTGGAGATCATGGGGCTGAAGCCGCCGGAGCAGGGCAGCATCGCCGTCTGCGGCCGGGACACGGCCGACCTGAAGCGGAAGCAGGACATCAGCGCCGTCCGCCGCAACATCCAGATGGTGTTCCAGGACCCCATGGGCGCGCTGGACCCCCGCATGACGGTCTTCGACATCCTCGCGGAGCCTCTCCGCGCGGTCGGCGAACGCGACAAGAAGGTGCTCAGCACCAAGGTCACGGACCTCATGGAGCTGGTGGGGCTCGACCCCGAGCACCGCGACCGCTTCCCCTCGGCCTTCTCCGGCGGGCAGCGCCAGCGCATCGGCATCGCCCGGGCGCTCTCCACCAAGCCCCAGCTGCTGGTGCTCGACGAGCCGGTCTCGGCGCTCGACGTCTCGGTGCAGGCCGGCGTCATCAACCTGCTCAACGACCTGAAGGCCGAGCTGGGCCTGTCCTACCTCTTCGTCGCCCACGACCTGTCGGTGGTGTGCCACATCTCCGACCGTGTGGCGGTGATGTACCTGGGCCGGATCGTCGAAATCGGGGCCACCGACTCCGTCTTCGACAACCCCAGGCACCCCTACACCAAGGCGCTCCTCTCCGCGATCCCGCTGCCCGATCCGGTGGCCGAGCGCACCAGGGAACGCGTCCTCCTGGAGGGCGACCTTCCCAGTCCCACCGACGAGCGGCCGGGCTGCCGGTTCGTCTCCAGGTGCCCGCTCCACACCACGCTCTCGGAGCCCCAGAAGGAGCGGTGCCGCGGGGTCACTCCCCTGCTCACCGACAGGGGCGACCCGGATCACCGCGACGCATGCCACTTCGCGGGCACGACCACGTCTGTCGACAACTAACCGAGCCAGAAAGGCCACGGCCTCATGAGAAAGATCTCCCTGAGCCTGGCGGCGCTCGCCGCCGCCTCCTCCCTCGTCCTCACCGGGTGCAGCAGCGACTCCAACGACTCCAAGGAGCCGAAGTCCAAGGGCGCCACCTCGGAGAAGGACGTCCTGACCGCGTACAACCCCCAGCCTGCGAGCAACCTGAAGCAGGGGGGCAAGCTGACGCTCCCCATCGTCGAGATCCCCGACCAGCTCAACAACTTCAACGGCGACGCGTCGCTCTACTCGGGGAAGATCGCCTGGTTCTACCAGCCGGTCCTGTCCTTCAATGACCCCAAGGGCAACATCACCTACAACAAGGACTACCTCACCGACGTCAAGCAGGAGACGGTGGGTGGCAACACCCAGGTGACGTACACCATCAACCCGAAGGCCAAGTGGAACGACGGCCAGGACATCGACTGGACGGCGTTCCGGGACACCTGGGGCGCGCTCAACGGCAAGAACAAGGAGTACAACGTCGGCTCGACCGACGGGTACTCCAGCATCACGTCGGTCAAGAAGGGCACGGACGCCAAGCAGGCGATCGTCACCTTCAAGGGCACGTTCGTCTACTGGAAGTCCCTCTTCTCCGGGATCATCAACCCGCACATCGCCAAGGCCGACGACTTCAACAAGGCCTACGTGAGCAAGCCGCACGCGGAGTGGGGTGCCGGTCCGTACACCATCTCCAAGTTCGACGCCAAGGGCGGCACCGTCACCTACAAGCCCAACCCCAACTGGTGGGGCGAGAAGCCGCATCTGGACGAGTTCACCTACGTTCAGATGGAGGCGAGCGCCAGCATCAACGCCTTCAAGAACGGCCAGATCGACGCGGTCCAGGCGACCAACGCCGAGGAGCTCAACCAGGTGAAGGGGGTGAAGGGCACCGAGATTCGCCGCGGCACGACCACCTCCAACAACCTCCTCGTCTTCAACAGCACCTCCCCGCAGTTCAAGGACGTGGCGGTGCGCAAGGCCGTGATGGAGGGGATCGACCGCTCCCAGCTGGCGAAGATCACGTTCCAGGGCCTCGGTTACACCGAGCCGCTGCCCGGCTCCTTCAACCTCTACCCCTTCCAGAAGGGGTACCAGGACAACTTCGGCAAGCTCGTGAAGTTCAACCCCGAGCAGTCGAAGAAGGACCTGGACGCCGCGGGCTGGAAGGCCGGTTCGGACGGGGTGCGCGCCAAGGACGGCAAGAAGCTTGAGCTGAGCTTCCCGACCATCGGTGACAGCTCCACCGTCAAGGCCCGTGCCACCGCCATCGCCCAGATGATGAAGAGCATCGGCGTCAAGGTGAACATCGAGGCGCACCCCTCCGCCGACTTCAACAAGGTGTTCACCAAGCGCGCCTTCGACATCTTCGGCATGGGCTTCATCTCCAGCGACCCGAACGGGCTGCTCTACATCTGCCAGATGTACTGCTCCGACTCCACGCTGAACGTGTCCCGCTCGGTGCCGAAGAGCATGGACGAGGAGACCAAGGCCGTCAGCAACCTGCCGACGCTGGAGGAGCAGGTCAAGGCCGGCAACGAGGTCGAGCTGAAGGCCATGGAGACCTACGGCATCATGCCGCTCCACAACGGCTCCACCATCTGGTCCGTCAAGAAGGGCCTCGCCAACTACGGCTCGGCCCAGTTCTACGGCCACTACGGCACCATGGGCGCCCCCGAGCTGCTCGGCTGGCAGAAGTAATCGCTTCCGGGGTTCCGCGGCACTGACGCAAAACCCCGGGGCCCGGCCGCATCGCCGTACACCCGACACCGCCCGGCAAGCCACTCGGCCTGCCGGGCGGTGTCGTAGGCTGACGCAGTCGAGCACGGACGCACGGATGCGCGCAGGCGGTCACACCACGACAGAAACGGCGCCGCCCCGGGTTCAGGTACAGCGGCGCCGAACGTCAGGAGACCAGGGCCACCAGGGAGATCTCTTCCTTGCCGACCTTTTCGGTGCCGGCGAGGACCGCACCCAGCGAGGCCAGGACGCCGGGCGCCGGGCGGTAGTACACCCAGGTGCCGCGCCGCTCGGAGGTGAGCATGCCCGCTTCCCGGAGCTTCTTCAGATGGTGGCTGACCGGGGGCTGGGAGACGCCGACGTCGGCTATGTCGCAGACGCATGCCTCACCGTTGGGATGTGAGGCCACTTTGGACAGGAGGGGGTCGGTCCTCACGCCGAAGCCGCGGGACGGCCCATGACGGCGTCGGCAGCGCTGGGGAAGCAGGCCACGCAGGCGACGTTGATGGAGTAGAGCATCGAGGTCCCCTGGCGCTCGCGCAGGACGAAACGCACGTCCGCGAGCAGCTTCAGGTGGTGGGACACCGTCGACTGTCCAACGCCCATCCGGTCCACGATCTCTCCGACACTCATCGGCCCGGTAGCCAGCGCGAGGAGATTGAGGATCTGCACGCGGGTGGGGTCGGAGAGGGCCTTGAACCAGGTTGCGTAGGACTCGGCCGTGCTTCGGTCGATCAGCTGGGCATTCATCGTACCGCTCATGATTCATCGATGTTATTCGATGACCACCCGCGACGGCAAGGTTCGTTCCGCGCAGAGGGGACCTACGGAGGGCCCACGGGGGCTCGTCGGCACCTCATGCGCGCCCGAAACCGCCGGCACGAGCGACTGCGCAGGCGCCACATGGAAGGCGGCCGCATCGGTGCGACCTGGGAACAAACTCCCCTCCCCGGCTGCCGCCACCGAAAGCGCGAGACGGATCCCTTCGGCGCGACGAGGGGCACCGGACACCCATTGCCGGACACCCATTTAATCGTCTATCATCGATATTCGATAAAGGGGATGCGGATCGGGCCTCCCCACGCGGCTCGCCACGTCCCCCGTATGCACCTTCACGGCGCCGCTCCCCTCGTGTGTCACCGTCTCAGAGAGGTTCACCCGTGGACGAATTGCGGGCCCTTGGCCTGTTCATCCTGTTCGAGGTGCTGCACTACCTCCCGTGGTTCCTGGTCGCCATCGTCCTGGGAATCGCCGTACAGCGTCTGTCGATCGACGTGGTCGCGCGCCGCAGCTTCGCCCACGGACGCAAGGGCGTCCTCGGCATCGTCATCGTCACGGCCATCGGAGCGTTCAGCCCCTTCTGCTCCTTCACCGTGATCCCCCTGATCCGCCGCTTCCTGATAGCCGGCGTCCCGCTCTCGGCCGTGATGGCGTTCTGGATCGCCTCCCCCTCCATGGACCCGGAGATCTACGCGCTCTCCGCCGCCCAGCTCGGCTTCCCCGTCGCCACCGCCCGTCTCATCGGCGCCCTGGTGCTGAGCTTCGGCGCGGGCCTCATCGTTCTCGCGCTCGAACGGCGCGGACGGTTCGCGGACCCGCTGACCGCCTCCACCGAGGAGAAGGCGCCCGCGAAGAGCTGCTCGCAGGAGGCGGTGAGCGTGCCGGAGACCGCGTGCTCGGCGGCGAAGACGACCGTGCCCGAGACCGTGACCGTCGGAGGCGGAAGTGACAGCGGTGGCAGTGCTGCCGGCCGGTGCGGCGGTGCCGCCCAGGAGGCCGAGCCCGCTCCTGCGGCCGGTGGCTGCTCCACCGCCGCGCGGAACGACGCGGACGACGACGGCACCCCGTGGCGCGTACTCGTACGGCGCGACATCAAGAACCTCCACGCCGGCGAGATCCTGAAGGAGATCGTCAGCGACTCGCTGATCCTGGGCAAGTGGCTGCTCCTGGCGATCGTCCTCGAGGCCCTGATCGTCCGATACGTACCCACGGATGTCGTCTCGGGCGTCCTGGGCACGGACGGCGTCCTCTCCGTGCTGATCGCCGCACTCATCAGCGTCCCGCTCTACCTCAACGGCGTCGGTGCCATCCCGGTCGTCGAGGGACTCCTGGACCAGGGCATGGTCGCGGCGGCCGGCGTCACCTTCCTCCTCGGCGGTGCCATCACGACGATCCCGGCCATGGTGGCCGTCAAGAGCGTCGTCAAGACGAAGGTCTTCGCCTTCTACCTCGGCGTGGGCCTCCTCGGAAGCATGGGTGTCGGCCTCGTTACGCTGCCCCTGCTCTGACCCCGTACTCCTCCTCGCCCCCACCCACGCTCCTGCGGCGGCCCCCGACGCCGCAGGAGCGTCGCCGTACCCGCTGACGAACACCGTGCGTACCCTGTCCGGCGGGAGCGCGCCGAGGCAAGGAGCACGCATGACCACACCCCCGCACCCCGGAGTCACCCTGGCCCCGATGACCGACGACCACGCGTCGGCCGTCATGGCGATCTACCAGCAGGGCATCGACGAGGGCAACGCCACGTTCGAGACCACCGCGCCGCCGTGGAGCGCCTTCGACACCGCCAAGCTCGCGGCGCACCGGCTCGTGGCACTCGACGGGCACGGGCGGGTGGTCGGCTGGACCGCGGTGTCCCGTGTCTCGGCCCGGCCCGCGTACGCGGGGGTCGTCGAGCACTCCGTGTACGTCGGTCCCACCGCGCGCGGAACCGGCGTGGGGCGCACGCTCCTGGAGGCGTTGATCGTCTCCACGGAGAAGGCGGGGATCTGGACGCTCCAAGCGGGCATCTTTCCCGAGAACAGCGCGAGCCTCGCCCTGCACGAGTCCACCGGATTCCGTGTCCTCGGCCGGCGGGAACGCGTGGCCCGCCATCACGGCGTCTGGCGCGACGTCCTGCTGGTGGAGCGCCGTAGCCCGGTCGTGGAATGACGATGCCGGTCACCATGGTGACCGGCATCGGGCCGCAGGTTCGTGGGCGGTGCGGATCGTGCCCGCACCGACCACGGTGGCAGGGAAGCCCGAAGGGCAGATCCATGCCGTCGAGCGCCGCTGCGCATCCGCAACGCCTCTCGCGGTCCAGGACGGAGACGGTCTGCAGGACCAGGTCCTTCAGGCGCTCCACGTTCGCGCCGAAGACCAGAGGACCTCGTCCCGGGAGACGCCTTCCCCGCGTTCCACGCCGCGTCGTATTCGGTGACGAGGGCGATGGAGGTGTGGCAAAGGGCGAGTTCGCGCGCGAGGACGGCTTCCGGGTGCCCGGTCGACGGCCCAGGCCGGGTTGACGGCCGTCGGGCGGGCGGCGGCGAGCCGCTGTGCGTCGGCGCGCACGGCCTCCTGCCCGTCGCCGGTGATGCCCGGTGAGCAGTGGGCGTACGCCTGGAGCGCGACGCCCAGGGCGCCCGCGAGACCTATGGAGGGGGCGCCCCGTACCGCGAGTGTCGTGATGGCTGTGATGACGTCGTCCACGGCGTCCAGGCGCAGGAGCCGCCTCTCGTGGGGCAGCGCGCGCTGGTCGAGGGTGACGATCGCGTTGTCGTCCCCGCGCGGTGACGGCTGGCCGGAGGGCTTGCTCACGGGCGGCGGCTCCTCGGAGGCCTGAAAGGTGGAACCGGTCAGTCGGCCAGAGGGCGCGACCGCAGTTCGACCAGGGTGGGCGCGGCGTCCACGTCGGCGGTCACCTGCTCGTGGTCCTCGCCGACGGCGATGACGTAGCCGTACCGGTTCATGTACGCCCGGGGCGGGAGGGCCAGCCGGGTGCCGGGGCCTGCCGTCGCGACCGCGCTGTGCACCGTGGGCCCGAAGAGGTCGTTACGGACGGTCACTTCGACTGCCTCGCAGTCGGCCTCCGGGTAGAGGAACCTGATGGCTGCGGTCCTCCGCGTCTTCGGCACGGTCTCGGGGGTGAGCCCGGCCGCCACGTGGGCGGCCGCGACCGCCGGGTCGGTCCCGGTGGCGAGCATCCCGATGAGAGGGATGAAGTCGCCGCCGAGGCGCGCGTTGATCTCGACGAGGCGGGGACCCTGGGGGGTGAGCTTGAACTCGGTGTGCGTGGCGCCGCGTTGGAAGCCGAGCGCCTTGTGGATGCGGTGCAGCTGGTCCAGGAGTTCGGAGTCCCGGAGGAGGGGGTCGGCGGCGTCGACGGTGTGGCCGGTCTCTTCGAAGTACGGGTCCATGCCGACCTGCTTGCGCGCCACGATCATCGGGGTGCACACGCCGTCGACGACGACCGCGTCAATGCTGATCTCGGGACCGGTGAGGTACTCCTCGACCAGGACGTCGGCCTCGTAGCGGGGTACTCCGGGCCAGTTGGCGGAGCTGGCCGCCTCGAAGGCCGCTTCGACAGCGTCGCCGTGGTCGGCCCGGACGACACCGAGGCTGCCGGCGAGTCCACGGGCCTTGACCACCACGGGGTAGCCGGTCGCGTCGGCCGCACGGCGCGCCTCGGCCGCCGTGGAGACCGGGGTGCAGGCCGGCTGCGGCACGTCGGCTGCCGTCAGCCGTGCCCGGGTGGTCGCCTTGTCGCGGCAGGCGAGCACCGCGTCGGGCGCGCTTCCGGGCAGGCCGAGCTCTTCGGCGAGGCGCGCGGCGGCGTGCACGAGGGACTCGTCGTAGGTGAAGACCCCTGCGACGGGAAGCCGTTGCATGACCTTCTTCGCCTCGACGAGAAGTTCGTCGAGGTTCTTGGTGTCGAGGAGTGAGGTCCCCTCCACGTACGGCAGTTGCCAGCTCGGCTCGTGGGCGTCGAGGAGCCACAGGCGGAAGTGGCGTGAGACGGCCGCCACGATGTACTCCCGGTAGCGGCGGTCGCCGCTGCCCATGAGGAGCAGGACCGGTGCCTCGGTGGTAGACGCGTGCGGGTGGGGCGTGGCGGCCATGGCGGGGAACCTTTGCGTCGACGTGTGGTCGGGGCCGAGGCCGGCCGACGGAGGGGGTGGAGCCCAGGTCGGCAACAGCACTGTCGGCCGACGGCCGGAACCCTGCCAGCATTGAGCGATGTATGTCAATAGATCGATGAATGACTGAAGGATCACCCCTTGCCCGAGTCACCGCCGCACGGTGCCCCTGCCCTGGTTCGCCCACCTTTGCAGGTGCTTGCGAAAGCCAGTCAGGTTACCCAGCGTGGGTGTTCATGCAGATGAGACCAGTAAGGGCCAAGGGCGCCCACGCACCTTGCAGTCCTGCGAATTCCGCCGTCAGGACTGCAAGGTGGCGCCCGGGACGCGCGAAACGCGGCGAAAACCGATCAGTGACCATCGATGATTCGGACGTGGCGGACAGCTCCGGATCCGACCCGCCCGACGCGGTCGCCTGCGTGGCCCACCCACCTGCGCCGGGGTCGCCAGAGAGGCGGGAAGGGAGTAGGGAGTAGCGTTCGCGCACGAATCGCGATCCGCAGCCCGCAGGGTCACGGGTGAGCGGACGTCGAGGCCGCGCGGGCGCTCGAAGGAGAAGCGGCCGGACTTCACGTCCACAACACCGGCCGGACTTCACGTCCACAACACCGGCCGGGCCCAGATGGCCGCAGCATGGCTTCGCCACTTGGCCGGCGGCCGGATCGAGGCCCGTTCGGCGGGCTCCGCGCCGGCTTCGGCGGTGCATCCGGCTGCGGACGAAGCGATGCGCGAAGCCGGGATCGACAGGGGAGAGGGACGCCGCGGCGGTGCGTGGAACCAGAACGGTCAGAGCGGCGAGCAGTCGATACCTCGGGGGAAGGCATGCTTCCGGAGCTTCCGAAGAGCATCCCAGCGGATCGAGAACCAGGCCCAGGTTCCTCGCTGTTCGCGGCGCAACAGCCCTGTTGTGGTGAGGATCTTGAGGTGACGGCTCACCGTGGGCTGGGCCAGGTCGAGCGACTCGGTCAGGTCACAGACGCAGAGCTCTCCGGCCGGCGCCTGGTCGATGAGGTGGACGATCTGGAGGCGGGTCTGGTCGGCCATTGCTTTCAACTGGGCGGTCAGCAAGTCGACTTCGCCGCGGTCGATCAGCAGCCCTGGGGAGCACGGAACGCATCGCTCCTCGTTCACGTCCTCGATCGGTATGCTCGTCGGCGGAGTTGCCATCCGGACACCATACGATCCGACAAGATCGCACGCGAATCCGAGGATCGATATCCGCCAGGGGTTCACCATTCGTTCACCCGGACGGCATCATCGCGGAAGGGTCTCGCCGGCCCGGGCGGCCTGCGCGTCCAGGACGGCGAAGTCGAGACCGCCGAGGCGGCGCAGGTGACAGCCGGCGGCGAGTCCGGCCTGCCCGCCGCCGATCACGACGACGTCCACGACGCGCGTCATTCGCCGGCCCTCCTGCCACGCATGAAGACGACCGCGACCAGTGCCAGGCCCACGACCGCGCCGATCAGCTGCATGCCGATGAACGCCGGGACGGAGGCCGGGGCGATGCCGGCGAAGGTATCGGTGAACGCCCGGCCGATGGTCACCGCCGGGTTCGCGAACGACGTCGACGAGGTGAACCAGTAGGCCGCGCCGATGTACGAGGCGACCGCGACGGGCGCGAAACGCAACCGGTCGGTACGGGCCAGGCCGAAGATCAGCAGGATCAGGCCGGCGGTCGCCACGACCTCGCCGAGGAGGAGGTTCCCGGCCGAGCGGTCGTGCGTGGACCACTTCACCAGCGGCTCGCCGAACATGGCGTCGGCCAGGATCGCGCCGAGGATCGCGCCGACGATCTGGGCGGGGATGTACACCGCGAGCTCGCGGGCGGTCACGCCACCACCCCCGCGGCGAGCGGTCCACCACTCGGTCAGGGTGACGACCGGGTTGAAGTGGGCGCCGGATACCGGGCCGAGGAGCGCGATGAGGACGCCGAGGCCGAAGACGGTGGCGGTGGAGTTGGCGAGGAGCTGCAGCGCCACGTCGTCGGTGAGTTGCGTGGCCTGGATGCCGGAGCCGACGACGACCGCCACGAGGGCGGCGGTGCCGACGAGCTCGGCGGCCGCGCGTGCGACGAGCGGGGTAGGGGGCGGGGTGGCGCCGGGCGCGGGCTGCGGCGACGGGGCGGTGGCTATGGCGTCGCTCGCAGCGGGCTCGATGACGGTCACGGGTCGGATCTCCTCGGACAGGTGAGGCGAAAGCGGACCGGCCGTGCCCTCAGGGGCTTGGCCGTCCGGCCGCGATCGCGAGCGAATGGAGGCAGCCGGCAGGTGTGGCGACGGTCTCCTGGACGGTGGCCGTGCGGTGCGGCGTGCCCCTGGCGCCCGTCAGGGGCACGCGTCCATGGGGACGTCGTCGCTCCTGTCGGACGTTGCGCGCGCCGGGACCGGCACGCAGACGAGCACGGCCGTGCGAACCGTGGCCGGAAGCTTGGGCTCCGGCCACGGCCCGGGTGTGACGACATGGTCAGCAGCAGGTGCCGCCGGGCTCGCACTCCTGCGCGCCGACGGTGCTGTCGACCGGCTTGTGGGCGCGGATGATCGCGGCGTGGAGGCCGTCGGCCGCCTCCTGGGTGAAGACGACCTCCGCGTCCTTCAGGCCGACCGCCTCGAGGAGTTCCTCGTACTCGGAGACGGACAGCGCGCCGGCGATGCACTGGCTGTGCCCGCCGCGCTCGGCCCGCTCCTCGGGGCTGAGCCGGTCCTCGGCGACGACGTCGCTGATGCCGAGGCGGCCGCCGGGGGTGAGGACGCGGGCCATCTCGGCGAAGACGGCGGGCTTGTTCAGCGACAGGTTGATCACGCAGTTGGAGATGATCACGTCGACGGTGTCGGCCGGCAGCGGGATGGACTCGATCGTGCCCTTGAGGAGGACGACGTTGTCGATCTCGGCGTCGGCGACGTTGCGGGCGGCGAGGGCGAGCATCTCCTCCAGGAAGTCCAGGCCGAAGACGCGGCCGTCGGGGCCGACGCGCCGGGCGCTGAGGATGACGTCCAGGCCGCCGCCGGAGCCGAGGTCCAGGACCGTCTCGCCCTCGCGCAGTTCGGCGACGGCGCTCGGGTTGCCGCAGCCGAGGCTGGCGAGGAGGGCGGCGTCCGGGGCGGTGCCGGGGCCGATCTCGTCGTACGCGGCGGGGCCGAAGGTCTGCGGGTCGGGCGAGCAGCAGGCGCCGCTCGTCTCGGCTTCGGCGGCCTTGGCCCGGTAGTACTCCCGGACCTCTTCCTGCAGGCTGCCGGCGGTGGTGGTGTCGCTCATGACGAGTGGTCCTTCTCGGTCAGGCACCGGCGGGGGCGAGGCGGTGCACGGGGCGCGGGTAGGAGGGCTTGAACGACACCGGGGAGGTCGCCGAGGAGGTGACGGCGGTGGCCAGGTCCGCGGCCCTGACCGCCTCGGTGACGGCCGTGTCCAGGGCCTCGGGCTCGCAGGCGACGCGGGCGTTGACGACGGCCCTGCCAGTCGGCGCGTTCGCCTCGGTGGCGCGGTCGAGGGTGGGCTGCGCGCCGGATTCGGTGAGGCTGAGCTTGGCGAAGTCCCCGTCGGCGGTCTCCACGGTGATCTTGGCGTGGCCGATCACAGCGTCGTGCTCCGCGGCCCAGACGGACAGCTCCTGAAGGACGGTGCGGGCCCAGGCGGTCGCGTCGAACCCGTCCCCGGCGGCGGTGAGGTCGAGGTCCTGGTTCATCCAGGCGAGCTGGGCCTCAGCGGCCGCGTAGCGGTCGTAGTCGATGTCGAGGACGACGTCCTCGTTGGTGGCCGGCGCCTGCCACGCGTCGAGCAGATTCTCCAGGTGAGCGCCGGTGGTGGCGGAGTATCCGACGACGGTCGCCTTCGGGTTGCTCGCGCGGAGCGAGGCGAGGAGTTCCTCGGCCCGGTCCGCCTTGATGGTGTCCAGCTTGTTCACGGCGATGACATCCGCTTCGGTGACCTGCTGGCGGAAGAGGTACGACAGGTCCGACTCCGGCTCGCCCCGCTCGGCGGCGCGGGCGAAGGCCAGGTGCCGCAGCGGGTCGACGACGGTGGTCAGCGGGGCGACGACCATGTCGTCGCCGTAGTACTGGCGCAGCGGTCGTACGACGGTGGCCTGGAGGTCCGTGCAGCTGCCGACGGCCTCGGCGATCACGGTGTCGACGCTGTCGGAGGCGACCAGAGCGACGATGGCCTCGACGAGGTCCTCGAACTTGCAGCAGAAACAGCCGCCGGTGACTTCGGCGACGCTGTCGATCTTGCTGCGCACCAGCTTGGTGTCGACCAGCTCGACCCCTTGGTCGTTGGTGATGACGGCGACCTTGCGGCCCTGCTCCTGGAGTGCGAGCGCGGCGGCGGTCATGGTCGTGGTCTTGCCCGCCCCAAGGAATCCGGTCAGGGGGATGAAGGTGATCATGTGGTCCTTCTCGTCCTTGTCGTGGTGTCGGGTGGGATCAGCCGCAGCAGCTGTCGCCGGAGCCGCCCAGGAGGGGCAGGTCCGCCGGCTGGGCCGGGGCGGGGGACGCGGCACCGAACGCGACGCGCCTGCTGCTGCCGAAGGCGTCGAGCCAGGCGCTCGCCTGCGGCCGCAGCGCCGGGTCGGAGAGCAGCATCGAGGTACGGACTTCGCGCGGGGTGCAGCCGCGCAGGGCCTTCGCCTGGTGGGCGCCTGCGCCGAACTCGACGGTGCGCAGGCCCTCGGCGTACGCGTCGCGGACGGGCGCGTCCAGGACGAGGGCGAAGTAGATGCCGCTGCGCTCGCCGATCGCGGCGTAGTCGAAGCCGGCCCACTTCGGGAAGAGGCGGTGGTTCTTGCGGATGGTGACGCAGGTGGCGACCAGCGCGCCGTCCTTGTAGCCGAGGTAGGCGCGGACGTCCGCGCCCTCGTCGATGAGCGCGGAGAGGACGCCGACGATGTGCTCGGGCTCCTCGCCCGCGCCGTTCTTCTCCCGGTTGAGACAGGTGAGTTCGGCGATGCGCGCGACGTAGGGGCGGATTCCGGTGCCGTCGGCGCGCTCGATCGTCACGCCGGCGGCTTCGGCGCGGCGGACGTCGCCCTTGATGCGCTGGCGCTTCTTCAGCGGCAGGGCGGCGAGGTGTCCTTCCCAGTTCGGCGCGTCGAGGCTCATGAAGTCCTCATAGCCCCAGAAGGTGGTGGACGCGCCGGCGGCGTCGAGCGCGTCGACGAGGGCGTCGTTGCCGCGCCGGCTGGGAATCCAGGGGGCGACGATGCAGCGGACGCCGGCCTCGAAGGCGGCGGGCACGAGCTTGTCGATGATGGACCCCATCAGGGTGGGGGTCCAGAAGTTGTAGGCGACCTCGGTGCGGTAGCCCAGGGGGGAGCCGAGCAGGAGCGTCGGGAAGAAGGGCTCGGTTCCCAGGGCGTCGACCTCGGCGCTGCGCGCGGCGTCGGTCTCGGCGCCGCAGCACACCTCTTCACCGGAGGGTGCCTGCCACCCCAGGTAGGTGCGCGGTTCGTGGTCGACGACCGGCGGGGTGGTGAGGATGTAGCCGGGGAGGAGGGCCAGTTCGCCGCGGGCGCGATGGGCCAGGGTGTGCCAGGGCTGGACGTCGGGGAGTACCTTCTCCGTGGCCCGCAGCCAGGTGGGGCCGAGGTACGGCCACGAGTCGGTGAGGCCGGCGAGCTCGCCGGTCCAGTCCATGTCCGGGAGTGCCTGACCGGTGGAGATGACGACGCGGGGTGATCCACCCATGTCGGTGTCCTTTTCTCGTGAGCGGGAGGTCAGCACTTCACGCAGCAGCGGATCTTGCCGGCGTCCTCTGCGTCGGTGCGGCGCTCCTGCCAGAGCTCCTCGACGCGCTTGTCGGGGTGGGTCCACTCGACCCAGAAGCCGCGGTCGACGGTGGCGATGTCCTCCATCCAGGGCGAGGAGAGCAGCGGGGAGCCCTTGAACAGCAGCAGTCGGGTCTGCAGGGCGGTCGGGTCGGTGACGCGGGCGAGGCCGGTCTCGACCAGCCAGTCCTCGAAGCCGAGGAGCTCCTCGTACTCGATCCACGGGGTGAAGGGGATGAACGTCGGGTACAGCTCGAAGCCGATCCGCTCGGCCTCGGCGACCGCCTCGCGCATGTGGTCGACGTCGATGTGCTTGTCGAAGATGCGCAGGATGCGGTTGGAGGGGAACTCGAGGGCGCAGGTGACGCGGCGCAGCCCGAGCGAGACGAGCTTCTCCAGTTCCCTGGTGTAGTCGAGGACGTGGTCGACGCGCGTCGTGAACTCGAACGTGATCGGCCCGATGGCCTCCACGAGCCGCTCGACCACACCGATGCCGATGGTGCGGGAGTTGAAGAACTCGGCGTCGATGAAGCAGAAGTGCCGGACGCCCTCTTCCGCGAGCTGCAGGGCGTCGGCCAGGACGCTGTCGGCGTCGTAGGCGGCGACACCGCCGTCGTAGGCGCCGTAGACGGAGCAGTACGTGCACTTGTGGTGGCAGCCGCGGGACGCCTCGATGTTGCCCATCAGGCCGAACGGCGAGTGGTGGGCCGGGTAGTGCACGAGGGAGGGGAACAGGTCCCGGGCGGGCTTGGTGACCGAGATGCGCCGGCGCGGGGGCTTGGTCCGCATGCCCGTGCGGGTCATCAGGGCGGGCACCGCGTCGAGCGCGATGGTGCCGGCGGCGAGCTGGGCCAGCTCCTCGCTGATGAGCTCGGGCTCCTCCATGATGATGCCGTCGGCGACGTCGAGGAACTCCCGGTGGTTCATCTGCGCGTACTGGCCGAAGGTCACGACCGTGGTGCCGTACGCCTCCGAGACCCTGCGTGCCAGGTCGATCCCCCGTTCGAGGCCCTCGAACTGCTGGACCGAGACGAGCGTGAGGTCGAAGGGACCTTCCGGAATGGCGTCGGGAAGCAGGTGTGCGTCCCAGCCGACGACGTCGGCACCGTGCTGCTGCAGAGCGGCGGCCGCGCACGCGGACGTCAAGGGCTGGAGCTCCGCTTCGAACGCGGAGGCCACCAGAACACGGGGACTACTCACACTTCCCCCTAAGGAGTGATCAAGGAGCGTGACGGATCGAGATGCGGCCGGGTCGGAGCCCAGGTCGGTAACGACGCTGTCGACCGACGGCCGGAACCCTGCCAGCGTTGAGCGATGTATGTCAATAGATCGATGAATGACTCAAAGGCCATCTCCTCGGCCTTCCGTTGCCGCAGAGTGGCGCTGCCCCGATTCGCCCTCCTCTGTGGCTGGTTGCGAAGAGAGGTCATCCGCTTGAACCCTGTTGTTCACACAGCTCGAAGCCGCCGAGGGCGAAGGTTTCGACTGGATGCCCCTACGGCTTCGGAATTCGTGACCGACCCCGGACAGCGCCCTCCACCACCCCGGTGTGTGACTCAAATTCAATCGCCGAACATCGATGATTTCTCCCATCAAGGTGTCGCCGGGGAGACTCGGAGGCGGTAACGTTCGCCCACGGCCTCACGGTCCGCACCCGGGGTCAGCGGGTGGGCGGATACCGATGCCTTGATGCTTCAGGCCCTGCAAAGGGGAGCGGGCCGAGCACCAGTCGGGCGCCGGCGAGTCCACCGTGCTGCGCGCCCTGGTCGACCTGCTGCCCCACGGGCTCCGCCGTCAGGGCGAGGTGGTCCTCGGCCCGTCCCGTCCGGTACGGCAAGGGCGACACCGGCCTGCGCAGCACCGTCGTCCTGGTACCGCAGACCCATGTGGTCTTCGGCGGCAGCACCCTGGCAACGCCCTGTTCGGCCTCCGTCACCTGGTGCGGGCGGCCCGGACGGAGATGCACGACCGTGTCGAGCAGGCACTGCGCGAGGCCGGCCGGTGGAGCGAGATCTCCAACCGGCTGGACACGCCGGCCCAGACACTGCCCAACGGCCAGCGCCAACGGCTCTCCCGGGCCTCGGCCCTCGAGCCTGCGGCCCGTACCGCAGGAAGCAAACGGAACGGCTGTCCGGACCCGGCGGGGCAGGCGGGCCCGAAGATCCGCCCCCTCGTCGCCCAGCGCATCCTGGCCGTCGGCCCCGATCCCGACGCGCGCATGTTCACCGGCCCACGGGGCGGCCGTGTCTCCACCGCGGTCCTGCGCGACGCGCCCCCTTGGGACGACGTCGTCCTGAAACTCGGCTACGAACACCTGCGCCGCCACGGCCTCCGGCACACCGGACTCACCCGGCTCGCCGCCGCCGCGCTCTCGGCGCACCTCAGCATGCTCCGCGCACCCCGGCCCCTGCCGGGCCCGATCGTGGTCGCCCGCTGACCGGTCAAGGCGAGTTGGTCCCCGAATGGTCCCCAAAAACGGTCAGGGGCCGTTTCGGATTGCTCCGAAACGGCCCCTGACCCGCGACTTCGAAAAGTCGGGACGACAGGATTTGAACCTGCGACCCCTTGACCCCCAGTCAAGTGCGCTACCAAGCTGCGCCACGTCCCGCTGCCGCTTCCCGGGTCTGACCGGGTGGCGGCTGCAGGACAAACATTACCTCACTCGGAGGACCTGATCGACGCGCGTGCCTGCTGAGCGCGTGCGGCCAGTCCTTCCGCGCCGCAGGCCGTGGCCAGTTTGTGGGCCCGGGCCAGTTCGCGGGGCGAGCGGGTGGCGATGCCGTAGTCGACGAGCGCCTGGGCGAACTCGTAGCCGGAGGGCGACGCCTCCAGGTGGCGGACCGCCTCGCCCAGGAGGTGTACGGCCTCCTCCGGGCGGGCGAAGAGGGCCACGCAGCGCAGGGCCTCGCCGATGGCGGTCTCCGTGCCGAACCGCTCCGCGTGGACCCGGGCGGTGTTGGCGAGCTGGGCGGCGCGGCCCGGGTCATCGTCGGCCAGGGCGCGTGCCAGGTCGCCGGCCCAGGGTCCCCAGATGCCGTTGAACCTGCCGCGCGGCTCCAGCGCCCGCCCGGCCGCCTCCAGCTCGGTCACGGCCTCCTTGATACGGCCTTCGGCCAGGAGCAGGCGGCCCCGGACGCAGGGGGCGTCCGGCAGCACCATGGCACTCGGGTAGGGCAGCCCGAAGTCGTACTGGTCGGCGATCTTGCGGGCCTCGGGGACCCGGCCGCGGGCCAGCAGCGTGTCGATCAGCAGGCAGGCGGCGTCCCAGTGGACGGGGAGCCCGCTGCCGACGCGGTCCGCGAGGCGCAGCCCCTCGCGCAGGAAGCCCTCCGCCTCGGCGAGGCGGCCGCGGCGGCGGTGGACCAGGCCGAGGAGGGTGTGGGCGAACGCCAGGTGGGCGCCGCTCCAGCCGGAGATCTCGAAGGCCCGGACCGCCTCGCCGAAGAGCTCCTCGGCGCGGTCGAGGCGGTCGGTGAAGGCGTAGGTGATCCCGACCATGGCGGGGAGCTCGAAGCCCCACTCGGAATCGGTCCAGCCGAGTCCGCGTGCGGGGTGGCCGTCCACCAGGGCGCGCTCGCAGAGGTCGACGATGACCTCGGCGTTCTCACCGCGCAGCATGGCGTCGAAGGCGCGCAGGGTGAGCAGGGCGCGTTCGGCGTTGTCCCGGCCGGCGAGGTGGTCGGCGTTGGCGGCGAGCCGGCGCGAGCGGCCCGGTCCGTCCTCCTCGGTGGCCTGCATGCCCTCCCAGAGGAAGTGGGCGGCCTGGAGGCGCATCAGGCCGGGTCCCGGCGCCGTGCGCTCGGCCTCGGCCGCGAGGGTCAGGGCCGCCTCCTTGAGCTGGTTGTTGTGGGACAGCGCGGCGGCGAGCCGGAAGGTGGCGTCGACCCGCAGCTCGTCGGCGAGGCCGGGCATGTCCAGGGCGGCCCGCAGGTGCTGCACGGTGGTGGCCGGGGAGCTGAGCAGCGTCGCGCAGCCGAGCTCGTACAGCAGGGTGGCGCGTGCGTCGTGACGCGGCGGCTCGTCGAGGGCACGCTCCAGGCAGCGCCGGGCGGCCTCGGGGGCGCCGACGGCGAGGTGCTGCTTCGCTGCGGCCCGCAGTTGCTCGACGAGTTCCTGGTCGTCGTCCGGGTGGACTTCGAGCAGGTGGCGGGAGGCCGCGGCGGGGCCGAGCCCGGCGCGGGCGATCGCCCAGGCGGCCCTGCCGTGCATGGCCGTACGGGTGGCCGGCGGGATGGAGCGGTAGACGGCGGAGGCGATCAGCGGATGCACGAACTCCAGTGGGTCGAAGCCGCTGACGATGCGGGCCTCGCGCAGCCGGGCGGTGCAGTCCGCCGCCTCGGCCGGGCTCATCCCGGCCAGGGTCGCGGCGAGGTCCTGGGAGATGTCGGTGCCGAGGACGGCGGCCGCCCAGGCGAAGCGGTTGGCGTTGGTGCCGAGCCGTTCCAGCCGGGCGACGAGGCCGCTGCCCCGGGCGGACGCGCCGAGTTCGCGCAGGAGCCCGGCGGACTCCTCCAGCGGGACCAGCTCGCGGTCCTGGACCTTGGCGACGAGCTCGACCGCCTCGTACGGGTTGCCACCGGTGACGGCCCAGACCTCGCGGCAGAACGGGTCGTCGGCGTGCTCGCCGAGGGTGGCGCGGACCAGCTCGGCGGTGGCGTCGGGCGTCAGGGCGCGCAGGGCGACGCGGATCTGCGTGGGATGGCCGCCCGCCGCGTTGCGCGCGGCCTCCCGGGCGGCGAATTCCTCGGGGCGGTGGGCCTGCACGACGAGGACGCGCAGGTCGCCTAGGCGGGCGGTGAACGAGGCGAGCCAGGCCAGGGATTCGCCGTCCGCCCAGTGGGCGTCGTCGATGACGAGGAGCAGCGGACGGTGGCTCAGCCGGGACGCGAGCCGCTTGACGACGTAGTCGAGGCCGTCGCGCACACCCTGCGGATCGGGCTGCGGGCCGGAGGGCTCGGCGAGGCCCAGGGCCGGGGCGGCGACGTCGAACCAGGGGCCGAACAGGGCCCGTACGTCGTCCGGCGGGAACTGGCCCAGTGCGGGCTGGAGCAGTTGCCGTACGACGTGGAACGGCACCGAGGTGACCGTCTCACCGCCGCGTGCCGACCAGATGGTGCACCGGTCCGCCGCCATGGCCTGGATCTCTTCCAGGAGCGCGGTCTTGCCGATGCCTGCCTCGCCGCTGTAGATCAGCAGCCCGCCGGTGGCCTGCGCCCCGCAGAGCGCGTCGATGGCTTGCGCGGCAGTGGCGAGTTCCGGTTCGCGCTCATAAAGCGGCCGGGACGGCTTCATGCCTACCCTCCCCCAAAGTGGTGACCATGGTGGCCGAGCCTAGTCGCGCGCGGGGTCGCTCCGACAGTGGTTCGGCCAGTTCGCCGCAGGTGCGGGGCACAATCGGGGTGTGAACGAGACACGCAGGGACCGGAACTCCGAGGGACGGGCGCACAACGCGCGCCCCCGCGACGGGCTGGGACGCCCGCTGCCGTACGGGTCACCGGGGGTGGAACGGCAGCCGGAGGGTGTCGAGCGCACCGCCGGTGAGACCGTCCGGGAGGCGCAGCGGCTGCTGGACGCGGGGATGCCGTTCCACGCGCACGAGGTCTTCGAGGACGCCTGGAAATCGGGCCCCGACGGAGAACGGGAGTTGTGGCGGGGGCTCGCCCAGCTGGCCGTGGGCCTGACCCATGCCGCCCGGGGCAACGCGACGGGCGGGGCGCGGTTGCTGCGGCGGGGCGCGGCAGCGCTGGAGGCGTACGGGGCCGGCGAGGCGCACGGGATGGGGCTCGGGGAGCTGGCCGGCTGGGCGCGGGAGTTGGCGGCGCGGGTGGAGCGTGCGGGCGCGGGACCGGTGGACGCGGCGGCGGAGGCCCCGAGGCTCCTGGCAGGCCCCTCCTAGCGGCAGCCAGGTGCACCGTGCCGTGAACTCGGCCTGGTTTCGACGGTGTTGGTTGACAACGGCGAACACGCCCCGGTGGAGCCATTACGATCCGGCGGCATGAGCACTTCTGACCAGGACCGAGCCGTGGAGGCCCCCGTAGTGGATGCGCCGATAGCCGAAGACGCCGCCCAGGACGTGCGGGACGACATGGCGGACGGCCTCACGGAGGGTGGGGACACCGGGGAGCGGCGGCTGACTCCGCGCCAGGCGAGACGGCTGCGCGTCGTGCTCTCGTCGGCCGGTATGGCGGCGATGGCGGTGGTGCTCGGGCTGCGGATCGCGAGCCGGTCCTCCGTCCTGGTGGTCGGGGTGTACGGGCTGGCGCTGATCCTCTGCGGGATCGTGGTCGAGTTGAGCCGGAACGGGCGTACGCGTCTGGGGAGTTGGCTGCTGGCGGTCGGGCTCGTCGCCGCGATCGGCTCGGACTGGCTGCTGATTCCCTGAGCCGTCGCCGTGAGACGTGCCCGGGCCACCGTGCGGTGGTTCGTCGCGCGACGTCCGTACGGCACGCCGTCGGCGTGGGGGAACGCGCGGCGGCGGGCGGCGGGCGAGGAGGGCATCCTCCGACCGGCGCCCCCGGTCGGCCGCCGCGGACGGGCGTCCGTGGGGCCACCGGCGTACCACCGTCAGGTCAGGAGCAGCTGCAGACCGCCGAGGACGGTGGCGGCCAGCACCAGGCGCTCGAAGAGCCGCTGGTTGATCCGGTCCACGCACCTGCGGCCGAGCCAGGCGCCCGGCAGCACGAACAGCAGCAGGCAGGCGTCCAGCAGCAGGGACTGGCCGTCGATCAGCCCGAGGCCCACGCTGAACGGCACCTTCGAGGTGTTGACGATCAGGAAGAACCACGCGGAGGTGCCCAGGAAGCCCAGCTTCCGGAATCCGGCCGAGAGCAGGTAGAGCGACATCACCGGCCCGCCCGCGTTGGCGACCATGGTGGTGAAACCGCCGAGCACCCCGTACGAACGGGCTTTGAGCCGCTCGGCGGTGGTCGGTGGCCCGTCCTTCGCCCCGGGTTCCGCGACCGCCTCCGCCTGCCGCCGGCGCCAGACGGTGACACCGGCCATGAACACCAGGATCGCACCGATCGAGGTCCGCACGGTGGCGTCGTCGGCCCACATCATGAACAGGGTGCCCGCCACCACGCCCACGGCGACGGCCGGGAAGAGCCGCAGCAGGGTCGGCCAGTGCGCGTGGCGCCGGTAGACGAGCACGGCGAGCACATCGCCGGCGATCAGGACCGGGAGCAGCACGCCGGTGGACTCGCGGGCGGGGAGTACCGCCGCGAAGACCGCGAGGCTGATCGTGTTGGCGCCGCTGACGGCGGTCTTGGAGAAGCCGACGAGTGCGGATGCCGCGGCCAGCGCCGCCAGTTGCCAGAGAGTAAGTGTGTCCATGCCAGGCAGAGAGCGTAATCCCGCCCGGCGGGATCGCCTAAACGTCTGTGCGAATCACCACCGCCAGGGTGCGCGGGCCGTGGACGCCCTCGACCCGTTCCAGTTCGATGTCGGAGGTGGCCGAGGGGCCGCTGATCAGGGTGGTGGGGCGCTCCGGCACCAGCCGTGCCACCGCCTCCGGTACCCCCACCTCCACGGTCGACAGATCGACGACGCACACATGGAGGTCGGGCACCAGGGACAGCGCCCGCCTGCCCTGGTCGGGCGAGCCGTCCAGGAAGATGGTGCCGGTCTCGGCGCAGCTGACGGCGGACGCGGTGACGACCCCGTCGAGGGCGTCCAGACGCGGCGCCGGGATGTCCGCGGAGTCCTGCCGGACCTCGCCGTCGTAGGCGCTCAGCCACCCGGGGTCGAGTCCCGGCGGCACGCCGATCCGCGTGGCGCCCCGGTCCCGCAGCACCTCGGCGACGACCTCGGCGGTCCGGTCGGCGGTGCAGGGGTGGACCTGCGCCTTGTAGTCGACGAGGCGGTCGGTGAACAGGGCGAGGCGTTCCTCGTCGGGCAGGGTGCGCCCGGTTCGGTAGGCGCGCGGTACGGGGGTCTCGCCGGCGGGTGCGAGGGCGAGTGCGTCCCGGACGCGGCCGAGCACGGTCTCACGGGCGGTGGTCACTTGCCGTCCTCCTGCTGCTGGTTGCGGGTGTGCTCGGCCGACGCCTCGCGCATGGCCGCCGCACCCTCGGACGAGGCCAGCCAGGCGCGGAAGGTCTGCTTCGGCGGGGCCGGGGTGTCGCGGCTGTCGCTCCAGCCGGAGAGCGGGGGCGGCAGGTGCGGAAGCTTCCCGTCCCGGCCGGCCAGGACCCGGCCGAGCCGGGAGGCCTTCTGCGCGGCCGTGTAGACGGCGGGCCTGCCCATCACGGCGCCCGCCGCCTTCATGGCCAGCTTCTCGGCCGTGGTGCCGGACCGCTCGGTGTGCTGATGGCGCAGCTCGACCAGCAGCGAGGGGATGTCGATCTTGACGGGGCAGGCGTCGAAGCAGGCCCCGCAGAGGCTGGAGGCGTACGGCAACGAGCTGTTGGGGTCGTCCTTGGCGGCGTGCATGCCGGCGAGCTGCGGGGTCAGTACGGCCCCGATCGGCCCGGGGTAGGTGGATCCGTAGGCGTGGCCGCCGGCGCGTTCGTACACCGGGCAGACGTTGAGGCAGGCCGAGCAGCGGATGCAGTTGAGCGCCTCGCGGCCGATGCGGTCCGCGAGGGCCGCGGTCCGCCCGTTGTCGAGGAGGACGAGGTGGAAGGTCTGCGGTCCGTCGCCGGGGGTGACACCGGTCCACATCGAGGTGTACGGGTTCATCCGCTCGCCCGTGGAGGAGCGTGGCAGGAGCTGGAGGAAGACCTCCAGGTCCTGGTAGCGCGGGAGGACCTTCTCGATGCCCATGACGGTGATCAGCGTGTCGGGGAGGGTCAGGCACATCCGGCCGTTGCCCTCGGACTCGACGACGGAGAGGGTGCCGGTCTCGGCGATGCCGAAGTTGGCCCCGGAGACCGCCACCCCGGTGGTCATGAACTTCTCGCGCAGGTAGGCGCGGGCGGCGGCGGCCAGGTGCGCGGGGACGTTGTCCAGGGCCGGGTCGACGCCGGGGATCTCCTTGAGGAAGATCTGCCGGATCTCGTCCCGGTTGCGGTGGATCGCGGGGACGAGGATGTGCGAGGGCTTGTCGTGGGCGAGTTGCACGATGAGTTCGGCGAGGTCGGTCTCGTGCGCGGTGATGCCGAGGGATTCGAGGTGTTCGTTGAGGCCGATCTCCTGGGTGGCCATCGACTTGACCTTGATGACCTCCTCGCTGCCCGTCTCCTGGATCAGCCGGGCGACGATCTCGTTGGCCTCGACGCCGTCGCGCGCCCAGTGGACGGTGCCGCCGCGCGCGGTGACGTTGCGCTCCAGCTCCTCCAGGAGTTCGGGGAGCCGGTTCATGGTGTCGGTCTTGATGGCCGATCCGGCGTCGCGCAGCTCCTCCCAGTCGGGCAGTTCGCCGGTGACGTTCAGGCGTTTGGCGCGGATGGTGCGGGTGGCGCGGCCGAGGTTGCCGCGCAGCTGCTCGTTGCGCAGCTCGTCGTGGGCGGCGGCGGGGAACTTCCGGTCGCCGCGCAGGTTTCCCGTGCCGTACGGGGAGCGGGGCGGGGTCGCGGGCATGCCGAGAAAGGTTGCGCTCATCGGGCGGCCTCCGTCAGGACGTGCGGCGAGGTGCGGGTGGAGGAGAGGATCTGGGCGAGATGCAGGGTGCGGGTGCCTGCCTTGATACGGGAGAGGCCGCCGCCGATGTGCATCAGGCAGGACGAGTCGCCCGCGGTGCACACGGCGGCGCCGGTGGCGGTGACGTGACGCATCTTGTCCTGGAGCATCGCCGTCGAGGTCTCGGCGTTCTTCACGGCGAAGGTGCCGCCGAACCCGCAGCAGGCGTCCGCCTCGGCCAGCTCGACGAGGTCGATCGCGTCGACGGCCCGCAGCAGCCGCAGCGGCTTGTCGCCGACCCGGAGCATGCGCAGCGAGTGGCAGGTGGGGTGGTACGTGACCCGGTGCGGGAAGTAGGCGCCGACGTCGGTCACGTCCAGCACGTCGACCAGCAGCTCGGAGAGCTCGTACGTCTTCGCCTTGACGGTGGCGACGCCGGCGCGCAGGGCGGCGTCCCCGTACCGCTCGGCGACGATCTCGTGCTGATGGCGGACCGAGCCCGCGCAGGAGCCCGACGGCATGACGACGGCGTCGATGGAGGCGTCGCCGAACTGCTCGGCGAAGTTGCGCACCAGCGGGACCGGCTCGCGCTGGTATCCGGTGTTGACGTGCATCTGGCCGCAGCAGGTCTGGCCCGGCGGGAACACCACCTCGTGGCCGAGGCGGGCCAGCAGCAGCGCGGTGGATTTCACCGCCTCGGGGAAGAGCGTGTCTCCCAGACAGGTGGCGAAGAGTCCGATGCGCATGGGTCTCCCGATCATGGCTCTGGGTGGGCGGGCGCCGCGCGTCCGGCTTATGGTCCGACCATACTACGCTCCCTCCTCACGGGGTCCAGAAGTACGGGATACGAAAGAGCCGCCGCGCCGACACCCCTTCCGGAACCAGCTCGCCCGACTCGCCCCGTACCAGCGGGGTGGTGAGCCGGTCGCGCTGCTGGGCGTAGCGGAAGGCGAAGCGGCCCTTGTCGCAGAGCCAC
>NZ_JBEYCF010000024.1:82200-105790 GCF_040632605.1 Streptomyces sp. NPDC019224 | reverse complement strand
GTCGGCCTCGTCGAGGCCGGTACGGACGCGGGTGATCCACTCCAGCAGGTCCGGGAGGTGTTCGGGGACGGGATGTCAGCCCTCGATGGAGGTCATGACGTGCTTGATGCGCGTGTAGTCCTCGAAGCCGTAGGCCGAAAGGTCCTTGCCGTAACCGGACTTCTTGAAACCGCCGTGCGGCATCTCGGCGACCAGCGGGATGTGGGTGTTGATCCAGACACAGCCGAAGTCCAGGTTCTTGGACATCCGCATGGCGCGCGCGTGGTCCTTCGTCCACACCGAGGAGGCCAGGGCGTAGTCGACGCCGTTGGCCCACTCCACCGCCTGGGCCTCGTCCCGGAACGACTGGACGGTGATGACCGGGCCGAAGACCTCGTTCTGGATGATCTCGTCGTCCTGCTTGAGGCCGGAGACGACCGTGGGGGCGTAGAAGTAGCCCTTGTCACCGACCCGGTGGCCGCCCGCTTCGACCCGGGCGTGGGCGGGGAGGCGCTCGATGAAGCCGCTGACCTGGGCCAGCTGATTGGCGTTGTTCAGCGGGCCGTAGAGCACGTCCTCGTCGTCCGGCAGGCCGGTCTTCGTGCCGGCGGCGGCCTTGGCGAGCGCGGTGACGAATTCGTCGTGGATGGACTCGTGGACCAGGACGCGGGTCGCCGCGGTGCAGTCCTGACCGGCGTTGAAGTAACCCGCGACCGAGATGTCCTCGACGGCCTTGGCGAGGTCGGTGTCCTCGAAGACGACGACGGGCGCCTTGCCGCCGAGCTCCAGGTGGACCCGCTTGACGTCCTTGGCGGCCGACTCGGCGACCTGCATGCCGGCCCGCACCGAGCCGGTGATGGACGCCATCGCCGGGGTCCGGTGCTCGACCATCGCGCGGCCGGTGTCACGGTCGCCGCAGATGACGTTGAAGACGCCCTTGGGCAGGATCTGCCCGATGATCTCCGCGATCAGCACGGTGGAGGCCGGCGTGGTGTCGGAGGGCTTGATCACGACGGTGTTGCCCGCGGCGAGCGCCGGGGCGAACTTCCAGACGGCCATCATCATCGGGTAGTTCCACGGCGCGACCTGCGCGCAGACACCGACCGGCTCGCGCCGCACGATGGAGGTCAGCCCCTCCATGTACTCACCGGCCGAGCGCCCCTCCAGAAGCCGGGCGGCACCCGCGAAGAAGCGGATCTGGTCCACCATCGGCGGGATCTCTTCGGTCCGGGTCAGCGCGATCGGCTTGCCGGTGTTCTCGGACTCGGCGGCGATGAGGTCCTCGGCCCGCTCCTCGAACGCGTCCGCGATCTTGAGCAGGGCGCGCTGGCGCTCGGCCGGTGTGGTGTCGCGCCAGGCAGGGAACGCGGCCGCGGCGGCGGCCATCGCGGCGTCGACGTCGGCGGGGCCGGAGAGCGGCGAGGTCGCGTAGACCTCCTCGGTCACCGGGTTGACCACGTCGATCGTCCGCCCGTCGGCGGCGTCCCGGAACTCCCCGTTGATGTAGTTGCGCAGACGGCGTACCTCGGCGGTCACGGCCACCCCTCCTGATGTGAGTCCCATGGGTGAGACGACCAGCGTAGTCGGACGCCCCCGCACAGCGACGGGCAAGACCACAAACGAACCCGAGAGCGATCATTCGAGCAGTTGCCCGATCAATCCCGTCCCGGTCCGCCCCTGGCCGTCCGGCCGCAGCTCCCCGACAGTCATCTCATACGCCCGGCGCAGCGCGGATGCGCCCGATCGAGTGGGAAGAGGCGGACCAGGGCCGCGTGCTGTCCGCTCACCACGATCCGAATCCTTACGGTGCCGAGTGACCGATCGGCCCCCTCTTCGTTCCCCCGTACGGGGGACGGGATATCTGATCTGAACCGAGGTGTACGCCATGGTGGCCCCGCCGGACAACGATGTGATCTGGGCACGTTCCCTGCAGCACTCCCACAACGGCTCTCCCGCGCTCGGCGGGGTCTCCCTGGGCATCCGCGAAGGCGAGATCCTCGCGGTGACCGGCCCGCGCGGCAGCGGCAAGACGACCCTGCTGCACTGCCTCTCCGGCCAGCTCGTGCCTGAGCAGGGCGAGGTCTGGTTCAACAGCGTCCCCGTCCACACGATGGGACCGCGGCTGCGCGAGCGGCTGCGCCGCGACAAGTTCGGCTGGATCGCCCCCGAACCGCAACTCGTCCCGGAGCTGAACACCTGGGAGAACACCGCCCTCCCGCTCCTGCTGCGCGGCACCTCGCACCGGGAGGCCAAGAAGACCGCCATGGAGTGGCTGGAGCGCCTCGACATCGGCATGTGCGCCAAGAAGCGCCCGCACACCCTCCAGCAGAGCCAGCGCCAGCGGATCTCCGTGGCCCGCGCCCTGGCCGCGAGCCCCTCGGTGATCTTCGCCGACGAGCCGACCGCGGCGCTGCACCGCACCGACCGCACCCACGTCCTGCGGACCCTGACCAGCGCCGCCCGCTCGCACGGGATCACGGTGGTGCTCTCCACGCACGACGCCGAGATCGCCTCACTCGCCGACCGCGTGGTGCCCCTGCTCGACGGGCGCCGCGTCTCCACGGTCGCCCTGCCCGCCGAAGCCGATCCGGAGGGGCGCGCGGCGTGCTCGCTCTCCGTCTAGCCCGCGGTTCCCATCCACTGGTCCTGATGCGGCGGCTGCTGGTCGCGGCCGCCTCCGCCGGGGTCGGTTTCCTCTTCCTGTGCACCCTCGGTTACGCCGCCGGGCACCCCGCCCACTCGGCCGGTTCGGTGCTGCGACTGCTGTGGTGCTTCATCCCGCTGGCCGCCACCGTGCAGTTCGCCGTCGCCGTGGCTCGTACGGACCCGAGCACCCAGCCGCGTACCGGGCTGTCCGCCGTGGGTCTCGGCCCGGTGCGGCTCAGCGCGCTCGCCGCGGCCTCCACCGCCGTCTCGTGCGCCCTCGGCTCCATGGTGGCGCTGCTGTTCTTCCTCCACCTGCGCGGCGACCTGTCGGGCCTGCCATTCGACGGTGCCGCCGCCGATCTGCTCGGCGCGGACGCCCCGCTGCCGGTCGCCGCCGTCCTGGTGCTGCTGGCCCTGGCGCCGGCGGCGGCCGCGACGGCCAGTGCGCTGGCACTGCGCAACCGTCCCGTGCGGGCGGCGCGCGAGGCCGACGACACAGGCGACCTGGTGCCCGCGGAGGAGTTCCCCGCCCCCGCCGCGCCGCCCGCCGGGCTTCCCTGGGGCGTGGCCCTGACGGCCGCCGGTCTCGCCGTCGAGGCGTACGCGAGCCGGGGCACGGGCGGCAGCCCCTTCCCGCTTCCCGGCAAGCTCGACGCCACACCGGCCTGGGTACTCGTCGGGTGGACGCTGACGGCGCTCGGCCTGGCCACGGCGGGCCCCGGCCTGACGTACCTGTGCGGCAAGCTGCTCCAGACGGCCCGGCCCGGGGCCGTACGCCTGCTGGCCGGCCGGGTCCTGATGGACGAGGCGCGGCGGATCGGCCGCCCCCTCGGCATCGTCTGCGCGGTCCTGTCGGCGGTCATCGCCGCCTTCGCGCTCTACGGGACCGGCCCGCGGCCGTTCGGCCCGCTCACCGCGCTCGGGGCGGTGCTCGTCATCGGCTGCACCACGGCAACGCTGCTGACCTCGGCCCTGGAGGCCCGGCAGGCCCGCGCCGAAACGGCCCGGGCGCTGCTGCGTCTCGGCGCCCAGGCCTCGGCGCTGCGCGCGGCGACCGCGTTGCGCGCCGTGGCACTGCTGGTGCTCTTCGCGCCCCTCACCTGGGCGATCGCCGAACTGGCCGCGCTGCCGCTGACGCCCTGAGACCGCTCGACGCGACCCCCGGACCGGCCGGGCGCCCCGCCGGGTCGGTCCGCGCGTTTCCGGGCACGCGCACTTCCCGGATGAGCGTTTCGTAGCATGAGCTCCGTGGAGAGCCCGGACGAGAACAAGAGCGCCCACGGCGACGAGATCGAGTCGCTGGCCGAGTTCGACGCGGCGGTGGCCGCCGGTTCGCTGGCCGGCTGCCGTGTGCAGTCCGTGGACCTGACGCAGCGGAGCGCGGCCCTGCTGGCCACGGACACCTCCGGCACCGTGTTCCTCGGCTGCCCGATGGAGCCCGGGCCCGAGGCGAAGGTCCGGGCCGGCGGCGCCTTCGTCTTCCCGCCCGTCCCCGGTCTGCCGTTCGACCCGTACCGGGGCCTGCTCTACTCCCCCGAAGCGCTCTACGACGGACTCGCGCGGAAGGGTTACGCGGACACGCCGGACGCCCTCGCCTACGACTGGTTCCAGCGGACCCGGTCGGACGGCGACGCGTTCGCCTCGATGCTCCGGGCGCTCCACGACGACGCGGTCTCCGACGCGCTGGAGGAGGTGCTGGCCGGGGCCAGGGTGGTCGGTGTGATGGGCGGGCACGCGACGGCCCGGGGCAGCGCCGGTTACGCGGCGGCGGCCCGGCTCGGCAGGACCCTGGCCCGCAGCGGTCTCACCGTGGCCACGGGAGGAGGCCCGGGCGCGATGGAGGCGGCCAACCTGGGAGCGTACGCGGCGCCGCACCCCGACGCGATGCTCGACGAGGCGTGCGCGACGCTCGGCACGGTCCCGTCCTTCACCCCCTCGGTCACCGACTGGGCGCGGGCGGCCTTCGCGGTACGGGAGCGCTGGCCGTGCGGCGGCCCCTCCGTGTCGATCCCCACCTGGTTCTACGGCCACGAGCCGCCGAATCCGTTCGCCGGGCACATCGCCAAGTACTTCACCAACGCGCTGCGCGAGGACGGGCTGCTGGCACGGTCGAACGCGGGCGTGATCTTCCTCCCGGGCGCGGCCGGCACCGTCCAGGAGATCTTCGACAGCGCCACCCCGAACTACTACGGCTCGCGCGGCGAACCGGTTCCGATGGTGCTGGTGGGCCGCGACCACTGGACGCGGGAGCTTCCCGCCTGGCAGTTGCTGCAAACGCTGGCCGTCGGGCGGAGGATGGAGTCCCGCATCGCACTGGTCGACACGGCCGAGGAAGCACCCGGCGCCCTTGCCCGCCTCCGGGGAGCGTAAACGCGGCGGCCCCTCGGAGGGGAGCGTCAACGCGGCTCCCCCTCAGAACCGGGCGGGCAGCACCACGCTCTCCGAGGCGTCGAAGGTGACGCCGACCCGCGCCCCCTCCTCCGGCGTCCCGCGCAGCGGGCATTCGGCCTCCAGCACCGGACCACGCTCCGGACGCAGGGTCACGGCGACATGGCTGCCCCGGAAGGTCCGCGCCCCCACGACACAGCGCAGCCCCTTCTCCGGCCCGCCGATCCGCACCCCGGCCGGCCGCACCAGCAGATCGCACGCCCCCTGCGGTGACCCGGCCGGCACCGGCACCTCGCCCCAGTCCGTGGCCGCCGCCTCCCCCTCGACGGTGGCCTCGACCACGTTGTCGAAGCCCAGGAACCGCGCCACGAAGGCGGAGGCGGGGTGCTGCCACACCTCCAGCGGGGTGCCCACCTGGGCGACGCGCCCCTCGCGCATCACGACGACCCGGTCGGCCAGCGCGAACGCCTCGCCCTGGTCGTGGGTGACGGCGAGCACGGTGGTGCCGAGCCGGCCGAAGAGGGCGCGCAGTTCGACGACGAGCCGTTCGCGCAGACTGCGGTCCAGTTGCCCCAGGGGCTCGTCCAGCATCAGGAGCCTGGGGCTGGGGGCGAGGGCCCGGGCGAGGGCGACGCGCTGCTGCTCGCCGCCGGAGAGCGCGGCGACGGCGCGGCGTTCGGCGCCGGGAAGACCCACGAGGTCGAGGAGTTCGGCGACCCGGCGGTCCTGTTCGCCCCGCCCGGCGCCGTGCATCCGCAGGCCGAAGGCGACGTTGGCGCCGACGTCCCGGTGCGGGAAGAGCTGGTGGTCCTGGAACATCAGGCCGAGGCCGCGCCGGTGCACCGGGATGCCGTCCTGGTCGGTGCCGTCGAGCAGGACCCGGCCGCCGTCCGGCTCCTGGAGCCCGGCGACCAGGCGCAGCAGGGTGGACTTGCCGCTGCCGCTCGGCCCGAGCACGCAGACGATCTCGTGGTCGGCGACCTCCAGGTCCACTCCGTCGAGCGCGGTCCGGTCACCGAAGCGGACGGTGGCCGATTCGAGCGTGAGCATCTTCTAGAACTCCCCGGAGCGGTCGGTGCGGATGCGTTCGAGCAGCAGCAGCGACACCGCGCACACGAGCATCAGGATGGTGCTGAGGGCCATGGCCTGGCCGTAGTTGAGGTCCCCGGACCGGCCGAGCAGCCGGGCGACGGCCACCGGCAGCGTCGGGTTGTCGGGCCGCGCGATGAACACGGTCGCCCCGAACTCCCCGAGTGACACGGCGAACGCGAACCCTGCGGCGACCAGCAGCGCCCGCCGTACCAGCGGGAGGTCCACCTCGCGCCAGGCCCGCAGCGGCGAGGCTCCGAGCACCGCCGCCGCCTCGCGCAGCCGGGCGTCCACCGCGCGCAGGACCGGCAGCATGATCCGTACGACGAAGGGCACCCCGACCAGCGCCTGGGCGAGCGGCACCAGGATCCAGGAGGTACGGAGGTCCAGCGGCGGCTTGTCCAGGGTGATCAGGAAGCCGAAGCCGACGGTGACCGCGGAGACGCCGAGCGGAAGCATCAGCAGTGCGTCGAAGCCCCGGACGAGCCGGCCGGCCCGCCGGGTGAGCGCGGCGGCGGCCAGTCCCCCGACAACCAGGGCGATCAGGGTCGCGACGAGGGCGTAGCGCAGCGAGTTCCCGATGGCCTCGATGGGTGCGACGAGGAACGTACCGCTGTTGGCGTCCGCCGAGGTGAGCGCGCGGTAGTAGGCGAGGCCGGAGCCGCCGAGCGAGCGTTCGACGAGCACGGCGAGCGGCAGCAGGATCAGCAGGAGCACGCTCAGCAGTACCCCGGCGAGCAGCGTCCACTGCCCGGCGCCGCGCGGCCTGCGCGCCGTCATCGCCGGGTCGACCAGCTTCAGCGCGCGCTCCCTGCGGCGTACGGTCCAGGCGTGCACGGCGAGGATCGCGCCGACGGCGGCGAACTGCACGAGCGTCAGCACGGCGGCCGTGGGCAGGGCGAGCAGTTGCGCGGTCTGCCGGTAGATCTCCACCTCCAGCGTGGAGAAGCCGGGCCCGCCGAGGATCTGCACGACGCCGAAGGAGGTGAAGGTGAAGAGGAAGACCATCAGCGCGGCGGCGGCCACGGCCGGGGCGAGGGCGGGCAGGGTGACGCGCCGCCAGGCGGTGAACCGGCTCGCGCCCAGCACCCGGGCGGCCTCCTCCTGGCGCGGGTCGAGCTGCGCCCAGAGCCCCCCGACGGTGCGGACGACGACCGCGTAGTTGAAGAACACGTGGGCCAGCAGGATCGCCCACACGGTGGTGTCCAGCCGTACGCCCCACAGCTCGTCGAGCAGCCCGCCGCGCCCGAGCAGCGCGAGGAAGGCGGTGCCCACGACGACGGTCGGCAGCACGAACGGCACCGTGACCACGGCCCGCAGCACCTGCTTGCCGGGGAAGTCGAACCGGGCGAAGACGTACGCGCCGGGCAGCGCGATCAACAGGGTGAGCGCGGTCGAGGCGAGCGCCTGCCACAGCGTGAACCACAGCACGTCGCGGATCTCCGGCCGGGCCAGCACCTCGCCGAACCGGCCGAACTGCCAGACGCCGTCCGCCTTGAGCCCCCGGCCCACGATCGCGGCGACGGGGTAGGCGAAGAACACGGCGAAGAACGCGACGGGTACGGCCATCAGACCGAGCCGCACCGCGCTCCCGCGCCGGGACCGGGCGCGTGCGGACTTCCCGCGCGCGCCCGGTCCGCGTACGGGAGTCTTCGCTACTTCACTACGAGCGAGGACCATGACTGGACCCACTGCTCACGGTTCTTGGCGATGGTGTCCGGGGCGACGGTCGCCGGCTTGTCGGCCGTGGCACCGAACTTCGTGAAGAGCTCGGGCACCTTCGCGTCCTTCGCGACCGGACTGACGAACATGGTCAGCGGCATGTCCTCCTGGAACTCCTTCCCGATCAGGAAGTCCAGCAGGGCCTTGCCGCCGGCCTCGTTCTTCGCCCCGTCCAGGAGACCGGCGAACTCGATCTGGCGGAAGCACGTCCCGGTGGCGACGCCGGTGGGCGCGGTCTTGGGCCGCGGGTCGGCGTACAGCACCTCGACCGGCGGGCTGGAGGCGTAGCTGACGACGAGCGGCCGGTCGGCCTTGGCCTTCTTGCCGCCGGCGGAGCCGGAGAACTCCTCGTTGTACGCCTGCTCCCAGCCGTCGACGACCTTGACGCCGTTGTCCTTCAGCTTCTTCCAGTAGTCCTGGTAGCCGTCCTCGCCGAAGGTGGCGACGGTACCGAGGAGGAAACCGAGACCGGGCGAGGAGGTCGCCGCGTTCTCGGTGACGAGCAGGTCCTTGTAGGCGGGCTTCGCCAGGTCGGCGAAGGTCTGCGGCGGCGCGAGCTTCTTGTCGGCGAAGTACTTCTTGTCGTAGTTGACGCAGATGTCGCCGGTGTCGACCGGGGTGACCCGGTGCTTGTCCGCGTCCAGCTGGACATCGGCCGCGACCCGGTCGAGCCCCTTGGCCTCGTACGGCGTGAACAGGCCGTTGTCGAGGGCCCGCGAGAGCAGGGTGTTGTCGACGCCGAAGAACACGTCGCCGCGCGGGGAGCCCTTGGTCAGGATCTCCTGGTTCAGGGCGGCGCCCGCGTCACCGCTCTTGAGGACCTTGACGGTGTAGCCGGTCTGCCGGGTGAACTCCTTCAGCACGTCCTTGGAGGCGTTGAAGGAGTCGTGGCTGACGAGCGTGACGGTCTTGGAGCCGGCGTCCTTCGTGGAGCCGGACGCCGAGTCGTCGGAACTTCCGCAGCCGGCCAGCGCGGTGACGCCCAGCGCGGCGGCGACGGCCGCCACCGCGGCCTTCTGGGTGGTGCTCATGTGTGATTCCTCCTGGAGTGACCAGGAAGAGACGCGGCCCTGCCCGCACCGGCGGGAACCGGAAGCGGGCAGGGCGCAACAGCTTGAGTATGGTCCGAACTTCCTACCCGGAATGACCCGGGCGAGGTTCAGAGGGTCTGCGGCCAACCTGTCCTTGGTGCCGCACTCTCAGCGCTGTGGCGCTCCCCTGTCGGAATATGCAGTTGATTTCGGCCCCAGGCTACACGGCCGTTTTCGGCCGAGTCCCCGGGCACCCGGGGCCCCGGATCGCCCGCCCTCAGCGTTCGGAGGCCGCCAGCTGCCCGCAGGCGCCGTCGATCTCCTGGCCCCGGGTGTCACGGACGGTGACGGGCACGCCGTGGCTCGCGATGGCCTCGACGAACGCCCGCTCGTCCTCAGGGCGCGACGCGGTCCACTTGGAGCCGGGGGTCGGGTTCAGCGGGATCAGGTTGACGTGGACGCGCTTGCCCTTGAGGAGCCGGCCCAGCAGGTCGCCGCGCCAGGCCTGGTCGTTGATGTCGCGGATCAGGGCGTACTCGATGGAGATGCGGCGGCCGGACTTCTCCGCGTACTCCCACGCCGCGTCCAGCACCTCGCGCACCTTCCACCGGGTGTTGACCGGCACGAGGGTGTCGCGCAGTTCGTCGTCCGGGGCGTGCAGCGAGACCGCGAGACGGCACTTGAAGCCCTCGTCGGCGAACCGCAGCATCGCGGGCACCAGACCGACGGTGGAGACCGTGATCCCGCGCTGCGAGAGGCCGAGGCCGTCGGGCTCGGGGTCGGTCAGCCGGCGGATCGCGCCGACGACGCGGTTGTAGTTGGCCAGCGGCTCGCCCATGCCCATGAACACGATGTTGGAGAGCCGGGCGGGGCCGCCGGGGACCTCGCCGTCACGCAGCGCCCGCATGCCGTCCACGATCTGGTGGACGATCTCCGCGGTGGAGAGGTTGCGGTCGAGACCGGCCTGTCCGGTGGCGCAGAACGGGCAGTTCATCCCGCAGCCGGCCTGCGAGGAGATGCACATCGTGACCCGCTCCGGGTAGCGCATCAGGACGGACTCGACCAGCGTCCCGTCGTGCAGCTTCCACAGGGTCTTGCGGGTGGTGTCGTCGTCGCAGCTGATGTGCCGGACGACGGACATCAGGTCGGGGAACATCGCCTCGGCGAGCTTGTCCCGCGATCCGGCCGGGATGTTGGTCCACTCGGCCGGATCGTGCGCGTACCGCGCGAAGTAGTGCTGTGAGAGCTGCTGGGCGCGGAACGGCTTCTCGCCGATCGCGGCGACGGCCTCCCTGCGCTCGGCGGGCGTGAGGTCGGCGAGGTGCCGCGGCGGCTTCTTGGCTCCGCGGGGCGCGACGAAAGTGAGTTCTCCGGGCTTAGGCATGGTTCTTCCAGTGTCGCAGACGGAACGGCGAAGGCCCGCCGCCCTGTGGGCGACGGACCTTCGCTGGTGAAATCGCAGGTCGGGGCGGGGGTGCCCGGGGCCGTTCAGCCGGAGCCGACGAAGAGGACCAGCAGCAGCCAGACCACCGGAGCGGTCGGCAGCAGCGAGTCCAGCCGGTCCATGATCCCGCCGTGACCGGGCAGCAGCGTCCCCATGTCCTTGATGCCGAGGTCGCGCTTGATCATGGACTCGCCCAGGTCACCGAGAGTGGCGCTGGCCGCCACCGCGAGGCCCAGCAGCAGCCCCTGCCACCAGGAACCGTCGTCGATCAGGAACTGCATGCACAGCGCACCCGCCACCATGGCGAAGCCGACCGCCCCGAACAGGCCCTCGCGGGTCTTGCCGGGGCTGATGCGCGGCGCGAGCTTGTGCTTGCCGAACCGCCAGCCCACGGCGTACGCCCCGGTGTCGCTGACCACGGTCAGCAGCAGGAAGGTCAGTACCCGCTGCGGCCCGTCGTCGGCCGTCAGGAGCAGGGCGACGAAGGTGGCCAGGAAGGGCACGTAGAACGCGGCGAAGATGCCCGCCGTGACGTCCCTGAGGTAGTCCTCGGGCGGCTGGGCCATCCGCCACACGAGCACCGTCAGGGCGGTCAGGGCCATGGCGGCCCAGGCGCCCTCGGCCCCGCGCGCGTACCCGGCGACGACCATGGCGGCGCCGCCGACCGCGAGTGGTACGAGGGGCGCCTTGATGCCCTTGCGCTCCTCCAGGCGGGAGGTGAGCTCCCACAGCCCCACGACGACGGCGAGCACGATGACGCCGACGAAGACTTCCTTGACGAAGAAGAGCGAGACGACGACCAGGGCGCCGAGCCCCAGGCCGACCCCTATGGCGGCTCCCAGGTCCCGGCCCGCGCGCTTCTTCTGCGGGGGCGGCGGCGGCGCGGTGGGCATGGGCTCCTGCGGCTTCTCGTCGCGGAACAGGGGGCCGCCGCTCAGGCGTCCGGCCCCCTGTTCCCGGTGATCACGGTCTTCAGCGT
Organism: Streptomyces sp. NPDC019224; assembly: GCF_040632605.1. Classification (NCBI taxonomy): domain Bacteria; kingdom Bacillati; phylum Actinomycetota; class Actinomycetes; order Kitasatosporales; family Streptomycetaceae; genus Streptomyces; species Streptomyces sp. NPDC019224. Next base: position 94,512 of record NZ_JBEYCF010000024.1, on the reverse strand, counting down.
CTCTACCTGCGTCGGGAACGTCCGGCACGATGGGCATGGGCCGAGTCTGCTGGGCGTCATACACATCGTAGGCAGGACCCGCCGCAGCGGTCCGCATCTCCGGCGCCACCCCGTGGCCGGCGCCCTGCGGAGCGCCCCAGGAAGAGTCGTTCATCAGACTTCGAGCAGCTCGGCTTCCTTGTGCTTCAGCAGCTCGTCCACCTGCGCGACGTACTTCGCGGTGGTGTCGTCGAGCTCCTTCTCGGCACGGCGCACCTCGTCCTCGCCGGACTCCTTGTCCTTGACCAGCTTGTCGAGCGCTTCCTTGGCCTTGCGGCGGACGGCCCGGATCGAGATCTTGGAGTCCTCGGCCTTGGTCTTCGCGACCTTGATGTAGTCGCGGCGGCGCTCCTCGGTCAGCTCGGGGAAGTTGACCCGGATGATGTTGCCGTCGTTGCTCGGGTTGACGCCGAGGTCCGAGTCGCGGATGGCCTGCTCGATGTTGCGCAGCGCGGTCTTGTCGAACGGCGTCACGACGGCCATACGGGGCTCGGGCACCGAGAACGAGGCCAGCTGGTTGATCGGGGTCGGCGCGCCGTAGTAGTCGGCGACGATCTTGTTGAACATCGCCGGGTGCGCACGGCCGGTACGGATCGCGGCGAAGTCCTCTTTCGCGACGACGACGGCCTTCTCCATCTTCTCCTCGGCCTCGAGGAGGGTTTCTTCGATCACCACGTGCTCCTGCGTGTCTTGAACGGGCCCGGCGGGCCCGGCGGGTCCTGCGTCGCGTCCTCACCTGCACGGTGTCCGACCGGCAGGCCGTTGTCCATCTTCCGGGGGCGGTCCCGCGCCCCGGGCTCCACCGGGCCTCACCGGTGGAAGCACCCGTTGTCAGGCGCGGGTGTCCTGGTCGCTCACGAGCGTGCCGATCTTCTCACCCTTGACGGCGCGGGCGATATTGCCGGCGGCGGTGAGCTCGAAGACGAGGATCGGCAGCTCGTTGTCACGGCAGAGGGTGATGGCGGTGGCGTCGGCGACCTTGAGGTCGCGGGCGAGCACCTCGCTGTACTCCAGCGCGTCGAACTTCACCGCGGCGGGGTTGGTCTTCGGGTCGGAGTCGTAGACCCCGTCCACGCCGTTCTTCCCCATGAGCAGCGCCTCGGCGTCGATCTCCAGGGCGCGCTGGGCGGCGGTGGTGTCGGTGGAGAAGTACGGCATGCCCATGCCGGCGCCGAAGATGACGACCCGGCCCTTCTCCAGGTGCCGTACGGCGCGCAGCGGGATGTACGGCTCCGCGACCTGGCCCATGGTGATGGCGGTCTGGACGCGGGAGTCGATGCCCTCCTTCTCCAGGAAGTCCTGGAGTGCGAGGCAGTTCATCACGGTGCCGAGCATGCCCATGTAGTCGGAGCGGGCCCGGTCCATGCCGCGCTGCTGGAGTTCGGCGCCGCGGAAGAAGTTGCCGCCGCCGATGACGATCGCGATCTCCGCCCCGTCCCGGACGACCGCCGCGATCTCGCGGGCGATGGCGTGCACGACGTCGGGGTCGACACCGAGACCCCCGCCGCCGGCGAACGCCTCTCCGGACAGCTTCAGCATGAAGCGTCCGGGCACCTTGCCGTCCTCGCGCTTGTGGTCTTCTTTGGCGGCGTCCGCGCCCTTGTTCATGGGGATTCTCCTCGTGCACATACGAAGAAGGCCATTGCCGGTGGGTCTGGTGTCCCTACAGCGGCAATGGCCTCCTCGTCAGATCTGCGGTCGTACGGCGGTGTGCGGCCGTCGACTGCACCAGACCCTATCGGGTCCGCCGTTTTTCGCGGACGGACTCAGATGCCGACCTTGATACGCGTGAAGCGCTTCAGGGTGACACCGGCCTCGTCCAGAACCTTCTGGACCGACTTCTTGTTGTCCAGCGCGTACGGCTGGCCGAGGAGGGTGGCCTCCTTGAAGAAGCCGTTGACGCGACCCTCGACGATCTTCGGGAGGGCGGCCTCGGGCTTGCCCTCGGCGCGGGTGGTCTCCTCGGCGACGCGGCGCTCGGCCTCGACGACCTCGGCCGGGACGTCCTCGCGGGAGAGGTACTTCGGCGCGAAGGCGGCGATGTGCTGGGCGATGCCCTTGGCCAGGTCGGCGTCGGCCTTGTCCAGCTCGACCATGACACCGATCTGCGGCGGCAGGTCGGGCATGGTGCGGTGCATGTAGACGGAGACGTAAGCACCCTGGAACTGCGCGAAGCGGTCCAGGACGATCTTCTCGCCGAGGTTGGCGTTGGCCTCGTCCACGTACGCCTGGACGGTCTTGCCGGCCTCGATCTCGGAGGCGAGCAGCGCCTCCAGGTCGGCCGGGGAGGTCGCGGCGACGTGCGCGGCCAGGGCATTGGCGACGGCCTGGAACTTGTCACCCTTGGCGACGAAGTCGGTCTCGCACTTCAGCTCGACCAGAACGCCGGACGTCTTGTCCTCGGAAAGGAGGGAGACGACCGCGCCGTTCTCGGCGGAACGGCCCTCGCGCTTGGCGACGCCCTTCTGGCCCTTGATACGCAGCGCCTCGACGGCTCCGTCGACGTTGCCGTCGGCCTCGTCGAGCGCCTTCTTGCAGTCCATCATGCCGGCGCCGGTGAGCTCGCGGAGCTTCTTGACGTCAGCGGCGGTGTAGTTCGCCATGAGTCTGTGTTCTCTCTCGAAGTCTGAAAGATCTACGGGTGGACGGCGGGGGCGGTGCCGGGGCGTGTTTCACCACACGCCCCGGGGGTACCGTCCCCGCCGTCTTCAGCCGTGACGGGTGTCAGGCCTGCTCGGCGTCCGCGGCCGGGGCCTCGGCCTCGGCCTGCTCGGCGGCGATGGCGGCCGGCTCCGCGTCGGCGGCGGCGTCCTTCTCGGTCTCGACGGAGGACTGGACCTCGGCGTCGGCCTTCTTGTCACCCTCGAGCAGGTCACGCTCCCACTCGGCGAGGGGCTCGCCGGCGGCCTTCTCGCCCGGCTTCGAGTCGCCGGTCGCGGCGCCGGAGCGGGCGATGAGGCCCTCGGCGACGGCGTCGGCGATCACGCGGGTGAGCAGGGTGACGGAGCGGATCGCGTCGTCGTTGCCCGGAATCTTGTAGTCGACCTCGTCGGGGTCGCAGTTGGTGTCGAGGATCGCGACGACCGGGATGTGGAGCTTGCGCGCCTCACCGACGGCGATGTGCTCCTTCTTGGTGTCGACGACCCAGACGGCGCTCGGCACCTTCTGCATCTCGCGGATACCACCGAGGGTCTTCTCCAGCTTGGCCTTCTCGCGGGAGAGGACCAGGAGCTCCTTCTTGGTGAGGCCGGAGGCGGCCACGTCCTCGAAGTCGATGAGCTCCAGCTCCTTCAGACGCTGAAGGCGCTTGTAGACGGTGGAGAAGTTGGTGAGCATGCCACCCAGCCAGCGCTGGTTGACGTACGGCATGCCGACGCGCGTCGCCTGCTCGGCGATGGCCTCCTGGGCCTGCTTCTTCGTACCCACGAACATGATGGAGCCGCCGTGCGCGACGGTCTCCTTGACGAACTCGTAGGCGCGGTCGATGTACGACAGCGACTGGAGCAGGTCGATGATGTAGATGCCGTTGCGCTCGGTGAAGATGAAGCGCTTCATCTTCGGGTTCCAGCGACGGGTCTGGTGACCGAAGTGGACGCCGCTCTCCAGCAGCTCCCGCATCGTGACGACGGCCATGGCCGTACTCCTTGAGGTACTCGGTTACCGCGGCAGCGGGTTTGCTGCCACGCCTGACGTCCCGGCGCGCCGTTCCACGAGGGACCGAGGGGCGCGGCCACCTCCGCTGAGCGGGTGGTGGCGGGGCGTGCGAAGTCGACCCGGTGACCCGGATCGCCAGTAGAAGTGTACGGGACCGTCCGGGTCCCGGGTGACGGCGCTGTCCACAACCGGCGGGTAGTCCACAGATCCGGGCCGTGATCCCCGCGGACACCGCCGGCGGGGGACGGTGGCGCCATGCGAATCACATCCGACCGGGCGGCCGCCCGGACACGGGCGCGGTGGTGGCTGCGCCGGGCTGTCGTGCTGGCCGTGCTGGCCGCCTGGGGCAGCCGGCCGCTCGCCGCCACGGCGGCGGCGAACGACGACGAGCGTGTCTGGCCCCTGGCGGGGCGTCCCGCGGTGGTACGGGGATGGGAGCCGCCCGCCGGTCCGTACGGGCCGGGCCACCGGGGGGTGGATCTGGCCGCCGCGCCGGACACCGACGTGCTGGCCGCGGCGGCGGGCCGGGTCTCGTTCGCGGGCGAGGTCGCCGGTCGCGGGGTGGTCTCGATCGAGGTCGCCGGAACGGGCGACCCGCCGCTGCGGATCACGTACGAGCCGGTGCGCCCGCTCGTCGCGAAGGGCGACGAGATCACGGTGGGACAAGTGGTGGCCGTGCTGGACGCGGGGCCGTTCCACTGTGCTGCGGCCTGCCTGCACTGGGGCCTGCGCCGCGCGGACCCGTACCTGGACCCGCTGTCGCTGCTACCGCCGTCGTTGCTGCGCCGCGCCCCCTCGCGCCTGCTGCCGGTGTTCGGGGTGCCGTTGCCGGGGACGGCGTCGGGAGCGAGCGCGGAGGCGGCTTCAGTGACGGCCCGGTCGCCCGCGGGCGCCGGGGAAGCGCCGGGCGCGGGGGCGGATCCGCGGCGGGCGGCTTCGGGAGCCGGGGCGGAGGCGGCCGCGGGGCCGGGCTCAGCGGCAGCCGGGCCGCTTCCGGCATGGGCCGGGGCGGGGGCCGCGACCGTCCACGAGAGCGCCGCGCCCGCCGTGCTGGTGGTGCTCGCCGTGCCGTGGCGACGGCGCCGGGGTCAGTCCCGGGCGCAGGCGGCGCCCCGGACCCCGTCAAGGATCATGGCGACGGCGGTGTCCGCGATGACGCCGGGTTCCTCCGCCACGCTCAGCTCGATACGCCGGACCGCCGCGTCCACGGAGCCCTGCAGCAGCATCGCCGCGAGGCGGGGCTCCTCGTGGCCGAGGTCGCCGAGCGCTTCGACGATCATGGCGATCAGCCCGCCGTGCGCGGCCCGGATCTTCTCGCGCGCGCCCGCGTCCAGTTCGCTGGCGGAGATCGCGGCCACGGCCCGGTGGCGCCGGTCCCCGACGAGGTCGAGCTGGCGCCGGACGTACGCCTCGATCTTCTCCTCGGGCGTGCCCGCCCGCTCCATCGCGCTCTCCACCTCGGCCGCCCAGACGGGGAAGTCGACGGCGCACAGTTCCTCGACGACGGCGGCGCGGGAGCGGAAGTACTCGTAGACGGAAGAGCGTGCGAGGCCCGTGCGTTCGGCGAGAGCGGGGAAGGTCAGTGCTTCCGTGCCCCCTTCGGACAGCAGGGAACGCGCTGCGTCCAGGAGGGCGCCGCGCTGCATGGTCCGGTGCTCGGCCACGGAGGCCGCTCGAATCCTGGGCACGCCTCCACTCTACGGCGAGGGCCGCCACAACGAACGCGCGCGGCCCCGAGGTGGCCGAACCGGAGTACTCGGCGGCGGAATCGAGGGCGCCCCTCACGGCAGGGCGGCGACGCGGCCCGGGCGGCAGGGGGCGCGACACAAGGCCGGCCGACCCGTCCCGCGGGCCCATCGCTCAGCGGCCCGCGTCCGCCAGCTTCGCGCGGAGTTGGAGGACCGACTTGGTGTGGATCTGGCTGACCCGGCTCTCGGTGACCCCGAGGACGTTGCCGATCTCGGCGAGGGTCAGGCCCTCGTAGTAGTAGAGCGTGACGACCGTCTTCTCGCGGTCCGGGAGGGTGTTGATCGCCCGGGCGAGCAGCCGCCTCAGCTCGCGGCCCTCCGCCACCTCCACCGGGTCGTCGGCGGTGGTGTCCTCCAGCGTGTCCATCAGGCTCAGCCGGTCACCGCCCTCGCCGCCGACGTGGAGCAGCTCCTCCAGCGCCACGACATTGGCCAGGGACAACTGACTGAAAACCGCGTGCAGTTCGTCCAGCGTGACGTCCATCTCCGCCGCGACCTCCGCCTCGGAGGGGGTGCGGCGCAGCTGCGCCTCCAGCGTGGCGTAGGCACGTTCGACGGCACGCGCCTTCTGCCGCACGGAGCGGGGAATCCAGTCCAGCGCCCGGAGTTCGTCGATCATCGCGCCGCGGATGCGGGTGATCGCATACGTCTCGAACTTGATGGCCCGTTCGATGTCGAACTTCTCGATCGCGTCGATCAGCCCGAACACCCCGGACGAGACGAAGTCCGCCTGCTCGACGTTGGACGGCAGGCCCACGCTCACCCGTCCGGCGACGTACTTCACCAGGGGCGAGTAGTGCAGGATCAGCTGCTCCCGCAGCCGTCCGTCGCCCGTCGTCTTGTACGAACGCCACAACTCGTCGAGCGAGGACGGGGCGGGAGGGCGCACAGTGCCACGCGCAGCCGGTGGTACTGCCGCGCGGTCAGACCCGGAGGTGTGCTGGGGCATGTGGTGCCTTGAGCCGTTCTGCCGTGAAGTACTGGGACTTGTCTCTGGGGCGGAATCCTTGTGAGCGTAGCGTGACTGGGTTGTCGCGGTGCGCGCAGGATAAAGGATGGGGACCGTGCGCTCCCGGGCGTACGGACATGACGCGCGACCTGGCCGAGGACATGACAGCCCATCGGGGTGCGGACACGTCGGGCGCCCGGGGCCGTCGCCGCAGGCATCGGCCCCGGAGCCACCGTCGAAGCGTCCGCCGAGGTCATCGGCATCACCTTTTCACCCGAATGCCCCGGATCAAGAATCGCCTCGCCGCGCGTCGTCCCGGCAAGTGGGCCGCCGCGTCAACCTCCATCCCTCGCCCTCGCGTTCGACGAATCCCAGTGAGTGCAGTTCGTACAGCTTGGCGAGGGCCTCGTCGGCGCTCGTCCCGGCGGCGCGCGCCACCTCCCTGGCGTTGACGGCGGTACGGGCCGGCAGGGCGTCGAGCACCGTCCCGGCGACGGCGTCGAGGAGGTCGCGGGCCAGCACCGGACCGCTCCTGGCCGGCGCCAGGTCCCCGATGTTCCCCACCAGCTCGGCGACTTCCGCGGCGTCCGTCACCAGCACGCCTTCTCCGCGCAGGAGTTCGTGGACGCCGGCCGACAGGCCGCTGGTCGCCGGCCCCGGAACTCCCATGGTGAAACGTCCGAGCCGCTGCGCGACACGAGCCGTGACCAGGGAACCGCTGCGGTACTCCGCCTCCACGACCACCGTCCCTCGCGTCAATGCGGCGATCACCCTGTTCCGGAGGATGAACCGGCTGCGCGTGGGGTGCTCGGACGGCGGCAGCTCACCGATGACGAGCCCTTGTCCGGCCACCCGCCCGATCAGCTCGGCGTGCCCGCGGGGGTAGGCCACGTCCACCCCACAGGCCAGCACCGCCACCGTCGCGCCGCCGGCAGCCAGCGCTCCCCGGTGCGCCGCCCCGTCCACCCCGAAGGCGGCGCCCGAGACGACCACCCAGCCCCGCTCCGCGAGCCCCGCGCCCAACGTCGTCGCCATGTGCGCCCCGTACGGCGTGCAGGCACGGGCGCCGACCACCGCGACCGACCGCAGCGCCCAGAGCCGCAGATCGGGCCCGCCCCGCACCCACAGCCCGGTCGGCCTCGCGTCGCCCAGGTCGTCGAGCTGGGTCGGCCACTCGCGATCGCCGGGGCAGACGAAGCGCCCTCCGACCGCCGCGACCGCCGCCAGGTCGCGCTCCGGGTCGGCCCCGGCGGCCCTGAGCCGGTAGCCTGCCAGCCGCCGCCCCGTCATGCCGCGCAGCCGCTGGGCCTCCCCGCCCGGGGCCGTGATCCGCCGCCAGAGCTCCACCGCACCGCATTCCCGCAGCCACCGGCCGCCCCGCTCGTCGCCCGGCTCCAGCACCCTGGTCAGCGCCGCACGCGCCAGCCGCTCCCCCGCGCTCACGCCGCCGGCCGACGTTTCGGCCCCACCGGCCGCCACCGTCGCGCCGCCGGACTCGGCTCCTCCGCCGCACTGCCAGGCGGCCGTCACCGCCGCACCGCCCTCGCGCGCCGTCTCCTCCCCCGTCATGCCGCCCCCACCCCCAGCGCGGCCCCGCGCGGAATGCCGCTGCGCAGTTCCAGGGCTGCCGCGACGTCCGAAGCGTCCGGGCGGGCGGCGCCGCGGAGGTCCGCGACCGTCCACGCGACCCGCAGCACCCGGTCCAGGCCCCGTGCGGTGAGCAGCCCTCGCTCCATGTCCTGCTCGGCCACCATCAGCGCGCCCGGGGCCGCGGCCAGCCGGGTCCGCAGCTCATGGCCGGGCACCTCGCTGTTGGTCGTCCAAGGTGTACCCGCCAGCCGCTCGGCCGCCCGCGCGCGGGCCTCCAGCACCCGGTCGGCGACGGTCGCGGTGGACTCGCCCCGGCCGCCCCGCCCCATCAGGTCCTCACGCGTGACCGGTTCGACGGCCACCCGGAGGTCCACCCGGTCGAGCAGCGGCCCGGAGAGCCTGGCCTGGTAACGCCGCACCGCCGACGGCGGGCACTCGCAGCCTCCTCCGCGCAGGGTGTGCCGCCCGCACGGACACGGGTTCGCGGCGAGCACCATCAGGAACCGGGCCGGCAGCCGCACCACCCCGGCGCTGCGTGCCACCACGACGTAGCCGGACTCCAGGGGCTGGCGCAGCGCGTCCAGCGTCTTGACCGAAAACTCCGGTGCCTCGTCCAGGAAGAGGATCCCCCGATGAGCGAGCGAGACGGCGCCCGGCCTGGGCAGCCCGTTGCCCCCGCCGATCAGCGACTGCATGGTCGCCGAGTGGTGCGGCGCGCAGTACGGTGCCCGGGAGACCAGCGGCTCGCCCTGGGGCAGGATGCCGGCGACCGAGTGCACGGCGGTCACTTCGAGGGATTCCTGCCGGGTGAGTTGCGGCAGGATCGCGGGCATGCGCTCGGCCAGCATGGTCTTGCCCGCACCCGGCGGACCGGTCAGCAGGAGGTGGTGGCCGCCGGCCGCGGCGATCTCCAGGGCCTTGCGCGGCCGCTCCTGGCCCGCCACGTCCGCCAGGTCCGGCCGACCGCTCTCCCCCGCCGCCGGGCCCCTGGCGAGGCCGCTGCCCAGCCCGGCGCCGGGCACCATCAGCCCGGCGAGCATGGGATCGGGGCGGCCCTCCTCGTGGGGCCGCTGTTCGTCCGGCACCGGCTCGTCGCACAGCACCGCGATCAGCTGCCGCAGACTGCGCACGCCGAGCACGGAGACGCCGGGCACGAGGGCCGCCTCGCCCGCGGTCTGTTCCGGGACGACCACCTGCCGGTAGCCCGCGTCGGCCGCCGCCAGGACGGCGGGCAGCACGCCCCGTACCGGGCGCACCCGGCCGTCAAGCCCCAGCTCCCCGATCATCACCACGTCGTCGATCGACGCCGGATCGATCCGCTCCGCCGCGCCGAGCACCGCGCACGCCACAGCGAGGTCGAAACCCGATCCTCCTTTGGGCACCGAGGCCGGGGAAAGTCCCACGGTGAGCTTCTTCTGCGGCCACTGGGCCCCGGAGTTGACCACGGCCGCCCTGACCCGGTCCCGGCTCTCCACCAGGCTCTTGTCCGGCAGCCCCACCAGGGTGAACGCCGCCACCCCGGCCTCCAGGTCCGCCTGGACCTCCACCACCACGCCCTCGACGCCCACCAGGGCCACCGAGCGGGCACGCGCGAACCCCATCAGGCCACCCCCCGCGCATGCTCGGCCAGGGGTGCGCCGCGCTCGGGCAGCACCACACCCACCAGGTCGATGCGCACCCCGCCCGCCGGCGGACCGCCGTGGCGCTCCAGCCAGAGCGCGGCCAGCCGTCGCAGCCGGTCCGCCTTGGCCGGGGTGAGCGCGGCCATCGGGTGCTCGAACACGCCCGATCTGCGGGTCTTCACCTCGCAGATGACGAGTGCGTCACCGTCCATCGCGACGATGTCGATCTCACCGGCGCGACAGCGCCAGTTCCGTTCCAGTACGGACATGCCGGCGTCGGCCAGCAGCCGCGCCGCCAGGTCCTCGCCGTACCGCCCGAGAGCCCCCCGTGCGTTCATATCGGCACCACCTCCGGCACCGACTCTGACGCGTCCGCCCTACTTCAGTGGATCTTGGTGGACAAGCGGGCGATTGTGGATAACTCAGCCACCCGGAAGTTCGAGATCGCTCTTGTTGAGCTCCTCGATGTTGACGTCCTTGAACGTCAGCACCCGTACCTGCTTGACAAATCGTGCGGGCCGGTACATGTCCCAGACCCAGGCGTCCGCCATGGACACCTCGAAGAACACCTCGCCCTGGACCGAGTGCACCTGCATCTCGTAGTCGTTGGTGAGGTAGAAGCGCCGCTCGGTCTCGATCACATATTTGAACAGACCGACGACATCGCGGTACTCCCGGTAGAGCTTCAGCTCCATCTCGGTCTCGTACTTCTCGAGGTCCTCGGCGCTCATTGGCATGTTCCCCTTCAGCCGTGCGTTTCCCCATTGTGCGCCAGGCTCCGGCGCCCCGGTCGCTCAGGCGCTTTCGGGGGCCAGGACGACCGGCGTACGCGGAGGTCCCTCGTCGAGCAGCCTCCGGAGCAGGTCGGCGAGCCCGGTCGGGTACACCGTCTCACGCGCCGACGACAGTTCGGCGGAGGTCCACCACCTCAGACCCGTGACACTGCGGCGTTCCAGCCCTGTATGCCCACTGGTGTCCGTGGCTGTCTGTGCCGTACGGGCCAGGAAATACCACTCGTCCTGCTCCCAGCGCCGGCCGTCGAAGGGGAAGGAGCACCGGCGCCGCCAGAGCACCGGGCCCAGTTCGACGTCAGTGATCCCGGTCTCCTCGGCCAGCTCGCGCAGCGCGGCCCGCTCGTGGGTCTCGTCGCCCTCCAGACCGCCGCCCGGAGTGAACCACCAGGTGCGGGCCGGATCCTCCGGTTCGAAGCCGTGCATCAGCAGGATGCGGTCGTCCGGATCGAGGAGTACCAGGCGGGCGACCCTGCGCACCTCAGCAGGCACCGGCGGCCGCCTTCGGCTGCGCGCTCCGCTTCGGCCGGGCTGCACGGGCCGCGAGCGGACCGTACGCCGCTCCGCCCAGGATCAGCACCATGCCCACGGCCATCGCGGTCAGCTGGAGTTTCAGCGGGCCGGCCGACGAGACGCCGCCCGGCAGCGCGGCGAAGGCCTCGGGCCGGCCGATCATGGAACCCAGCGGCCAGGCGACGGCGTCGATCCTGGCCTCCACGAAGTCGCGGGGCACCGACCCGTCGGTGGCGTCCTCCAGATGGACCCGGGAGTCCTGCGAGACCGTGCGGTCGTCGCCCAGCAGGAAGAGCCGGCCCTTCGGGACCTCGGCGGTGAAGTCCTCTCCCGAGGCCCGGCCGGACGACCGCAGATACGGTTCGTCGACGGGTATGCCGTTGACGGTGAGGCGGCCGTCCTTGCCGCAGCAGGCGATCTTGTCGCCGCCGGTCCCGACGACCCGCTTCACCATCGGTGTGTCGCCCCACTCCGGGTCGGTGAACACGACCACGTCACCGCGCCGGACCTCGCTGCCGTCCACCCGCTGCGCGAGGACCTTGGCGCCCGCGTTCACCGTCGGCGTCATCGACCCGGTGGGCACCGTGTAGGGCCGGTAGATCAGCGCCCCCCAGACGAAGCCGCCGAGGAAGAGCACACAGCCGAGGGCCACGGCCGCTCCGGACAGCTTGCTGCCGAGCCGGCCGCGGCCGTCGTCCGTACGACCTGTTGCACCCATACCGGCGTCCCCCATCGGAGATCGACAATCGCTGATCCGCGTGGGCACCCTACCCGGCAGTACGCCCGGAGGTCAGCCTCCGCCTGCGCCGGAGGACGAGCGGGAGCGCGCCCGCGAGTCCCAGAACGCCCGGTGCGGCGCCGGCCGCGGCGCTGATGCCGGGCTGGTCGAAGGTGTCCGGGACGGAGAGCGCCGACCAGCGGCCCACCGGCCAGGCCACGACCACGGCCCGGCCCACGACCTGGCTCACCGGCACGAAGCCCTTGTTGACGTCGCCGGTGTGGTAACGCGAGTCCGAGGAGTCCTGGCGGTGGTCGCCCATCACCCAGATCTTGCCGTCGGGCACCTTGAACGGGCCGAAGGGCATGTCGTCGCAGGCGCTGTTGCCCTCGAAGATGAAGGACTTGTCGTCGAGCGCCTTGCCGTTGACCTCGACCGGGCCGCCCTTCTTGCACTCCACCGTGTCACCGCCGACCGCGATGACCCGCTTGATCAGGTCCTTCTCCTCGGCGGACGGCATCAGTCCGACGAAGCTCAGGAACTTCTGCGCCGCGTTGGACTTCGGGGTCGGCTCGCCGTCCAGCCACCCGTCCGGGTCGTGGAAGACGACGACCTCGCCGCGCTCCGGCTCCGACCCGAACCACGGCGTCAGCTTGTCCACCAGCACCCGGTCACCCCGCTGCAGCGT
>NZ_JBEYCF010000024.1:0-82102 GCF_040632605.1 Streptomyces sp. NPDC019224 | reverse complement strand
CCTGCACCAGAAACGTCTTGATCAACAGCGCCAGAACCAGCGCGACGCCGATGAGGAGGGGCAGTTCCTTCCAGAACGGGCGGGGGTTCTTCTTCCTGGCCGTGCTGCCGCCGGACGCGCCGCCGTCACTCTCCGTCCCGCTCACCGTCGTCCCGTCCTCCGCCGCACCGGCGGGCTGGGAATGCGCCGGGCTGCCCGGCCGGTCCTCGGGTTCGTCGTGTCCGGATCGTGCGCCGACCGCCAAATCCCCCACATCCACTCCTTACTCCGTGCCACCGCCTGCGTCCTAGCCGATGCAGGCCCACCACTCCCATAACGAGCGGGAGTTCCGCAGGGGTCGGGAGCCGGATCAATCCGTTGGGATCCTGAGACACACTATTCGACGGTCCCGAGGCAGCCGCCGTACCGGCGCGCGCGTCCGGGACCGAGGAGAACGCCGAGCGTTCCTCCAGGCCGGTCCAGTGCCCGAAAGGCCAGACGATCCATTTCGCGCGCCCCACGACCGCGTCCTCGGAGATCGTGCCGGCCGCCGTCTTGTCCAGGTGGAAGCGCGAATCGGCGGAATTGGAGCGGTGGTCCCCCATGACGAAGAGGCGGCCCGCCGGAACCTTTACCTCGAATTTGATGGTGGAGGGGGAATCGCCGGGGAAAACATAGGGTTCATCGACCGCCACGTCGTTGACGACGAGCCTGCCGTCCGACTCGCAGCACCTCACCGTGTCGCCCCCGACGGCCACGACCCGCTTGATCAGGTCCTGCTCGTCGTCCGAGGGCAGCAGCCCGACGAAGGTGAGGACCTGCTTCACCTGCTTGACGACGACGGGTGGATCGTCTGTGCTCACCGGGTTCGGCGGCGGCCAGTCGGACGGGTTGCGGAACACGACGACGTCCCCGCGCTGCGGCTTCGACCCGAACCAGGGCGTCAGCTTGTCGACGAGCACCCGGTCACCGATCCGGATGGTCTGCTCCATCGAACCGGACGGGATCACGAACGCCTGCACCAGGAACGTCTTGAGGACCAGCGCGATCAGCAGCGCCACCGTGATCAGCAGCGGTATCTCCCGCACCGCCGACCTGCGCCGCCTGCGCTTCACCTTGCGGGCCAGCTTGCGCCGCTCCGCCCGGGTGGGCAGCGAACGCGCACCCCCGTCCGGCGCCGTGGTCCCCGGCGCCGGGGCACCGCGCCGCCCGTGGTTACCCATGCGACGGACCGGCCGCCGGTACGGAGTCGAAGGCCGCGGTGTCCGGCAGCGGGCCCAGTCGGCCCGGCGGCCAGCCGAACCAGTCGACCCGCCCGATCACCCGGCCCACCGGCACCATGCCGCCGCCCGGTTCCCCCAGGTGATCGCGGGAGTCGCGGGAGCGGCTGCGGTGGTCGCCCATCATCCACAGGGTGCCGTCCGGCACCACGATGTCGAAGGGGACCTTCGAGGGCGCGTCACCGGTGAAGAGGTAGTCCTCGTTCAGCGGCCGGCCGTTCACCTCGATCCTGCCCCGCTCGTCGCAGCAGACCACCCGGTCACCCCCCACGCCCACCACCCGCTTCACGAAATCGGTCTCGGCGGGCTCCGCGAGCCCGAGGGACGCCGCCGCTCCGTGCAGCAGCGCGGTGACCGGGTTCTGCTCCCCGCCCTCGCGTACGAAGGAGCCGGTGCCGTCGAAGACCACCACGTCACCGCGCCGGGGCACCGCGCCGAAGCGGTACGCCAGCTTGTTGACGAGCACCCGGTCGCCCACCCGGAGCGTGGGCTCCATGGAACCGCTGGGGATCAGGAAGGGCTGCACCACGAAGCTGCTGAAGAGGAACACGAACACCGCGCAGACGGCACCGAGCGCGAGCGTGCCCCGCCAGGACATCAGGTCCGCGGCCCGGTCCCGGACACGCGAAGAGCGCGGCCGCTCCTCCGGACCCGTAGCGGGTGCGGAGGAGCGGCCGCGCTCCTGGAGTTCTGCTTGCGTGTCCATCGGGGCCAGAGCTTATCCGGACACCCTGTGGACGAGGCAGTCAGATCAGCGGTCGCGCTTCTCCTTGATCTTCGCGGCCTTGCCGCGCAGCTCACGGAGGAAGTACAGCTTGGCGCGACGGACGTCACCGCGGGTCACGAGCTCGATCTTCTCGAAGATCGGGCTGTGCACCGGGAAGGTGCGCTCGACGCCGACGCTGAAGGAGACCTTGCGGACCGTGAAGGTCTCGCTGACGCCCGCGCCCTGGCGGCGGATGACGATGCCCTTGAACTGCTGGACACGGGAGCGGTTGCCCTCGATCACGCGGACGTGAACGTTGACGGTGTCACCGGGGCGGAACGCCGGGATGTCCGTACGCAGCGACGCGGCATTGACGCCATCGAGCAGGGAAGCCATGTTGTCTGCTTTCTTCGCCGATGCCACAGGTCATCGACGGGAGAGTGATGAGTGCTAGGGGCTGATCGCGTCGGACGGGCGTCGTGTCCCCCTGTGGCAGGGGCGCACGCCGGACGGACAGCAGCGGCCTATTCTTCCACGGCCTCGGGCCGGCGCCAAAATCGGCCACCGGGCTCGGGGGACCAGCCGAGGATGGAAAGCATCTCCCGGTCCTTCTTGTCGAAGCCGGACGCCTCGCACCGCTCGATCAGATCGGGCCGGTTGGCGGCCGTACGGCGCAGCGCCTCGTCCCGCCGCCAGCGCGCGATCCGCCCGTGGTGGCCGCTGAGCAGCACGTCGGGGATGGACCGGCCGCGCCACTCGGGCGGCTTGGTGTAGACGGGTCCCTCCAGCAGGTTCGCCATCGCGCCGGGGGCGAAGGAGTCGTCCTGGTGGGAGGCGGCGTTGCCGAGGACGCCGGGCAGCAGGCGGGCCACCGCCTCGGTGATCACCAGCACCGCGGCTTCCCCGCCGGCCAGGACGTAATCGCCGATGGACACCTCGACGACCCGCATCCGGGTGGCGTACTCCTCGGTCACCCGCCGGTCGATGCCCTCGTAGCGGGCCGGGGTGAAGATCAGCCAGGGCCGCTCGGACAGCTCGACGGCGAGCTCCTGGTCGAACGGCCGGCCGCTCGGCGTGGGCACCACGAGGACCGGGGAGTGCGCCCCCGCCTCGTAGCCGTCCGCCAGCGCCTCGTCCAGGGCCTCGCCCCACGGCTCGGTCTTCATGACCATGCCGGGGCCGCCGCCGTACGGGGTGTCGTCGACGGTGTTGTGGCGGTCGTACGTCCAGTCGCGCAGGTCGTGCACGTGGACGTCGAGGCGGCCGGCCGCGCGGGCCTTGCCGACCAGCGAGACGTTCAGCGGTTCCAGGTACTCGGGGAAGATCGTGACGACGTCGAGGCGCATCAGGCGTCCTCGCCCTTCGCCACGGAACCCTCGGCCGGTCCGTCGCCCTCTTCGCGCGCGGAGGCCACGACCGCCTCGCTCGCGTCGATCAGACCGGGCGGCGGAGTGATCACCGCGCGCTGCTCCTCCAGGTCGATCTCGGTGACGATCTCCTCGACGAACGGGATCATCACCTCGCTGCCGTCCGGCCGCTCCACGATGAAGAGGTCCTGGGACGGCAGGTGCGTGATCTCGGTGATCCGGCCGATCTCGGTGCCGTCGGCGAGGACCACGTCCAGGTCCATCAGCTGATGGTCGTAGAACTCCTCCGGGTCCTCCGGGAGTTCCGCCGGGTCGACGTCGGCGATCAGCAGGGTGTTGCGCAGCGCCTCGGCGGCCGTACGGTCCTTCACGCCCTCGAAGCGCAGCAGCAGCCTGCCGCTGTGCACCCGGCCGGCCTCGATCGTCAGCGGTCCCGTCGTGGCCGGCTCGGTGGCCAGTACGGCTCCGGGTGCGAGCCGCAGCTCCGGCTCGTCCGTGCGCACCTCGACGGTGACCTCGCCCTTGATGCCGTGGGCGCGACCGATCCGCGCGACTACCAACTGCACCTTGTGTCTCTCCTGTCGTACGACGACGGGCCGGGGCGGGCTCTTGGCCCTCCCCGGCCCGTGCCGGTGTTCAACTCTGTCAGCGAACCTGATCCACATCGACGAGGTCGACGCGGATGCCACGGCCGCCGATGGCGCCCACGACGGTCCGCAGCGCGCGTGCGGTGCGGCCGTTGCGGCCGATCACCTTGCCGAGGTCATCGGGGTGCACCCGGACCTCCAGCACACGGCCACGCCGCAGGTTGCGCGAGGCGACCTGCACGTCGTCGGGGTTGTCGACGATGCCTTTCACGAGGTGCTCGAGAGCCTCCTCGAGCATGCTCAGGCCTCGGTCGACTCGGCGGGCGCGGCGGCGTCAGCAGCCTCGTCCGCCTTCTTGTCGGCCTTCTTCGCCTTCGGCGTGATGGCCTCGCCCTTCGACTCCTCACCATCGCTGGAGAGGGCGTCGAACAGGGCGCGCTTGTCGGCCTTGGGCTCCGGCTGCAGCAGCGGCGCGGGGGCCGGGAGGCCCTTGTGCGCCTGCCAGTCGCCGGTGAGCTTCAGGATCGCGAGAACCGGCTCGGTCGGCTGGGCGCCGACGGACAGCCAGTACTGCGCACGCTCCGAGTTGACCTCGATGCGCGACGGGTTCTGCACCGGGTGGTACAGGCCGATCTCCTCGATGGCCCGGCCGTCACGGCGGGTACGGGAGTCGGCGACGACGATGCGGTAGTGAGGCGAACGGATCTTGCCCAGACGCTTCAGCTTGATCTTGACTGCCACGGAAGTGGTGTCTCCTGGTCTATGACGTGGTTGGGCACAACGAAAATGCCACGTGGGGTTGCGGTACTCGGGTGCCCGATGGACGCGTCAGCCGGAGGAGAGAGGGGTCCTGTGCGACTGTCGAGTACAGCTAGCCATTGTGCCACACCGTGTCGGCTCACCCCACCGCGACCGCTGTCTCCGGGATCCGGAACGGCTTTCCGCAGCCGCCGCAGACGATCGGGGCCTGCGCGAGAACCGACGGGACCACGCGCACGTTGCGCCCGCAGTCGCACACGGCCTTGACCCGCACGCCCCCTCCGGAGGAGCCGTGCCGGGCGGCCGGGCCGCGGAAGGAGCGCTTGGTGTCGGCGGCGGTGGCCACGGTGTGCGCCTTGAGGGCGCGCTGCAGCCGTTCCGTCGTCGGCCGGTAGCGGCGCTTGGCCTCGGGGTTGAGCGTGACCAGGGAGAAGCCACTGCTGGGGTGGGGCTCCTCGGCATGGTCGAGGCCCAGCTCCTCGGCGATCGCCAGGAATCGTCGGTTGTGATATCGGCCGGCGCGCGAGGTGTCGCGGACACCTCTGGCGGCGGCGATGCCGTGGACTGCCTCGTGGAGCAGTCGCTCGAAGGAGAGCTCGGCGCCACAGGCGGACGAGGACTCTCCGATCAGGGACTCGGGTGCGGCGAGATCGGGCAGCTCGGGGTGGTACCGCTGAATGTCGGCCCACGCCTGCGCCAGCTCTGCGGCAAGTACAGGTGGTGTCGTGCTCACGTCGTGACCAACGAGCGCGGGGCCCTCGGTGTTCCGATTCCGGGCCATCCCAAATATTTTGCACGTACCAGTCAGTTGACCTTCATGCGTCCTGACGAGGGCGGGTGCGCTGATCTGCGGAGAAGCCTCACAGCTCGCACCAAGCCGGTACGTAGCGGCGCGTACGCCTGCGCGCGTAGACGCGGTACGCGCCCCCCGGCGCTCCCGAGCCGCCCGGCGCGCGGGCCCGGCGGCCGCACGACGCAGATGAAGAGGGTACCGGCAGCGCCGTGACGTGCTCGACGTGCCCGTCCCGGCGTGTCGGGTCAGACTGTTCGGCAGAGGACGAGACGGACCCCCTCGGGGTCTCCACGCCGTCCGGGTACGCCGGTGCCGTCGTGCGCCGGACGGCAGCGGGGACAACCACGTCCCGCAGACCTCTGGACGCGGCGCCCGATGCGCAGTTCTCTGGCATACGGGGGAAGCGCGCGTAACCAGGACGGTCGTACCCGTCCACTCGGGCACGACCGACCGGCAGAACCGGCAACCTCGGCGGATTGGGGCGCATTCCATGACACCTACGCTCGTTCGGCACCACCGGCACACGGAGTCGTCCGTTCTCGCGGACGGCGCCTCCCGCGCCCGCGACTGGGCCGAGATCCAGGAACGGATGCTGGCCCCCCTGTACGAAGCGGTGTACACACGGCTGGAGGTGGGGCCCGCCACGCGGATGCTCTCGCTCGGCTGCGGCTCCGGTCTGGCTCTGCTGATGGCCGTCGGCCGCGGAGCCCGGGTCACCGGCGTCGACTCCGACCACGAGCGGCTCGCGCTCGCCCGGGCCCGGCTCCTGCCCGCACCCGAGGACCGCGGCGCACCGGCTGCCGCTCCCCGGCTCACGGACACGGTCACCGCCGCGACGGACGGCGGACCCCACAACCTGATCACCGCCTTCACCCCGATCGGCTGCGCGGCGGGCGACGGCGAGGAGCTGGTACGGGCACTGGAGGCCGCGATCCCGTCGGCGGACCGGGGCTCCACGGTCGTCCTGACCGGCTGGGGCCCGCCCGAGCGGTGCGCCACGGAAGCGGTGCTGCGGGTGGCGGGCCGGCTCGCCGACGAGGGGCGCACGCCGGGCGCCGGCTGGCGCGGCCCGCGCCGGGACGATCTGGAGGACGTGGCCTTCCGGTCCGGGCTGAAGCCGGACGGCTCCGGCCGGGTCGCCTGCCCGTTCGGCTACGCCGACATGGACAGCGCCGTACGCGGCCTGCTGTCGACCCGGCTGTTCGAGGCGGCGGTCGGGGCGACCGACCGGTGGCAGGTGGAGAAGGAACTCGCCGAGGCCCTGCACCCGCACCGGCGTCCGGACGGCACGGTGTGGATGTCCAACGTGTTCCGCTACCTGGTCTGCACGACGTGACCTACGCCCGAGGGGCGCCCGCCGACCGGCGGACGCCCCTCGGGCACGTACCAGGGCGTCAGCCCATGAACTTCTTGAACTCGTCCGGCAGCTCGAAGTCCTGGCCGGCCGGCAGACCGGGGACGCCGCCCTGGGCCGCCTGCTCGCGGCGGGCGGCCGCGGCCTGCTCCTCGGCCTTGCGCTTCATCGGGTTACCGCTCTTGCGCTTGCCCTTGGCCTGCTTGACCTGCTTCTTCTGCCGGCCCGGGCCGCCGCCCATGCCCGGCATCCCGGGCATCCCCGGCATGCCGCCGCCCTGCGCCATCTTCGACATCATCTTGCGGGCCTCGAAGAACCGCTCGACCAGGTTCTTCACGGCGCTGACCTCGACGCCGGAACCCTTGGCGATACGGGCGCGCCGCGAGCCGTTGATGATGGTCGGCTCCGCGCGCTCCTTCGGGGTCATCGACTTGATGATCGCGGCGGTGCGGTCGACGTCCCGCTCGTCGATGTTGTTGATCTGGTCCTTGATCTGCCCCATGCCGGGCAGCATGCCGAGCAGCTTGGAGATGGAGCCCATCTTGCGGACCTGCTCCATCTGGGCCAGGAAGTCGTCCAGCGTGAAGTCCTTGCCGCCCTTGCTGGACGCCAGCTTGGAGGCCATTTTGGCGGCCTCTTCCTGGCTGAAGGTCTTCTCCGCCTGCTCGATCAGGGTGAGCAGGTCACCCATGTCGAGGATGCGGGACGCCATGCGGTCGGGGTGGAAGGCGTCGAAGTCCTCGAGCTTCTCACCGTTCGACGCGAACATGATCTGCTTGCCCGTGACATGGGCGATCGACAGGGCGGCACCACCGCGGGCGTCACCGTCGAGCTTGGAGAGCACCACACCGTCGAAGCCGACGCCGTCGCGGAACGCCTCCGCGGTGTTGACCGCGTCCTGGCCGATCATCGCGTCGACGACGAAGAGGATTTCGTCGGGGCTGACGGCGTCGCGGATGTCCGCGGCCTGCTGCATCAGCTCCTGGTCGATACCGAGGCGGCCGGCGGTGTCGACGACGACGATGTCGTGGACCTTGTTCTTCGCGTACTCGATGGAGTCCTTGGCGACCTGGACCGGGTCGCCGACGCCGTTGCCCGGCTCGGGGGCGTACACCGCGACACCGGCGCGGTCGGCGACGACGCTCAGCTGGTTGACGGCGTTGGGGCGCTGGAGGTCACAGGCGACGAGCAGCGGGGAGTGGCCCTGGCCCTTGAGCCAGACGCCGAGCTTTCCGGCGAGGGTCGTCTTACCGGCGCCCTGGAGGCCTGCCAGCATGATCACGGTGGGCGCGGTCTTGGCGAACCGCAGCCGCCGGGTCTCGCCGCCGAGGATGGCGATGAGCTCCTCGTTGACGATCTTGACGACCTGCTGGGCCGGGTTCAGCGCCTGGGAGACCTCGACGCCGCGCGCCCGCTCCTTGACGTTGGCGATGAAGGACCGGACGACGGGCAGCGCCACGTCGGCTTCGAGCAGGGCGATACGGATCTCGCGAGCCGTGGCGTCGATGTCCGCCTCGGACAAGCGGCCCTTGCCCCGGAGGTTCTTGAAAGTCGCGGCAAGGCGGTCGGAGAGAGTATCGAACACGGCGCTCGTCGGTCCTCAGGGTCGGGGGCGGGAAGCTTCGCTGCCTAGGGTATCTGGCCCACGCAAACGCCAGCCCCCGCCGGTCGCATTCGACCTGCGAGGGCTGGGATCCCCGCAGGGGTGGGGAGCACGTGTCGACACTGGGCGCGAAGGCGGTGGACGCCGGGCCATCCCTCTGGGGCGAGGGAACCGATCTCTTCTCGGTCAACGACGCGGCCCACGCCCGGTCACCGGCTCACTGCAGGGCATCCTCCAATGCCCTGGCCAGCGCGGCGGCCTCCGCGTCGGCCAGCGGTGTGCCGTCCTCGCGCGTGACGTAGACCGTGTCCACCGCGTTCGCCCCCAGCGTCGACACGTGCGCGCTGCGCACCCGGACCGCGCTCTGCTCCAGGGCGTGGCCGATGCGGTGCAGCAGGCCGGGGGCGTCCTGGGCGCGTACCTCGATCACCGTGGCGAGGCGGGAGCCGGCCGGGGCGACCGTCACCCGGGGCGGCGGCGCTTTCACGCCGCGCCGCCGGGGGTAGGCCGCCTCGCGTTCGGCGAGGCGGGCGGGGATGTCCAGGGTGCCGTCCAGGGCGCGTAGGAGGTCGGCGCGGAGCCGGGCCTCCTGGGGCAGCGAGCCGTACTCGGCGGCCACCCGCCAGCTGAGCAGCAGCAGGTCCGCGGACTCGCCCAGCTCCGTGGGCAGCTCCACGGCCCGCAGGTCGGCGGCGCGGACCGTGAGCCGGTGCAGGGCGAGGACCCCGGCGGCGGCGGGCAGCACGCCGGGCCGGTCGCGGAGCGCGATGAGGAGTTCGACGCCCACCGGTTCGGGGTCGTCCTCCTCGTGCGGGGTCTCGGGCCGCGTGTGCAGGGCGAGGACGGGCTCCCCGGTACGCAGGGCCTCGACGGCGAGGCGTTCCTGTTCGGCGCTCGGGGCGGCGGGCTCGGGTTCCTCGGGGGCCTCCCCCGCCAGGACCTGGGCGACGCGTCTGACGAGTTCGGCGACGAGGGACGCACGCCAGGCGGACCAGGCGGCGGGTCCGGTGGCGAGGGCGTCGGCCTCGGTCAGGGCGTGCAGCAGCTCCAGCGTGGCGGCGGTGCCGACGGCGTCGGCGACGGAGCGGACGGTCGCCGGATCGTCCAGGTCGCGGCGGGTGGCGGTCTCGATGAGCAGCAGGTGGTGGCGTACGAGGGTGGCGATGACGCCCACGTCGTGCTGTTCGAAGCCGATCCGGGCGGCCATGTCGCGGGCGATGACCTCGCCGGCAACGGAGTGGTCGCCGGGCCAGCCCTTGCCGATGTCGTGCAGCAGGGCGGCCACGAGCAGCAGGTCGGGGCGGCCGACGCGGCGGGTGAGCGAGGAGGCGCGGACGGCCGTCTCGACGAGGTGCCGGTCGACGGTCCAGGTGTGGACGGGGTTGCGCTGCGGGCGGCAGTGGACGCGTTCCCAGTCGGGCAGGAGGCGGGTGATCAGCCCTTCGGCCTCCAGGGCCTCCCAGACGGGGACGACGGCCTCGCCGGCGCCGAGCAGCGTGACGAGCTCCTCGCGGGCCTCGGCCGGCCAGGGCACCGGGAGCGGCTGGGCGGTGGTCGCGAGGTGGCGTACGACGTGACGGGAGAGCGGCAGTTCGGACTGGGCGGCCGCCGCGGCGGCGCGCAGGACGAGCACCGGGTCGCGTTCGGGCCGGGCGGTGCGGGCGAGCACGGCCTCGCCGTCGGCCTCCACGACGCCGTCGGCGAGCGGGGTCCGGTCGGGTGCGGGGTTCCGGCCGCCGAGCAGGGCGCGCAGCCGGGGCCGGGCGGAGCGGGCGCGCAGCACCCGGTTGACCTCGCGCCAGGTGACGTCGGTGGCGTACGAGACGGTGCGGGCGGCCTCGTAGACCTGGCGCAGCAGGGCGTCGGCGTCGAGGAGGCCGAGGGCCTGGGCGACCTGGTCCTGTTCCTGGAGGGCGAGGCGGTCGGTGGCGCGGCCGGTGGTGAGGTGGAGGGCGTCGCGGGCGTCGAGCAGGACGCGGCGGGCCGCGGCGAGTCCTTCACGGGGGGCGTCGGCGACCCAGGAGGCGGCGACGGCGCGCAGGGCGGTGGCGTCGCGCAGGCCGCCCCGGGCCTCCTTGAGGTCGGGTTCCAGGAGGAACCGCAGCTCACCGTGGCGTTCGGCGCGTTCGCGGCAGAGTTCGTGGAGGTCGGGCAGGCGTTTGGGGGCGAGGTTGCGCCAGTCGGCGAGGATCGCGGTGCGCAGGGACGCGACGAGGCCGAGGTCGCCTGCGAGGGGCCTGGCGTCGAGCAGTCCGAGCTGGACCTTGAGGTCCTCGCCCGCGGTCTTCCGGGCCTCGGCGGGGGTGCGGACGGAGTGATCGAGGGCGAGGCCCAGGTCCCAGACGGGGTACCAGATCCGGTCGGCGAGGGCGGCGACGGCCGCGGCGTCGGCGGTGCCGTCGTGCAGGAGGAGGAGGTCGAGGTCGCTGCGCGGGGAGAGTTCGCCGCGGCCGTAGCCGCCGACGGCGACGAGGGCGGCGCCCCGGATGCCCGCGTGCTCGGCCGCCGCGGTGAACAGGGCGGTGAGCCAGTCGTCGGTGAGGGCGGCGAGGGCGGCACGGCGCGGCGGCCCGGGCCGCTCCTTCTCCTGGAGAAGGCGCAGCCGGGCCGCCGCATAGCCGCTGGGTCCCGAGTCCTCGGATTCGGTGGTGGTTTCGATGCTCGTCACCCAGCTGCCCTTCCGTGTGCGGAACAGTGCGAAACAGTGGTGCGTACCGGTCAGAGCGCGTCCGGGCCGCGTTCGCCCGTACGGACCCTGATGGCGGTCTCGACGGGGACGCTCCAGACCTTGCCGTCACCGATCTTGCCGGTGCGGGCGGCCTTGACGACGACGTCGAGGAGCTGTTCGGCGTCCTCGTCCTCGACCAGGACCTCGATGCGGATCTTGGGGACGAGGTCGACGGTGTACTCGGCGCCCCGGTAGACCTCGGTGTGGCCGCGCTGACGACCGTAGCCGCTGGCCTCGGTGACGGTGAGGCCCTGGACGCCGAACGCCTGGAGGGCTTCCTTGATCTCGTCGAGGCGGTGGGGCTTCACGACTGCGGTGATGAGCTTCATGCGTCCACCTTCTTGTTCGTCGGGGCGGCCGGGCCGGGGGCGGGGGCGGAGGTGCGGGAGGCCGCGCCGCCGCCGGCGCCGCTGAAGTCGTACGCGGTCTCGGCGTGCTCGACCTGGTCGATGCCGGAGATCTCGTCGTCCTCGTCGACGCGCATCCCGAGGGTCTTGTCGACGACGAGGGCGAGAACGGCGGAGACGACGAGAGAGTACGCGAGGACCGCGAAGACCCCGACGGCCTGCTTGCCGAGCTGGTCGAGTCCGCCGCCGTAGAAGAGGCCCTTGGCGTCGGACTGGACGCCGCCGGTGGCGAAGAAGCCGACGAGCAGCGAGCCGGCGATGCCGCCGACGAGGTGGACACCGACGACGTCGAGGGAGTCGTCGTAGCCGAACTTGTACTTGAGGCCGACGGCCATGGCGCACAGCACACCGGCGATGGCGCCGACCGCGATGGCGCCGAGCGGGCTGACCGCGCCGCCCGCCGGGGTGATGGCGACGAGTCCGGCGACCGCGCCGGACGCGGCACCGAGGGTGGTGAAGGAGCCGTGGCGGATCTTCTCGTAGCCGAGCCAGGCGAGCATCGCGGCGGCGGTGGCGACCTGGGTGTTGACGAACATGACCGCGCCCACGCCGTCGTCGTTGCCGAGCCAGGAGCCGGCGTTGAAGCCGAACCAGCCGAACCACAGCAGACCGGCGCCGAGCATGACGAGCGGCAGGCTGTGCGGCCGCATCGGGTCCTTCTTGAAGCCGACCCGCTTGCCGATGACGAGGATCACGCCGAGGGCCGCGGCACCCGCGTTGATGTGGACGGCCGTACCACCGGCGAAGTCGATGACGCCCAGCTCGAAGAGCCAGCCGCCGGCGCCCCAGACCCAGTGGGCGACCGGGAAGTAGACGACGGTGACCCACAGCGCGATGAACAGGGCCCAGGAGGTGAACTTGACCCGGTCGGCGAGGGCACCGCTTATCAGGGCGGGCGTGAGGACGGCGAACATCAGCTGGAAGACGGCGAAGACGTAGACCGGGATGGTGTAGTCGGGCCAGAGTTCCGTGACGCCGATCCCGCTGAGGCCGACGAAGTCCTGGCTCCAGCCGATGACCGAGCCGGTGTCGGTACCGAAGGCGAGGCTGAATCCGTAGAGCACCCACAGGATCGTGACGATCCCGAGGCTGATGAAGCTCATCATCAGCATGTTGAGGGTGCTCTTGACGCGGACCATGCCTCCGTAGAAGAAGGCGAGGGCCGGGGTCATGAGCATCACCAGGGCCGAGCAGATGAGCATGAAGCCGGTGTTGGCTGCAGACAGCGTCGGGGCGTCTGCGGCAAGCGTCGTGATGCCTGGGGGCATCGGCGTCTCCTCGTCGTCGGTGCGGCCGCGTGCGGGCGGTGGGGGCACAACCACTGCGGGACCACGGGGGAAAGGTGCGGGCCGGTTATGCGCCATGAGGTTCGCGCAGCGCCGTTTCGACCGGTGCGCCGCGATGTTTCGCCGCAGTGACGAAGGGGAGCGACGTGTTACGTCCCCATGAACCACACCTGCCGTACCCACGCTCGCGCCCACTCTGCGGCCCCGGCCGCATACGGTGCGGTTACGACGCTCCGGTGGGGGAACGACCACACGAACCGGCCACGGCGATCACCCGTTGACCTGGCAATGGGGGGAGCCGAAGTCGGTCTGTGCTGGGTGATCGTCGTGGCCGGGGTATGGGGGCCGCTATGTGGTCGCGCTAGACGGCTTCCACGGTCTCGGGCAGTTGTTCGACGAGGAGTTCGGTGAGCCGGGCGACCTCGGGTACGTCCCCGAAGTCCCTGGCAGCGGTGTCGACGGTCTTGCGGAGCCGGGTGTTGACGCGCTCGGAGCGCACCTTCCTGGCGACGCGCAGCGCCTTCTCGGCCGGCACGGTGGATGCCTCGGGCTCGCCCTTGAGGAGGTGGACGGTGGCGAGGCCGATGAGATTGAGCGCGTAGGAGCGCTGGTGCTCGTCGTCCTCGCCGAAGAGCTGGACCGCCTTCTGCATGATGGGCTCGGCGAGCGAGGCGTACGTGGGGCTGCGGCCGGCCACGTAGGCGAGGTCGCGGAAGGAGTGCGAGTTCTCGCCGTTGAGCTCGGCCTCGGAGAAGAAGCGGATCCAGTCGGGCTCGGGCTCGCCGTCGACGCCGGCGTCGAGGAAGGTGTCCTCGGCCATCCGGACCGCCCGCTTGCACTTGCTGGGCTGGCCCATGTTGGCGTAGGCGCGGGCCTCCATCGCGTACAGCATGGCCTGGGTGCGCGGGGTCGCGCAGTCGCGGCTTCCGTACTGGGCGAGGTGGATCAGCTCCAGGGCGTCCTCCGGGCGGCCGAGGTGGATCATCTGCCGGCTCATGCTGGACAGGACGTACGAGCCCAGCGGCTTGTCGCCGGTCTCCTTGGCGGCGTGCAGGGCGAGCACGAAGTACTTCTGGGCGGTGGGCTGGAGGCCGACGTCGTAACTCATCCAGCCCGCCAGCTCGGCCAGTTCGGCGGCGCAGCGGAACAGGCGCCTGGAGGTGGCGGCGGGCTGGGGTTCCTGGAGCAGGTCGGTGACCTCGTGGAGCTGGCCGACGACGGCCTTGCGGCGCAGGCCGCCGCCGCACTGCGCGTCCCACTGGCGGAACATCGCGGTGGTCGACTCCAGCAGGTCCAGCTCGGGGGCGGAGAGCCGGGAGGGGCGGCGGGCGGCCGCGGCGGATTCCGGTTCGGCGGCGGGGGCGCCCACGACCGGTACCAGCCAGCGCTGCATGGGTTCGATGAGCGCGGGGCCCGCGGCGAGGGCGAGGGAGCTGCCGAGGAAGCCGCGACGGGCGAGCATCAGGTCGCTGCGCGAGAACTCGCTGAGCAGGGCGACGGTCTGCGGCCCCGCCCACGGCAGGTCGACGCCGGCCACGGAGGGTGCCTGGTGCGGGGTACGCAGGCCCAGGTCCTCGACGGCCACGACGCTGCCGAAGCGCTCGGAGAACAGCTCGGACAGGATGCGCGGGATCGGTTCGCGCGGCTGCTCGCCGTCGAGCCAGCGCCGCACCCGGGAGGTGTCGGTGCTGATGTGGTGGGCGCCCATCTGGCGTGCCCGGCGGTTCACCTGCCGCGCCAGCTCGCCCTTCGACCAGCCGCTGCGCACGAACCATGATCCCAATTGCCCGTTCGGGCGCTTGCCGGCATTCGTCTCGCCTGCGCCGCTGCCACTCACTGGAACGCCCCCATCCCGCCGAACACTGTCGCGCGAAGCACTATCAGAATGCCGCGAACTCATGTCGCCCGTACGGGCGTTGCGCCCGATCGAACAGAAAACCGGGTTGCCCGCGGCATACCCACGGGCGCACATACTTCCATGATTCGTGTACCGACGGTAATCCTGTGATCACCGGCCCGGCGAGGCCCTTTGCGTAATCGCCACCATTCGCCACCCCTTCGATTGAACGCCACCCGCGCGGGTCGCGATTCACTTGACAGGGCGATCAGCACAGGCGCGGGGAAGCGCCGGGGGGCGCGCGGGCGGTTGCACGCTCCTCTTCGTAACCATCGGCGAGCCGGACCCGTTGGAGGGGGCATGGGCTTCACGATCGGCATCCGCGAGATGCGCACCGGTGCACGGCGTCGCGCCCGTGCCTCCGTCGGCAGCACCGCGGTGGCGGAGTACACCGGACTGTGGGGCTGGGCCGTCGTGGCCGGGGCCCGCGCTGCGGACGGCGTCTGCTCCTGCGGGGACGCCGGCTGCGCCGCCCCGGGCGCGCATCCGCTGGACTTCGCGAGCGAGGTGCCCGCAGGGGCGACGCTCGACACGGTGGCGCGCACCTGGGCCGAGGTGCCGGGCGCCTCGATGATGCTCCCCGTGGGCCGCGGCTTCGACGTGCTCGACGTGGCGGAGGCGGCCGGGCGCCGGGCCCTGGCGCGGATGGAGCGGATGGGCCTGCCGCTGGGCCCGGTCGCGGTGACCCCGCAGGGCCGGGCTCAGTTCTTCGTGGCGCCGGGTGCGGCCGACGAGCTCCCCGGGCTGCTGTACCGGACGGGCTGGGACGACGCGGGGCTCGACCTGCGGGCGCTCGGCCCCGGCAGTCACATCACGGCGCCGCCCTCCGACCGGGGCGGGCTGGGACCGGTGCGCTGGCTGCGGCCGCCCGGCCTGGACAGCGCGACGCCCCCGGAGGCCCGGCTGCTGCTCGGCACGCTGGCGTACCTCTGCCACCGCTGGGCGGCGCCCTGCGGCTGAGCCGCGTACGGCCCGCACGGCCGGAAGCGCCCCGCGGGTGAGCGGCGGGCCGTCCGGACAAGCCGGAAGCCCGGCCGCGTCGATCGCGCGGCCGGGCTTCCGGCTGTCCTGCCCCGGCCGGGTCAGTCCCCGATCAGCGCGTCGACGAACGCCTCCGGCTCGAACGGGGCCAGGTCGTCGGGACCCTCGCCGAGTCCGACGAGCTTGACCGGCACGCCCAGCTCGCGCTGGACGGCGATGACGATGCCGCCCTTGGCGGTGCCGTCGAGCTTGGTGAGGACGATGCCGGTGATGTCGACGACCTCGGCGAAGACCCGCGCCTGCACCAGGCCGTTCTGCCCGGTGGTGGCGTCGAGGACGAGCAGCACCTCGTCGAGCGGGCCGTGCTTCTCGACGACCCGCTTGACCTTGCCGAGCTCGTCCATCAGGCCGGTCTTGGTGTGCAGCCGGCCGGCGGTGTCGATGAGCACCACGTCGGCGCCCTCGGCGATGCCCTCCTTGACGGCGTCGAAGGCGATGGAGGCCGGGTCGCCGCCCTCGGGGCCGCGCACGGTACGGGCACCGACCCGCTCGCCCCAGGTCTGGAGCTGGTCGGCGGCGGCGGCGCGGAAGGTGTCGGCCGCGCCGAGCACGACGCTGCGGCCGTCGGCCACGAGCACCCGGGCCAGCTTGCCGGTGGTGGTGGTCTTGCCGGTGCCGTTGACGCCGACGACCATCACGACGCCGGGGGTCTCGAGACCGCCCTCCGTCTTCACGGCCCGGTCGAATTCGGGGCCGAGCTGGGCGAGCAGCTCCTCGCGCAGCAGGGTGCGCAG
The DNA here is from genome assembly GCF_040632605.1 of Streptomyces sp. NPDC019224. Lineage (NCBI taxonomy): Bacteria > Bacillati > Actinomycetota > Actinomycetes > Kitasatosporales > Streptomycetaceae > Streptomyces > Streptomyces sp. NPDC019224. The sequence goes on along the minus strand of NZ_JBEYCF010000024.1, from coordinate 65,581 downwards.
CTCCTCGGGGCTGCGGGTGCCGAGCACCCGGACGCGCTCGCGGAGGCGTTCGACCAGTTCCTGGGTGGGGGCGACGCCGACGTCGGCGGTGAGGAGCGTGTCCTCGATCTCCTCCCAGGTGTCCTCGTCGAGGTTGTCCCGGGACAGGAGCGCGAGCAGCCCCTTGCCGAGGGTGTTCTGCGAGCGGGCGAGGCGGGCCCGCAGCCGGACGAGCCGGCCGGCGGTGGGCTCGGGGACGTCGAGCGCGGGGGCGGCGGGCGCCTCCGGCTCCGCGGTCTCCGGGAGGGCCTCGGCGGGCGGGGCCGCGACGTCCTCGACGGTGCGGCGCGATTCCTCGCGCGGCTTTTCGGCCTCCTCGCCGACATGGGGCTCGGCGGGAGGTGTGATGGTCGGCGTGCTCGACGGCGCCGGGGGCAGCTGCTTCTTCTTGCGGCTGCTGACCACGAGCCCGCTGATCACGCCGACCGCGACCAGGGCGATGACTACAGCAAGGATGACGAATTCCATAACCCACCCAGTATCAGTCACCCGGGCCGGCAATCGGGGAAGGGACGGGCCCGACGCAGGACCGGAGGCGTACGCCGGGGCCGATTCGTTACGCCTGGTATGCCGGAAAGGTATGTTCCTGGCGGCGGAGACCCGCGGCCAGGAACCCGTGCCGGACGAGGAGCGCGGCGGCGCCCCCGGCATGGCGCTGCACCGGGCGGTTTCCGGCCACCGGGGCGATCTGGCGCCCGGGTCGCTGATCCGGGTGGCGCGGTGGGGCCGGGAGACGATGAACGCGGCAGTGCCGCGCCCGGGCCGTCCGGCCGCGCCCCTGCACTTCCGACGCCTCGTCGGCCGGGCCCCGGCGGCGAGCCGGATCGCCCGCGTCCGCCGTGCGGCGGGACGCCGGGGGGCGAGGGGCGCGATCCTCGGCCGTTCCACGCGGCGGACGGCGGCTGAGCCGCGTACGGCCCCGCTCGCGTGGTGCGAACGGGGCCGTACGGTTTCGAGGAGGGGGCAGCGGGGAGTTAGCCCATCTCCTCCAGCGCCTTGCCCTTGGTCTCCTTCACGAACTTGATGACGAAGGGGATCGAGAGCGTGGCGAAGCAGGCGTAGATGATGTACGTGCCGGACAGGTTCCAGTCGGCGAGGCTCGGGAAGCTCGCGGTGATCGCCCAGTTGGCGATCCACTGCGCCGAGGCGGCGACGCCGAGCGCGGCGGCGCGGATGCGGTTGGGGAACATCTCGCCGAGGAAGACCCAGACCACGACACCCCACGACAGGGCGAAGAAGAGCACGAAGACGTGGGCGGCGACGAGGGCGACCGCCCCCTGGGTGGTCGGGAGCTTGCCGTCGATCAGGTCGGCGGAGAAGGCCCAGGCCTCGAAGGCGAGGGCGATGGCCATGCCGCACGAGCCGACGAGGGCCAGCGGACGGCGGCCGACCCGGTCCACCAGGATCATCGCGATGACGGTACCGATGATGTTGATGATCGAGGTGGTGAACGAGTAGAAGAACGAGTCGGTCGGGTCGATGCCGACGGACTGCCACAGCGTCGACGAGTAGTAGAACGCCACGTTGATGCCGACGAGCTGCTGGAACACCGAGAGGCCGATGCCGACCCAGACGATGGGCAGGAAGCCGAAGCGGCTTCCGAGCAGGTCCTTGAAACTGGACTTGTGCTCCCGGCGCATCGCGGTCTCGATCTCCTCGACCCGCATGTCGAGGTCGACGCCCTTGCCCTCGACCTCTTCCAGGATCTGCCGGGCCCGGTCCCGCTTGCCGACGGAGATCAGGAAGCGCGGCGACTCGGGGATGGCGAACGAGAGCAGACCGTAGAGGACCGCGGGCACGACCATCACGCCGAGCATCCACTGCCAGGCCTCGAGCCCGCCGATCTTGCCGCGCTGGTCACCGTCGGCGATCTGCAGGATGCCGTAGTTGACGAGCTGGGAGATGGCGATGCCGATGACGATCGCGGCCTGCTGGAAGGAGCCGAGCCGGCCGCGGTAGGCGGGGGGCGAGACCTCGGCGATGTAGGCGGGGCCGATCACCGAGGCCATGCCGATCGCGAAGCCGCCGATGATGCGCCACATCGCCAGGTCCCAGAGCGCGAACGGGAGCGCGGAACCCACGGCGCTGATGGTGAACAGGACGGCGGCGATCTGCATGCAGCGGATGCGCCCGATGCGGTCGGCGATCCGGCCGGCCGTGGCGGCGCCGATCGCGCAGCCGATCAGCGCGATGGCGATGACCTGGGCGAGCGTGCCGGAGCCGATGTCGTAACGGTGGCGGATCGCCTCGACGGCGCCGTTGATCACGGAGCTGTCGTAGCCGAACAGGAAGCCACCCATCGCGGCCGCGGCGGTGATGAAGATGACATGGCCGAGGTGGTCCGGGTGGGCCGCGCGGGCCCCGGACTCCGGCCCCTGCGATGTGCTGGTCACATGAACTCCTGATGCCTGGCCGCAATGACAGGCGTGGGGGGTGAGCTCCTCCCAGTGGTACACAACTTCTACTTAGACACCACTTGAAGGCAAAAACGACGATGCAGAGACTATGTGTTCAAGTTTTGAAGTCAATACCTGGCTGGGTCGTAGTCGGAGCTGAGATCCACCCACACGTACCCAAAAAGGCACGTTGAACTCCTGAAGATTGGGTAAAGACTCAGCGAAGGCGCTGGCTGATGACCTTCGAGACGCCGTCGCCCTGCATGGAGACGCCGTACAGCGCGTCGGCGACCTCCATCGTCCGCTTCTGGTGCGTGATCACGATGAGCTGCGAGCTCTCCTGGAGCTCCTCCATGATCCGGATCAGCCGCTGGAGGTTGGTGTCGTCGAGCGCCGCCTCGACCTCGTCCATCACATAGAACGGGCTCGGCCTCGCCTTGAAGATCGAGACCAGCAACGCCACCGCCGTCAGGGACCTTTCCCCGCCCGACAGCAGGGAGAGCCGCTTGACCTTCTTGCCCGGCGGCCGGGCCTCGACGTCCACGCCGGTGGTGAGCATGTTGTCGGGATCGGTCAGGATCAGCCGCCCCTCACCGCCCGGGAAGAGGCGCGAGAAGACGCCCTCGAACTCGCGCGCGGTGTCCCGGTACGCCTCGGTGAAGACCTGCTCGACCCGCTCGTCGACCTCCTTGACGACCTGCAGCAGATCGGCCCGGGTCTTCTTCAGGTCCTCCAGCTGCTCGGAGAGGAACTTGTGCCTCTCCTCCAGCGCGGAGAACTCCTCAAGGGCGAGTGGATTCACCTTCCCGAGTTGCTGATACGCCCGTTCGGCCGACCTGAGCCGCTTCTCCTGCTCGGCCCTGACGAACGGTCTCGGCAGGTTACGCGGGTGCTCCGGGTCCTCCGGCAGCTCCTCGCCCTCGGCGGGCGGGGACGGCGGCACCGGCTGGCCGGGGCCGTACTCCGCCACCAGCCCGGCCGGCTCGACGCCCAGTTCCTCCAGCGCCTTCGTCTCCAGCTGCTCCATCCGCAGCCGCTTCTCGGCACCCAGCACCTCGCCCCGGTGCACCGAGTCCGTCAGCTTGTCCAGCTCCCCCTTGAGGTCACGGCCCCGCAGCCGCTCGGCCGCCAGCTCCCGCTCCCGCTCGCCCTTCGACGCCTCGGCCGCCGCCCGCTCCCGCTCCGCCCGTACGACGGACACCTCGACGTGGGACAGCAGTTGCCGGCCGCCCGAGGCCACGGCCGCGGCCACCTCCGCCTCGTGGCGCAGCCGGGCGCGCCGCCGCTCGGCCCGGGCCCGCGCCTCGCGCTCGGCACGCGCGGCCCGGTCCAGCGAGTCGGCGCGCCCGGCGAGCGCCTTGACGCGTTCCTCGTGCGTACGGACCTGGAGGCGGGCCTCCATCTCGGTCTGGCGGGCGTTGGCACCGTCGGCCGCGAGCCGGTCGCGCACGGCGGTGTCCGGCTCGTCGTCGGTACCGTCCCCGGCCGCTTCCTCGGCGACGAGCAGCCGCTCGGCCAGCTCCTCCGCCTCCTGGGTGGCCCGCTCCCACGCCTCCTGGGCCCGGGCGGCCGAGGCGTCCATGCGCTCGGCCTCACCGGCGGCGCCCCGTGCCTGGCCGGCCAGGCGTCCGAGCTGCTGGGCCACCCCGGACCGCTCCCGCTCGACGGCCCGGCGCCGCTCCCCCAGCTCCTCGACGAGCGCCGCCGAAGCGGTCCGCCGCTCGGCCGCGAGCCGCTGCGCCTCGGCCAGTTCGGTGCACCGCACGGCGAGCCCGGCGAGCTCGGCGGCCGCCTCGTCCACGGACGCCTGCACTTCGAGCAGGCTGGGCGCGCCGGCGGAGCCGCCGTGTGCGAAGTGGGCGGAGAGCAGATCGCCCTCGCCGGTCACCGCGGTCAGCTCCGGATGCGCGGCCACCAGGTCCTCGGCGTCCTCCAGAGTCGCGACGACCACCATGCCCCGCACCAGCCTGCGGACGGCGGCCACCAGTTCGACGGGGCCGCTGACGAGATCGGCGACGGCGGGGCCGCCGGTTGTTCGCGGTTCCATGGCGGGGGCGGGCGCCTGCGCGGCGGGTACGGTCTCCGGCACCTCGTCGACGGGACCGGCGGCCGGTGCCCCCGACGAGGGGACGGGCCCGGCGGCCGGTGCCCCCGCCCGCCGTACGGGCTCCGACGCCACCCCGCCCAGAAGCAGGGCCGCCCGGCCCGCGTCCTGTTTGCGCAGCAGCCGGATCGCCTCCGCCGCCGCGGCCGGGTCCGTCACCGCGACCGCGTCCGCCGCCGCGCCCAGTGCCGCCGCCACCGCGACCTCGTGGCCCGGGGCCACCGTCAGCAGTTCGGCGGCGGGGCCGAGCAGGCCGGTGAGCCGGTCGCCGGCCCCGAGCAGCGCCCCCGTACCGTCCTTACGACGCAGCCCGAGGGCCAGCGCGTCGTGCCGGGCCGCGACGGCGGCGCGCTGCCGCTCGGCGGCGGTGGCCTCCTCGCGGGCCCGGGAGAGCGCGGCCTCGGCCTCCTTCAGCTCGCGCCGGGCGGCGTCGTGGCGTTCGCCGAGTTCCGTGTCGCCGGCGTCCAGACCGTCGACCTCGGCCTTCAGCTGCTCGTACTCCTCCTGGGCCGCGACGGCCCGCTCCCGCGCCTCGTCGCGCGAGGCGGACAGCCGGTCGATCTCCGCCTGGGCCGAACCGGCGCGGCTGCGGGCGGCGTTGACCTGGCCGTGCAGCCGGGCGAGCCCTTCGCGGCGGTCGGCCAGGGCGCGGGCGGCGTCCTTGAGCCTGCGCTCCTCGGCCGCCAACTCCCGCTCCAGCTCGTGGCGGTGGGACGCGGTGTCGTCGAGCGCGTGCTCCGCGGCCTCCAGGGCCGCGGTCAGCTCGGCCTCCTGTTCGCGGATACGGGCGGCCTCGCGCTCCATGTCCTCGGGGTCGCGGCCCCGGCGCTCCTCCTCGGGCGGCGCGGTGGCGCTCTTCACCCGGGCGTCGGCCAGCGAGATCGTGCCCCGTACCCGTTCGGCCAGCTGCGACAGCTCGTACCAGGTCTGCTGGGCGCGCTGGAGGCGGGGCGTCAGCCGCCGCACCTCGTCCTCCAGTTCGGCCTCGCGGGTGAGGGCGGCCTTGAGTTCCGCCTCGGCCGCCTCACGGCGCTGTCTGAGCGCGGCCTCGTCGGCGATCTCGCTGCGCAGGGCGGTGCGCAGGGTCACGAGGTCGTCGGCGAGGAGTCGCAGCCGGGCGTCGCGCAGATCGGCCTGGATGACGGCGGCTCGGCGGGCCACGGCCGCCTGCCGCCCGAGCGGTTTCAGCTGGCGCCGCAGTTCGCCGGTGAGGTCCTGGACCCTGGCGAGGTTCGCCCCCATCGCATCCAGCTTCCGCAGCGCCTTCTCCTTGCGCTTGCGGTGCTTGAGGACGCCGGCCGCCTCCTCGATGAAGGCGCGGCGCCCCATCGGGTCGGCGTGCAGGACGGAGTCCAGCTGGCCCTGGCCGACGATGACGTGCATCTCGCGGCCGATGCCGGAGTCGGAGAGGAGTTCCTGGATGTCGAGCAGCCGGCAGGTGTCGCCGTTGATCTGGTATTCGCTGCCGCCGTTGCGGAACATGATCCGCGTGATCGTGACTTCGGCGTACTCGATGGGCAGGGCACCGTCGGAATTGTCGATGGTCAGCGAGACCTCGGCCCGGCCCAGTGGCGGCCGGCCGGTGGTCCCGGCGAAGATCACGTCCTCCATCTTGCCGCCGCGCAGGGATTTCGCGCCCTGTTCCCCCATGACCCAGGAGAGCGCGTCCACCACATTGGACTTGCCCGACCCGTTGGGCCCGACGACGCAGGTGATACCGGGTTCGAACCGCAGGGTCGTGGCGGAGGCGAACGACTTGAAACCGCGCAGGGTCAGGGCCTTGAGGTGCACGCCGCCGGACTCTACCTTTCGCTCTCGGTTTCGCTGATGAAGGTGCAGGGCACATCAGACGGTAAGGGAAGAGGTGTACATCCGGGGCGGGACCTGCGCGAGGCGGGGGAAAAGAAAGAAGGGACGCCGAAGCGTCCCTGTAATTCTGCGGATCAGGCGTCGTCGTACATGTGCCTGAGCCGTGCGTTATCCGGATCAATGACAAGGCGGAGGAGAAGCGGATCAGCGCAATCCGGCAACAGTCCGGCCTGCGGTATCGATCCTCAATGATCCGGTGGTGGTCCGGCGATATGCCCGGGCGATTGGCGCGTGGGGCCCGACCGGCCCCTGAGGGCCTCGGGGTCGGGTCAGGTCAGCGCCGGCTCCGCCTGGGGTACGTCGATGTCGATGCTGTCGAGCAGCGACTGGTGCTGGGCGGCGGCGTTGAGCGCGTCGTTCTCCTCCTGAATCCGTACAAGCTCGGATTCGAGGTCCTGGACGCGCTGCTGGAGCCGTCGCATCTCGGCGAGGAGTCGCGGGTCGGAACCGCCGACGTAACCGAGAAGCGCCTTTGCCATGATGGATGGTCCTCCACAATGAGTGACCGACCGATGCGGTGTGGGTCGTGAGGGATCGCACCCGCGGTGCTCGGCAGTGCTCTGTGTCACTGCTGTCCTGCTGCCTACCAGCTCTGCCGAACAGCTAAGGTGCGCGGGGATTTCAGCGTCTCACCAAAAAGTTTGACGGTCAACACGATCACACCCCACAGACGCGGGTGTCCCGGGGCGCGCGGCAGGACGATCATGCGGCGCGACTCTCCTACGGGACCCTCAGGGGTACGGAGATCATCCTCAGGGCGGCAGCCTCGCACGCCAACCGAATCTTGGCAACCATCAGGACATTCCGCAGGTCATTTCATGTGTACGCGCGGCGGGGGCATTCCCGGTCACCCCGCGCCGCACATCGAACACAATCCGAACACGGCCCCTTCGAGGATCCGTTCACGAGTGGTCTCAGCGGATCGCGAATCCCTCGTATCCACCGCGCGGCGTGTCCCATATCTCAGTGACGCCGTCGACACGGCCGGGTGTGCCGTCCGACCGGAGCCAGTCCAGAAGACGGTGGCAATTCTCACGCCGTCCCTCGGCCACGACCTGCACCCTGCCGTCGTCGAGATTGAGGGCGAAACCGGTGAGGCCCCCGATCTCCAAAGCGTTTGCCCTGGTGAACCAGCGGAACCCTACTTGCTGTACTCGACCGCGTACCCAAGCGGTGAGTCGTACATCTTCGCTCATGCCCGAACGCTAACCGGTCAATTGCCTGCGGAGCACTTCTCGGCGAATCGCCATGGCGTACAGTCCCCTCGCAAAAGCTTCACTCGTTCGGGTGGGCATGGTGGCGTCGAAAACGGCGTCCAGGTCGTCAGAAGGGCACAGCAGATGGGACGCCATCGACGCGGCGCCGCAGCGCCCGCCGCCGAAGAACAGGCGGACGGGGCCGCGGGCCGACAGCGGGGGGCGGGCCGCAGGAAGCGGTCGGCGATCCCCCTGCGCACCGGACTGATAGGCGTCTCGGCGGCCATGGCCGTCGGTGCCGTCGCCGTGGCCTCGGGTCTGCTGCCCGGCGGCGACAGCTCCACCGTGGGCGGCGGTCCGGCCGCCGACCAGGTGCGCTCCCAGGCCGTCCCGGACCTGCTCACCCAGGGCGGCTCGACCACCTCGCCCGCCGACCGTTCCTCCGCTTCGGCGCCGGTGAGCCGGGGCGCCGACCGCGCCGCCGGGCCCGAGAAGTCGCGTTCCACCACGTCAGACCCCTCGAAGTCGTCCTCACCCTCCGCCTCGCACTCACCCTCCGCCTCGCACTCGGCCTCCGCTTCGGCCTCGCCGTCGAAGACGGTGACGCCGTCCAAGTCCCCGGCCGGAGAGAAGTCCGCCGCCGGGAAGAAGGCTCCGGCCCGGAAGAAGGAGACGGCCGCGCCCTCCTCCTCCGCGTTGAAGGCCCCGCTCACCAAGGCCGCCAGAAGCTCCGCGCCGACCGCCCCGAAGACCTCGTCCTCGGCGCCGGCCACCCCGAAGTCCTCGTCCTCCGCGCCGGCCGCGTCGAAGAGCGGCACCCCGACCGCCACGGCCGCCTCGGCCCAGGCGGCCGTGCTGGCCCTCGTCAACGAGGAGCGCGCCAAGGTCGGCTGCAGCCCGGTCACGGCGAGCGCGTCGCTGGCCTCGCTCGCCCAGAACTTCAGCGACGACATGGCGGCTCGCGGCTTCTTCGGCCACACCGACCCCGACGGCAAGAGCCCCTGGGACCGGGCGGACGCGGCCGGTGTCGCGGGGCTGGGCGGCGAGAACATCGCCCGCGGCCAGGCCGACGCACAGGCCGTGATGGACGCCTGGATGAACAGCGAGGGCCACCGGGCAAACATTCTCAATTGCGATTACAAGACGCTCGGCGTCGGCGTCCACGTCGGGGCCGGCGGCCCCTGGTGGACCCAGGACTTCGGCTTCTGACCCGCGCTCCACGAGGGGCGCAACCTGAGGGCCTGTCCGGCGGACGGGCCCTCAGGCGATGCGCGGCGGGCGCTGGCAGCGCGGGCAGTAGTAGCTGGACCGGTTCATCCAGGGGCGCCGCGCCATCGCCGTACCGCAGCGGTGGCAGGGCTCGCCCTCGCGGCCGTAGGCGTCGAGCGACCGGTCGAAGTAGCCCGATTCGCCGTTCACGTTGACATAGAGGCTGTCGAAGCTCGTGCCGCCCTGGGCCAGCGCCGCGTTCATCACGTCGCGGACGTGGCCGAGCAGTTCGGCGGACCGGGGGCGGGTGAGCGTCGCGGTCGGCCGGTCGTAGTGCAGCCGGGCGCGCCAGAGCGCCTCGTCCGCGTAGATGTTGCCGACCCCGCTGATCAGCGACTGGTCGAGCAGGGCGCGCTTGACCGTGGTGCGGCGCAATCGCAGCGCCGTGTGGAAGGCGGCGTCGTCGAAGGCCGGGTCCAGGGGGTCTCGGGCGATGTGCGCGATGACGTCGGGCAGTCCGTCGGGGGTGTTCTCGTGGAGCGAGAGCCCGCCGAAGGTGCGCTGGTCCACGAAGCGCAGTTCGGTGCCGACCGAGTCGGCGAACCCGATCCTGACCCGCAGGTGCTTCTCGTCGGGCGCCCCCTCGGGCTGGACGAGGAGCTGGCCGCTCATGCCGAGGTGACCGAGGAGCGAGCCGGCCGACTCGTCGAGCGGCACCCACAGGTACTTGCCCCGTCGCATCGCGGCCCCGAACCGCGTTCCCGTGAGCCGGGCCGCGAAGTCCACGCCGCCCGCGAGATGGCGGCGGACCGCGCGCGGGTGCAGGACCTCGACCTCCCCGACGGTCCGCCCGGCGACCCAGCGCTCCAGTCCTCGGCGGACGACTTCGACCTCGGGCAGTTCGGGCACGGGACGGCTCCTGGGGGAAACACGACTGGGGTACGCGGACAGGGAGAACCCCCCGGCGCACGGCGGCACCGGGGGGTTCTCGCAGGTCAGGCCGGAGCGACGTCCGTGGACGGCGACGGGTCGGCAGGGGTGTCGGCGACCCCTCCGCCGGCCGCGGCCTTCGCCGCGGCCTCCCGCGCCTCCGCGGCGGCGCTGATCTCGCGCCAGGCGGACTCGGCCGCCTGTTGCTCCGCTTCCTTCTTGCTACGGCCGGTGCCGGTGCCGTACGAGACACCACCGACGCGAGCGGCAGCAGTAAAGGTCTTCTCGTGGTCCGGGCCGGTCTCCGTGACGAGGTACTCGGGGACTCCGAGGCTCTCGCTCGCGGTGAGCTCCTGGAGGCTGGTCTTCCAGTCCAGGCCGGCGCCGAGGTTCGAGGACCTGTCGATCAGCGGGTCGAAGAGCCGGTGGACCAGCTCCGATGCCGCGTCGAGGCCCTGATCGAGATAGACCGCGCCGATCACCGCTTCCAGGGTGTCGGCGAGGATGGAGGCCTTGTCCCGGCCACCCGTGCCCTCTTCACCGCGGCCGAGCCGGATGAAGGAGCCGAGTTCGAGGCCGCGGCCCACTTCCGCAAGCGCCCGCGAGTTGACCACCGCGGCCCGCAACTTGGCCAGCTGGCCTTCGGGCAGGTCGGGGTGGGTGCGGTACAGCGTGTCCGTGACCACCAGACCGAGCACGGAGTCCCCGAGGAACTCCAGCCGCTCGTTGGTGGGCAGACCGCCGTTCTCGTACGCGTACGAACGGTGGGTCAGCGCACGCACCAGAAGGGCGGACTCGAGTCGGTACCCGAGCCGCCCTTCCAGAAGCGTGTGGGACGAGGCTGTGTTGACGTTGTCTGCCTGCTTCTTGGCGTGGGACAACTCAGACATCGGGCCTCTCACCAGCCGCTCAGACCTCGAGGACCTGGCGCTTGTTGTACGTGCCGCAGCTGGGGCACGCGATGTGCTGCAGCTTCGGCTCCTGGCAGCGCTCGCACGAAACCAGGGTGGGGACCGCAGCCTTCCACTGCGACCGGCGGTGGCGCGTGTTGCTGCGCGACATCTTCCGCTTCGGAACAGCCACGGCTACTTCTCCTGCTTCTTGTCGACGCCGGGTGCGGCGCCGCCCATGTTGTCCTTCTCGCCGTCCTGAACGGTCTCGGCGAGTCCTTGCAGTGCCGCCCAACGAGCGTCGACGGCATCGTGGTGGTGGCCGGGATTCTCGTCCAGCCTGACTCCGCACTCGGAGCACAGACCGGCACAGGATTCCTTGCACACCGGCTGCATCGGCAGTGCGAGCACCACCGCATCACGCAGCACCGGCTCGAGGTCGAACAAGCCGTCCTCGAGGAAAAGCCTGTCCTCGTCGTCCTCGGCGTCGTCGACCGGGTCCGCGGGCTTGCCGTGGTTCCGGTCGTCGGCGTCAGGGTACGAGAACATCTCCTGGAAGTCCGCCTCGACCTCGCGGCTCAGCGGCTCCAGACACCTTACGCACTCCCCCTCGACCGTCGCACGGGCGGTCCCGGTGACGAGCACGCCCTCCATGACGGATTCGAGGCGGAGGTCCAGTTTCACCGGAGCGCCCTCGGGCACTCCGATGACGTCGCCGATACCGAGATCGGCGGGGGCGTCCGCCGTGCGGGTCAGCCGCTTCATGGCACCCGGACGCCGCCCCAGCTCGTGCGTGTCGAACACGAGGGGGTTTCGGTGGTCGAGGTGGCCGTTCAGGGCTTCTCCTGCTTTCGGATCGAACGCGTCACGCGTGGTGGGAGGGGCCGACCGGTCCGGAATCGAAGCGGGCAGCCGAGATCGCGGACATACGCGCGACCGAACAGCCAGGATACTGGACACACCGCCCAGCTCCCAATCCGGGCCCTGCGGCGGTCAGCGTTCCTGTTCGTAACGGCGGAGCTGGTCCAGGTCGATCATGCTGGTGTCGAACAGGCTGGTCTCGTCCAAGGCGCCCTCGCCGGACTGCTGGAGGGGCTGCTGGGACTGGACCGGCTGCTGCCAGGCGTCGTAGCCGCCCTGCGCGGGCGTCGCCGCCGTGGCCGAGCCGGAGTCGGCTCCCGCCGCGTCGTAGCCGCCCTGCGCGGGCATCGCGGCGCGCGCCCCGCCCTGGTCGTAGCCCTGCTGCTGGTAGGCCGCGTACGGGTCGGGCTGCTGGTAGCCGTAGACGTCCTGCTGGGCCTGCCGGTCCTGGTAGGAGGCGTCCTGCTGCGGCTGCTCCTGGTAGCCGTAGCCCTGGGCGTACTGCGGTTCCGGCCGGGCGTACTGCGGTTCGGCCTGGTGCGGCATCCGGAGCGGCTGCGGGGCGGCCACCTCGGCCAGTCCGGCCCAGTGGTCCTCGTCGCTGGTGTGCCCCTGATCGCCGGCCGCGTCCTGGGCGGCGATGTGCGCGCCGAGCTCGTCGGTGGCGACCCGGCCGTGCAGCTTCTGCCGGCCCCGGCCGACCGCCTCCAGGGTCTTGGCGAGCACCGCCTCGAAGGCGCCGAGCTTGGTGTCCACGTACGCGTCGGCGCGGCTCCGGAGGGTGTCCGGGTCGGTGCTGCGCTCGGGGGCCTCGGCGAAGTCCGGGTCCTCGTAGCCCTGCTCGTCGAAGCCCTGGCCGCGGCCGAGGAGCTTCTCGCGGCCCCGGTCGACGGAACCGATGGTCTTGGTGAGGACGACCTCGAAGTTGGCGAGCTTGCTGTCGACGTACTCGTCGGCCTCGGCGCGGACCTCGTCGGCCTCCTTGCGGGCCTCGGCGAGGATTCGGTCGGCCTCGGCCCGGGAGCGCCGGGCGATCTCGGTGTCGGAGATCAGGGCGGTCCGCTCGGCGTGGGCGTTCTCGATGATGCGGCCGGCCTCCTGGCGGGCCTGCTCGACGAGCTGTTCGTGGCCGCCGATGACCTCCGCGGCCTGGGCGAGCGAGCCGGGCAGGGCGTCGCGCACCTCTTCGAGCATCGCGAGCAGTTCGGCGCGGTTGACCACGCAGGACGCCGACATGGGCATGGACCGGGCGTTCCCGACCGTCTCGACGATCTCGTCGAGCTTCTTCTGCACGTCCACCGTGTGCTCGCCACTCTCTACTGCCGGTTGGAGACGGACGGGACGACTGTACGGCCAGTCGGCGCCCGCCCGACACCTGCGGTGGGTACGGCTGACGCGCTGTCAGTGGCTCAGCTCCGGGCGAGGCGTTCGGCCAGGGCCTCCTGGACCACCGGCGGCAGCAGGTGGGAGACGTCGCCGCCCCAGGTGGCGACCTCCTTGACCAGCGAGGAGGACAGGAAGCTGTAGGTGGGGTTGGTCGGCACGAAGAGCGTCTCGACGCCGGAGAGCCCGTTGTTCATCTGGGCCATCTGGAGTTCGTAGTCGAAGTCGCTGACGGCCCGCAGGCCCTTCACGATCGCCGGGATGTCGCGCTGCTTGCAGAAGTCGACCAGCAGGCCGTGGAACGACTCGACCTGGACGTTGCCGAACTCCGCGGTGACCTGGCGGATGAGGTCGATCCGCTCGTCGACCGTGAACAGGCCCTTCTTGGACTGGTTGATCATCACCGCGACATGTACGACGTCGTACAGCTTCGAGGCACGGCCGATGATGTCGAGATGTCCGTTGGTGATGGGGTCGAACGACCCCGGGCATACGGCGCGGCGCAACTTGATTCCCTCGCTCTCCGGTCCGGTCATCGTGCGTCTTCGCACGTAGCGGCGGCGCGACCGTACCAAAGCGTCCCCTCGCCGTAGCGACGGGCCCGCAATGGCTCGAAACCCTTGGGCCAGCTGAATTCTCCGCCTCTGGTGCTGCGTTCCACGGTGACGAGCGCGTCGCCCGTGAGCCACCCCTGGGCACGGAGTGTGAGCAGGATCTCGCCAAGATCGTCGTCGGTGACGGCGTACGGCGGGTCCAGGAAGACCACGTCGTACGGTTCGGCCGGTGCCGGACCCGTCACGATCTGTTCGGCTTTGCCGCCTCGGACCTCGGCGCCGGGCAGGCCTAGGGTGCGGGCGTTGTCCTTGACGGTGCGCAGGGCCTTGGGGTCGGCTTCCACGAGCAGGGCGTGGGCGGCGCCCCGGGAGAGCGCTTCGAGGCCGACGGCGCCGGAGCCGGCGTAGAGGTCGGCGATCCGGATGCCGTCCAGGGTTCCCAGGAGCGCCTGCCAGGTGGAGAACAGGCCCTCGCGCGCGCGGTCGGATGTGGGGCGGGTGCCGGTGCCGGGCGGGACGGCCAGGCGGCGTCCGCCGGCCACGCCTGCGATCACGCGGGTCATGGGTGACTGGTCCTCGGGTCGGGGCGGCGCTCGGGGTGCCGTGGGCGCCGTGCCTCCCACGATATGGCGTCGGCGGGGGTGGAGCGCCCCGGGGCGGGCGGTGCCCGGTGCTCCGGAGGGCCGGGGGTCCGGTGCGCCGGGGCGGCGGGCGGGGGTCCGCCCGCGCTCACCCCTTCTCCAGGTACTCCTCGCGTTCCTTGTCGAGCAGGGCGTCCAGGGCGGTGCGCAGCTCGGGCAGGCGTTCCAGGCCGGGGTCGGCGGCCACGACGGCGACGGCCTCCTGGCGGGCGGCGGCGATGACCTCCTCGTCGTCGATGACGCTGAGGACCCGCAGCGAGGAGCGGACGCCGGACTGGGCCTGGCCGAGGACGTCGCCCTCGCGGCGCTGTTCGAGGTCGATCCGGGACAGTTCGAAGCCGTCCAGCGTGGCGGCGACGGCGGAGAGGCGGGCGCGGGCCGGGCTCGCCTCGTGGGCCTCGGTGACCAGCAGGCAGAGGCCGGGGGCGGAGCCGCGGCCGACCCGGCCGCGCAGCTGGTGCAGCTGGGAGACGCCGAAGCGGTCGGCGTCCATGATGACCATGGCGGTGGCGTTGGGGACGTTGACGCCGACCTCGATGACGGTGGTGGCGACCAGGACGTCGACGTCGCCGGCGGCGAAGCGGCGCATCACGCCGTCCTTGTCGTCGGGCTGCATCCTGCCGTGCAGCACCTCGACGCGCAGTCCCGTCAGCGGGCCCTTGGCGAGCTGCTCGGCGATCTCCAGGACGGCGAGCGGGGGCCGCTTGTCCGCCGCGGCCGCCTCCTCCTCGTCGGCAGCCTTCCTGCCCTTCCCCTTCTTTTTGGCGGCCTCGTCCTCGTCGTCCCCGATGCGGGGGCAGACGACGTACGCCTGGTGGCCGTTCTCCACTTCCTCGCGGACCCGTTCCCAGGCGCGGCTGAGGAAGTGCGGCTTGTCCTTCGAGGGGACGACGTGGCTGGCGATGGGCGAGCGGCCGGCCGGGAGCTGGTCGAGGACGGAGGTCTCCAGGTCCCCGAAGACGGTCATGGCGACGGTACGGGGAATGGGGGTGGCGGTCATGACGAGGAGGTGGGGCGGTTGCTTGCCCTTGGAGCGGAGGGCGTCGCGCTGTTCCACCCCGAAGCGGTGCTGTTCGTCCACGACGACCAGGCCCAGGTCGTGGAACGTGACCTTGTCCTCGATCAGTGCGTGCGTCCCGATGACGAGACCGGCCTCGCCGGTGACCAGGTCGAGCAGCGCCTGCCGGCGGGCGGCGGTGCCCATGGACCCGGTGAGCAGGACGACCTTGGTGCCCTGGTCGGAGCCCCCCAGCATGCCGCCCTCCGCCAGCTCCCCCATCATCTCGGTGATGGACCGGTGGTGCTGCTGGGCCAGGACCTCGGTGGGGGCGAGCATGGCGGCCTGGCCGCCGGAGTCGACCACGGCGAGCATGGCGCGCAACGCGACCATGGTGTTGTGAGTCACGGTGAAGTGATCGGTGACGTACGCATGACTCGCGTCGGTGACACTGATGCACTGCACGGGCTTGCGTCCGACGTACTCGACCGCACGGATCCCCCGTCGGAAGGTGTTGTACTTCGGCCTCGGGCGCATGCGACGCGCCTTCCGGTCGAGCCTGAACGGGACGTACTCGTCGGGCAATGCGACGGAGACGTTAAATGCGGCCTTCTTCGGCAGGACTCGAGCCCTTCCCCCCAGCGAGCGGACCAGCCATGCCACGTCGTCCGCCAGCGGCCGGGAGGCCGAACAGAACGACACGCTCATGCCTTGGGCATCCACTGTCCCGTCCGTGTCCATGAGCCCCTGCAGGACCGCCAGACGGTTTTTGACCGATGTGTTCTTGAAGGCGAGGGGCAGGAACTTGTCGTGCGAAGTGAGTCCCCAGAGACCGAGCTCACGCAACACGCTGATCACTGGGTTTCGGCGGGTGCCACCCCTGGGGCCTGCCAGCCCGATGGTGTAGTCACAGC
The DNA here is from genome assembly GCF_040632605.1 of Streptomyces sp. NPDC019224. NCBI lineage: Bacteria > Bacillati > Actinomycetota > Actinomycetes > Kitasatosporales > Streptomycetaceae > Streptomyces > Streptomyces sp. NPDC019224. Next base: position 49,598 of record NZ_JBEYCF010000024.1, on the reverse strand, counting down.
GCGAGCCGGGAACCGGTGCAACCGCGCAATCCGGAGCCAGAATCGAGCGCACGGCAGCCAGGAGTTCCTCGTCGGCCGTCGAAAAGCGCAGGTTGTGTCGGAAGGACCCGTCTCCCAGCAGCAAGCCGAAGAGGTAGGGGTCGAGAGGCGGTGCCGTGCCATCGGACAGATCCACCGGGGTGGCCACCGGGAGGTACCACTTCGAAGATCCGTCGGCCTTGAACGTATCCGCGCGGATCTCGCGGGTCGTCATGACCCTGGGGGTCTGTCCCCGATCCCAAGCGCAGCTGGTTCCGACGATCCACAGATGTTCGTCATCACACTCCACGGAGGTGTCATCGGACAGTACGAGACGCCATACGTCCCGCTCGCCCTGGGGGAAGACACCTCCGACGAAGCTGATCTCACCGTTGGGGAGCACGACCTGGTCTCCCACGGAGATGTCCCCCATCCTCCTGAAGCCCGCAGGCGTCAGGACGAGTGAGTCGAGGGGCTGCGCCTTTCCCGAACCGACCTCGCCCTGGAGGAGGCGGTGCATCGGGTGCTCGGTGGCGAGGGCGTCGAAGATCTCCGCGGAGACCTTCCGCTGGCCGTCGGTGAGGGTGAACGGCAGCTTCGCGTCGAACGCGTCGAGGAGGCCGCCGGGTACGGGCCTGCGGGCGACGGCCGGGAGCTGGGTGTCGGCGTACCTGCGGCGGGCCAGGGCGACCTGGAGGACGAACGCCTCGTCCCACTTCAGCCGGTCCCTGGCCGCGGCGACGTCGGCCTTGGTCTGCGGCCGGTGGATCTTCAGGAGCGCCTCGGGCAGCGGAGCGAGGCCTCGGCCCTCGCGCAGGGCGGCGGGCAGCGGGTCCACGGCCTCCCGGGCGCTGGGCAGCACCGTGTCGACCGCCTTGGCGATCCGCCAGGAGTCGAGCTGCTTGCAGGCGGGGTAGATCGGCAGCAGCCTGCCCGCGAAGGCGTCCACGGCCTCGCTCGCCCCGTCGGTGTCCTCGGCGTCGAGCAGCTGGTAGGTGGGGTGGGCGAGCTGCATCTTCCGGTTGAAGACGGAGACCTTGCCGGCGAACATGGCGCGCCGGCCGGGCAGCAGCTCCTTGTGCGGCTTGTGGACGCCGTGGCCGAAGAAGACCAGCTGGAGCCGGCCGTGGCCGTCGGTGAGGGTGACTTCGAGGCGCTTGCCGCGTCCGCCGTTGAACGTGAGGACGCGGGCGTCGGCGACCTGGGCGACGACCGTGACGTGCTCGTCGAGCGGGAGGTCGGTCAGCGCCGTGAGCCGGCCGCGCTCCTCGTACCGGCGCGGGTAGTGATGCAGGAGATCACCGACCGTGTGCAGGTCGAGGTGCTCGGCCATCACCTTCGCGGTGGGACCGCCGAGCAGCTTCTTCAGGGGTTCGTCGAACGCAGACACGCGATCCATTGCACACCACGGCAGTGACAGTTGTCCGTCGGGCACCGCCGGGGGCCCGTCGGTGCGCCTGGTCCTACTCCACGCCGATCAGCAGCGGCGCGCCCCGATGGCCGCCGCGGTAGGTCGTCGTGTCCACCGCCAAGTGGCCCTCGCGGACGTGTTGTTCCAGGGTTTCGGCCAGGGTGGGCGGGGTGTCGTCGCCGAGGACGAGGGTGACCAGTTCACCGCCGGCCGCGAGCATCCGGTCCAGGACCTTGCGGGCGGTGCCGGGGACGTCCTGGCCGATGACGGCCACGTCCCCGTCGATCAGGCCGAGGATGTCGCCGGCCTGGCAGATGCCCGCCGTGGTCCAGGACTGCCGTTCGGCGACGGCCAGTTCGGCGTAGCGGGTGGCGCCGGCCGCCGCGGTCATGGCGACCACGTCCTCGTCGAAGCTGCGGTCCGGCTCGTGGACGGCCAGGGCCGCGATGCCCTGGACGGCGGCCCGGGTCGGGATGAGGGCGACCCTGACACCCTGGGCCCTGGCCTGTTCGGCGGCGGCAGCGGCGGTGTGGCGGAGGTCTCCGTCGTTGGGCAGCAGGACGACCTCGCGGGCGTGGGCGCGGCGGATCGCGTCGACGAGTTCGCCGCTGGCGGGTGGTTCGCCGGGCCGGGCGAGCACGGTGGTCGCGCCGGCTTCCCGGCACAGGGCGGCCAGCCCCTCCCCCGGGACGACCACGACGACCGCGCGGCGGGCGGGTTCGGGGCGGGCGTGCGAGCGGTCGGCGGCGAAGTGGGTGATCCGGATGCGGTACGGCCGGCCGGCCTCGACGCCGGCCTCCACCGCGGCGCCCGCGTCGTCCACGTGGACGTGGACGTTCCACAGGCCGTCGCCGCCGACCACCACGAGGGAGTCGCCGAGCGCGTCCAGCCGGGCGCGCAGCCGCGCGACGGCCTCGTCGCCGGCCTCCAGCAAGTAGATGACCTCGAAGGCGGGCCCGCTGCCCGCCCCGTCGGCCGCCGGGCACCGGGCGTCGTCGGCGGGCGGCGGGACGAACGGGGCGGGGGCCTCGTACGGCCGCTCCGGGGCCCGCCCCGAGACGGCGTGGACCAGGGCTCCGAGCAGGGTGACCAGGCCGCGTCCGCCGGCGTCGACGACCCCGGCCCTGGCGAGGGCGGGGAGCTGTCCGGGGGTGGCGTCCAGGGCGGTGCGCGCCCCCTCGTACGCGGCCCGGACCACCTCGGCCGTGTCCGCGCCGGGCGCCGCGCTTCCGGCGGCGGCCGCGGCCCGGTCCGCGACGGTGAGGATGGTGCCCTCGACGGGGTGGGCGACCGCTTCGCGGGCCCGGACCGCGGCCCGGTCGAGCGCCAGGCGCATCCGGTCGCCGCCGGTGCCCTCCGCGAGGACACCGGCCATGGCGCGCAGGAGCTGGGCGAGGATGGTGCCGGAATTGCCCCGGGCGCCGATGAGGGCACCGTGGGCCATGGCCCGTACGGCGTCCGCGGCGGAGGGTGCCGAGGTGCCGGTCTCGTGGGCGGCGAACACCGCTTCGACGGCCGCCGCCGCCGATTCCACGGTCAGGTAGAGGTTGGTGCCGGTGTCCCCGTCGGCGACCGGGTAGACGTTGATCGCGTCGATCGCCTCCCGCTCCCGGCCGAGCGCGTCCAGGGCGAGGGTGCACCAGGTCCGTACCGCGACGGCATCCGGTTCGTCGGCGGTCTGCGGCACCTCGGGTCCTCCTCGGAACAGGGACTCGGAACGGGGACGGAGCGGCCGGCCGCACCGCAGGTCAGGGTCTGTCCGGCGGATCCGGGCCGCACAGACCCTAGCCCCGGTCGGGGGTGCGGCCGGTCCGGGGGCGGGGAGGGCGGCGGTGGAACCCATGGTAGTTTCGTATCTCCGGAGCAGCCGTTGTATGCTGCTTCGGTTGCCCGACGAAAGTCGGGACATTCCCCCGGTACCGCCACTTCAGACCTTGAATCCGGCGTACCGGAATTCACTGTAAGTGCATCTGAAGTCTTTGGAGTGACCCGTGGCTGCCAACTGCGACGTTTGCGGCAAGGGGCCGAGCTTCGGCAACAACATTTCGCACTCGCACCGCCGTACGTCCCGTCGCTGGAACCCCAACATCCAGCGCGTGCGTGCCGTGGTCGGTCGGACGCCGAAGCGGCTCAACGTCTGCACCTCGTGCATCAAGGCCGGCAAGGTCGCGCGCTGACGTTCCCGTCGTAGCGCAGCCCTACCGGTTGCCCAAAAAGCCGGTCCATCTCGGTGGACCGGCTTTTTGCTGTGCCCGGACGCCGGCGGGTGCCCGCGGCGTCCGGTGGGCCGCGCGGTCAGCCCGCGTCAAGCGGCCGCCAGCCGTGGCGTACCGGGCCGATGCCCGCGCCGAGCGGGAAGCCCGCCTCGATCGCCCCTGTGACGTACGCCTTCGCGGCGCGGACCGCCGCCGGTACGCCGGCGCCCCGCGCCAGGTGGCTCGCGATGGCGGAGGCGAGGGTGCAGCCGGTGCCGTGGGTGTGCCGGTTGTCGTGGCGGGGGGCGCGCAGCCAGTGCTCCTCGGTGCCGTCGGTGAGCAGGTCGACGGGCTCGCCGGGCAGGTGCCCGCCCTTGATCACGACCCAGCGGGGCCCGAAGCCGAGCAGCACGCCGGCGGCCCGGGCCATTCCGGCCTCGTCCGTGACGGTGATGCCCGTGAGCTGCGCCACCTCGTCCAGGTTGGGGGTCGCCACGGTCGCGACGGGGAGCAGCTTCGTGCGGACCGATTCGAGGGCGTCCGCGGCGAGGAGCGGGTCGCCGTGCTTGGAGACGCCGACCGGGTCGACGACGACGGGGGCGCCGGTCCCCGCGAGGAGCTCCGCGACGGTCTCGACGAGGGGCGCGGACGCCAGCATCCCGGTCTTGACCGCGTCGACGCCGATGTCGTCGACGACGCTGCGGTACTGGGCGCGGACCGCCTCGGGGGGCAGTTCCCAGGCACCCTGGACGCCGAGGGAGTTCTGCGCGGTGACGGCGGTGAGCACGCTCATCCCGTGCGTGCCGAGCGCCAGCATCGTCTTGAGGTCGGCCTGGATGCCCGCACCGCCGCCGGAGTCGGATCCGGCGACGGTGAGCACGCGGGGAGGTACGGGGGTGGTTATCGGCATACGCCGCAATCTACTGGGCGTCCTCGATGTCACCGAAGTGGTCCCAGCCGCTCTTGCTGTTCCAGGGCGCCCCGTCGACCGTCACCTGGGGCAGCGCCGAGGGGTTGAGGACCTCGCCGATCACCTTCCAGCGGGCCGGGAGCTTCACGTCGGGCGGGAACGTCGCGACGATGGCGTGGTCCTCGCCGCCGGTCAGCACCCACTGGAGCGGGTCGACGCCGACGGCCTGCCCGATGTCCGACATCTGGGACGGCACGTCGATGAGCCCGGAGCGCAGGTCGATGCGGACCTTGCTGGCCTCGGCGATGTGCCCGAGGTCGGCGACGAGCCCGTCGCTGACGTCGGTCATGGCGGTGGCGCCGAGCCCGGCGGCCGCGGGGCCCGCGTGGTACGGCGGTTCGGGGCGGCGGTGGGCCTCGACGAAGGCGCGCGGGGAGCGGAAGCCCCGGGAGAGCACGGCGTATCCGGCGGCGGACCAGCCGAGCCAGCCGGTGACGGCGACGACGTCCCCGGGCTGGGCGCCCGCCCTGGTGACGGGTTCGTGGTTGCGCAGGTCACCGAGGGCGGTGATCGCGACGGTGATGGTGTCACCGCGCACCACGTCCCCGCCGACCACGGCCGCCCCCGCGACCTGGCACTCGTCGCGCAGGCCGTCCATCAGCTCCGCGGCCCAGGTGACCGGGAGTTCGGCGGGGACGACGAGGCCGAGGAGCAGCGCGGTGGGGACGGCGCCCATGGCGGCGATGTCGGCAAGGTTCTGCGCGGCGGCCTTGCGGCCCACGTCGTACGCCGTCGACCAGTCGCGCCGGAAGTGCCGTCCCTCCAGCAGGATGTCCGTGCTGGCCACCACCCTGCGGTCGGGGGCGGTCACGACCGCGGCGTCGTCGCCCGGGCCGAGCCGGACCGCCGGAGTGGTGGTGAGCCGGGACGTGAGCTCTCTGATGAGCCCGAACTCCCCCAACTCGCCCACGGTTGCCTTCACCGAGTGTCACCTCTCATCTGTCGGGCCGGACCTTCCGGCCTGTCCCCCGCGCGCGCCGCCCCACTCGCGGTCGCGTGCCGTCACTGCTGTCGGTAGTGTCAAGAGATACGTCAACTTGTGCGTTCTGCACGCCACGCTGAGGACGTCATCCGGCCCGTGGGTCTCCCCGCCGCGCGCGGCGACGCGATAACGTGGCGTCCCTTTCCCCCACATGATCCTCGTGGCCGCTCTGGAGGTTCCGTGGTACAGGCGTACATCCTCATTCAGACCGAGGTGGGCAAGGCGTCGATCGTCGCCGAGACCATTTCCGAGATCCCGGGAGTCATCCAGGCAGAAGACGTCACCGGTCCCTACGACGTGATCGTGCGCGCCCGGGCCGACACGGTCGACGAACTCGGACGCATGGTGGTGGCGCGGGTCCAGCAAGTGGACGGCATCACCCGAACCCTGACCTGCCCGGTCGTTCACCTGTAGCCCCCGTCTACGCTGGGCCGGTGACGTCCTCCAGCCGCCGGCTCCCCCATTCCGTGCTCCTCGGTCCGTTCGCCGCCCTGCTGGTGCTTGCCGCGGCGGGCTGTTCCGCGGGCGACGCGACGGCGTCGGTCACGGTGCCCTCCCCCTCCCCGGAAGCCGCAGCCTACTGCCGTGCGCTGGACAGGGAGCTGCCGGATACCGTCGCCGGTCTGGAGCGGAGCGATCCGGAACCCGGTTCGGAGCTGACCGCCGGCTGGGGGGACGGGGCGATCGTACTGCGCTGCGGTGTGGAGCGCCCCGCGAAGATGGACGACGACCAGTCGAAGGGGATCACCGCGAACGGCGTCAACTGGATGCTGGAACAGCGGGACGACGACGGCCCCCGGCTGACGACCACCCTGCGCAAGGTGTACGTCGAGGTGTCGCTCTCGGAGGCGTACGCGCACGACACGACACCGCTCGCGGCTTTCGCGCCGGCGGTGGAGAAGACGGTTCCGAACCGGCTCTAGGGCCGCGGCGAAGGGCGTGCGCTCGAAGCGAGCGCACGCCCTTCGCCGTGCCGGGAGCGGGTCAGCGCAGGCCGGTCGGCCGGCTGAGCGCGGCCTGGATGAGGCGGTCCACCAGCTGCTGGTAGCCGACGCCGCTCTCCTGCCACATGCGCGGGTACATGGAGATCGGGGTGAAGCCCGGCAGGGTGTTGATCTCGTTGATGACGAAGCCGCCGTCCTCGGTGAGGAAGAAGTCGGCGCGCACCAGGCCCTCGCAGGAGCATGCCTCGAAGGCTTCGACGGCGAGCCGCTGGACCTCGGCGGTCTGCTCGTCGGTGAGCGGCGCCGGCACGATCCCGGAGGCGGCGTCGATGTACTTGGCCTCGAAGTCGTAGAAGTCGTGCGCGGTGACGGGCGGGATCTCGGCCGGCGCGCTGGCGCGCGGTCCGTCCTCGAACTCCAGGACGCCGCACTCGATCTCGCGGCCCCGCAGCAGCGACTCGACGAGGAACTTGGGGTCGTGGCGGCGGGCCTCCTCGATGGCCGCGTCGAGACCGGAGACGTCGTCGACCTTGGTGATGCCGATGGACGAGCCGGCCCGGGCGGGCTTGATGAAGAGCGGCCAGCCGTGCTCGGCGGCGAAACCGGTGATGCGCTCGCGGGCGGCGGCGGGGTCGCGGTCCCACTCGCGGGGACGGACCACCAGGTACGGGCCGACGGGGAGGCCGAAGGAGGTGAAGACCCGCTTCATGTACTCCTTGTCCTGGCCGACGGCCGAGGCGAGGACGCCGGCGCCCACGTACGGCACGCCGGACAGTTCCAGGAGTCCCTGCAGGGTGCCGTCCTCGCCGTACGGGCCGTGCAGGACGGGGAAGACGACGTCGACCTCGCCGAGCGCCTTGGGAACGGCCCCGGGCTCGGTGTAGACCACTTCGCGGCTGCCGGGGTCGACGGAGAGCACGACGCCGCCCTCGTCGGACTCGGCCAGCTGGTCCACGTCCGGCATCCGCCGGTTCGCGATGGCCATGCGTTCCGGGTCGTCGGCGGTGAGCGCCCAGCGGCCGTCCGTCGTGATGCCGATCGGCAGGACGTCGTACTTGGTCCGGTCGATGGCGTTCAGGACGGCGCCGGCCGTGACCACCGAAATGCCGTGTTCGGAACTGCGGCCGCCGAACACGACGGCCACACGCGGCTTGCGGAGCTGCTGCTCCGTGCTCTGGGGGAGGTTCTCGCTGCTCATATCGCGATGAGCGTACCTGCTGGTACCGGTCGAGTCAGCGTGGCGCGGGCCGCCCGGGGCCGAACGGGGTCAGTGCCGTTCGGCCTTGGCGCTGCGCGACATCAGCTCCTTGACCGCGACCTTCGGCGGCTTGCCCTCGTGGACGATGCCGACGATGGTCTCGGTCAGCGGCATCTCGACGCCGTGCCTGCGGGCCAGGTCCAGCACCGATTCGCAGGACTTGACGCCCTCCGCGGTCTGCTTGGTGACGGCGATGGTCTCCTGGAGCGTCATGCCCCGGCCGAGGTTGGTGCCGAAGGTGTGGTTGCGCGAGAGCGGCGAGGAACAGGTGGCCACCAGGTCGCCGAGACCGGCGAGCCCGGAGAAGGTCAGCGGGTCGGCGCCCATGGCCGCGCCCAGCCGGATCGTCTCGGCGAGGCCCCGGGTGATGAGCGAGCCCTTGGCATTGTCGCCGAGCCCCATGCCGTCCGCGATGCCGACGGCCAGCCCGATGACGTTCTTGACGGCCCCGCCGAGTTCGCAGCCGACCACGTCGGTGCTGGTGTACGGGCGGAAGTACGGGGTGTGACAGGCGGCCTGGAGGCGCTGGGCGACGGACTCGTCCCGGCAGGCGACGACGGCCGCGGCGGGGCGGCGTTCGGCGATCTCCTTGGCGAGGTTGGGCCCGGTGATGACGGCGATGCGGTCCGCGGACACCCCGGTGACGTCCTCGATCACCTCGCTCATCCGCTTGGCGGTGCCGAGTTCGACGCCCTTCATCAGGGAGACGAGCACCGTCTGCGGCTCCAGGTGCGGGGCCCAGTCGGCGAGGTTGGCGCGCAGCGTCTGGGACGGTACGACGAGGACCGCGAAGTCGGCGCCGCGCAGGGCCTCGGCCGCGTCCGTGGTGGCCCGGACCGAGGCCGGGAGCTCGATGCCCGGCAGGTAGTCGGGGTTGGTGCGGGTGGTGTTGACGGCCTGGGCGACCTCGGCCCGGCGGCCCCAGAGCGTCACTTCGCAGCCCGCGTCCGCGAGGACGACGGCGAAGGCGGTACCCCATGAGCCGGTTCCGAAGACGGCGGCCTTCGCGGGGTGCGTCACGTGAGTCCCTCTCCTTGGGCCCTGCGCCGCTGTTCGACGCGGGCCTTGCGGTGATCGTAGGGCTCGGCGGGTGCCTGCTGCCCCCGGATCTCCTCCAGTTGCGCGGTGACCGCCCGCATGATCACCTCGGTGGCCTCGCGCAGCAGCTCGGGCGTCGGCTCCTTGTCGTAGAACCGGGAGAGGTCGACGGCCGGGCCGGCCTGGACCCGGAGGGTCTTGCGGGGCAGGAGGCGCACCTTCTTCTCCCTGGCGTAGGGCGGCATCACCTCGTTGGCGCCCCACTGCGCGACCGGGATGACGGGGGCCCGGGTCATCAACGCGACGCGGGCGGCGCCGGTCTTGCCGGCCATCGGCCACATCGCGGGGTCCCGGGTGAGGGTGCCCTCGGGGTAGAAGCAGACGCACTCGCCGCGCTCGATGGCGTTCACGGCGGCCCGGAAGGCGTCCAGCGCGTTGGTGGTCTCGCGGTAGACGGGGATCTGGCCGGTGCCGCGCAGCATCATGCCGACGAAGGGGGCCTTGAAGAGCCCGGCCTTGGCCAGGAACCGCGGCACGCGGCCGGTGTTGTACTGGAAGTGCCCGTACGAAAGCGGGTCCAGGTACGAGTTGTGGTTGACCGCGGTGATGAATCCGCCCTCGGCCGGAACGTGTTCCATTCCCCGCCACTCGCGCTTGAACAGAACCACCAGCGGCGGTTTCGCAATGACCGCCGCCAGGCGGTACCAGAAGCCGATTCTGCGGCGGGACACTCGGACACCTTTCCTCTGCGAACGGGGCTGTGGAGCTGATTGCTGCCTGACTACCGAGGGTCAAGTCTCGCCCCAGGCCCCTGCTCTGTCGAGAACACCGTACGCCCCGCCCCGGGGAGCGCCCCTCCGGGTCGGCGCACCGGCAGGCGAGAATGGGCGGCGACGCGTATGGAGGGAGGCACCGCCACGAACACCGACCCGGCCGGCCGCTGGTCCCTGGTCGTCCCGTTGAAGCCCCTGGCGCGGGCCAAGAGCAGGCTGGTGCCCGCCTCCGGCGCCCTGTTGCGCCCCCGGTTCGCCCTCGCCTTCGCCCGCGACACCGTGGCCGCCGCGCTGTCCTGCCCGGACGTGGCGGATGTGGTGGTCGTCACGGACGACACGGTGGCGGGGACGGCGCTGGCCGCGCTCGGCGCCCGGGTGGTGCCCGACTCCCCGGCCGCGGGGCTCAATGCCGCCCTCGCGCACGGTGAGCACGTGGCCCGGGCGGCCCGGGCGGATGCGCCGCTCGCGGCGCTCAACGCGGATCTTCCCGCACTGCGCCCGGCGGAATTGTCCCGGGTCCTCGAATTCTCTGCCGCTTTTCCCCGCGCTTTTGTTCCGGATGCGGCGGGCATCGGGACGACATTTCTGTCGGCCGGTCCGGGAGTGGAATTGCGGCCCGCTTTCGGCGGCCCTTCGCGGGCGCACCATCTGGCGTCGGGCGCGGTGGAAATCACGCTGCCGGGAATCGATTCGGTGCGCCGGGACGTGGACACCGGCGAGGACCTCCGGGTGGCGCTGGCGCTGGGCGTCGGCCCGTTCACGGCGGGCCGCTGGGCCGCCGGGGCGTTGGCGCCGGACCGATAGTCTGCACCCATGCAGGCGACCTCGTACACGTACGACCCCGTGACCCGCAGCGGCAGTGTGCTGCTCGACGACGGCACCCCGGTGGACTTCGACGCAGCGGCCTTCGACGCCGGCGGGCTGCGGTTGCTGCGTCCGGGACAGCGGGTGCGGATCGAGGGCGAGGGCGAGGGGGCCGCGCTGCGGATCACCCTGGTGACGCTGCAGACGTTCTGAGGGGTTCCGGGGCGCTCCCCCGGACAGCCCGCGGGCCGGGCTCCCCGAGGGGAGCCCGGCCCGGCGCGTGTGGGGGCCCGTGCGGCCCGGTCTCACTTCTTGCGCGCGGTGGCCTTCTTGGCCGTGGTCTTGCGCGCCGTGGTCTTCTTCGCGGGCGCCTTCTTCGCCGTGGTCTTCTTGGCGGGCGCGGTCTTGGCGACGGTGGTCTTCTTGGCCGCCGTCGACTTCGCCGCCGCCGGGGTGGCCTTCTTCGCGGCGGCCGTCGTCGTCTTCTTCGCCGGCGACGTCTTCTTCGCGGTGGCCTTCTTGGCCGCGGCCGTGGTCTTCTTCGCCGGGGTCACGGCCTTCTTCGCGGTGGCCTTCTTCGCCACGGCCTTCTTGGCGGTGGCCTTCTTCGCGGCGGCCTTGGCCGTCGTACGGGCGGAAGAACCGCCCGAGAGGCTGCCCTTGGGGGCCTTCTTCACGGCCACGTCGTTCTTGGGGAGCTTCTTGGAGCCGCTCACCAGGTCCTTGAAGCCCTGGCCCGCGCGGAAGCGGGGCACCGAGGTCTTCTTGACCCGCACGCGCTCACCCGTCTGGGGGTTGCGCGCGTAGCGGGCGGGGCGGTCGACCTTCTCGAACGAGCCGAAGCCGGTGACCGAGACCCGGTCCCCCGCGACAACCGCACGGACGATCGCGTCGAGCACCGCGTCGACGGCGTCCGCGGCCTGCTGCCGGCCGCCGACCTTGTCGGCAATCGCTTCTACGAGCTGCGCCTTGTTCACGTCTTCCCCTTCGGAGACATTGCCGGAACGAATCTGTTCAGGCTTTTTCGCACGTTAGGCAGATATATACCGCAAATCAAACACGAAACGGGCTAATCACCCTAGTGCCGCAACGAAGTGGACCGCCGCGCAGTTCTGCGGGGTCAGTCACCTTCGGGGAATCGGCCCTCGTCGAGGTCCTTCATCAACCGGTCCAGACGCCTTGCCGCGCCCGGGAGATCGTGCTTCGCCGTGGCCGTGACGACCAACAGCTTCCGGTTCAACGCCATCCTTACGCCGTCCGGGACTTGCAGTGCGCGCACCCGGGAGTGCGCTTCCTTCAATTGGTCGGCGACTTGGCCGTAAAGCTTGAGTTGGCTGTCGCGTCCCATGCACCGATTGTGCCATCTGGGGCGAGTTGTCGCCCGACGGGGTCCCAACAAACGACTGCGCCCCCTACCAGAAGGCAGGGGGCGCAGTCCTGAAAACGTGCTGATCAGGCGTGAATTGTGCGGGGCTTGTGGGCCGGCCGGGCAGCCTCGTAGGCCGCGATGTCCGCTTCGTTCTGAAGGGTGAGGCTGATGTCGTCCAGCCCGTTCAGCAGCCGCCAGCGAGCGTTCTCGTCGAGCTCGAAGTCGGCCGTGATGCCCTCGGCGCGGACCTGCCGGGCCTCCAGGTCGACGGCCACCTCGGCCGTCGGGTCGGCCTCCGTCAGCTCCCAGAGCGCGTCGACGGTCTTCTGGTCCAGGACCACGGTCAGCAGACCGTTCTTCAGCGAGTTGCCGCGGAAGATGTCGGCGAACCGGGAGGAGATGACGGCCTTGAACCCGTAGTTCTGCAGGGCCCAGACCGCGTGCTCGCGGGAGGAGCCGGTGCCGAAGTCGGGGCCGGCCACCAGGACCGTCGCGCCCTTGCGCTCCGGGCGGTTGAGGACGAAGTTCTCGTCCTTGCGCCAGGCCTCGAAGAGCCCGTCCTCGAAGCCGTCCCGGGTGACCTTCTTCAGCCAGTGGGCGGGGATGATCTGGTCGGTGTCGACGTTGCTGCGGCGCAGCGGGACGGCCCGGCCGGTGTGCGTGATGAAAGCTTCCATGGTTATCGGACTCCGGCAGGCGTACGGACGTCGGACAGGTCGGCCGGCGAGGCCAGACGGCCCAGCACGGCGGTGGCGGCGGCGACCTGCGGGGAGACCAGGTGCGTGCGGCCGCCCTTGCCCTGCCGCCCCTCGAAGTTGCGGTTCGAGGTGGAGGCGGAGCGCTCGCCGGGGGCCAGCTGGTCGGGGTTCATGCCGAGGCACATCGAGCAGCCGGCGTGCCGCCATTCGGCCCCGGCGGCGGTGAAGACCTTGTCCAGGCCCTCGTCGACGGCCTGGAGGGCGACCCGGACGGAGCCCGGGACGACCAGCATCCGTACGCCGTCGGCGACTTTGCGGCCGTCCAGGACGGCGGCGGCGTTGCGCAGGTCCTCGATGCGGCCGTTGGTGCAGGAGCCCACGAAGACGGTGTCGACGCTGATCTCGCGCAGCGGCTGCCCCGCGGTCAACCCCATGTACTCCAGCGCCTTTTCGGCGGCGTTGCGCTCCGAGGCGTCCTCGTACGAAGCGGGGTCGGGGACGTTGGCCGACAGGGGCGCGCCCTGGCCGGGGTTGGTGCCCCAGGTGACGAACGGCGCCAGTTCGGCGGCCTCGATGACCACCTCGGCGTCGAAGACCGCGTCGTCGTCGGTGCGCAGCGTCTTCCAGTACGCGACGGCGGCGTCCCAGTCCTCGCCCTGCGGGGCGTGGTCGCGGCCCCTGAGGTACTCGAAGGTGGTCTCGTCGGGGGCGATCATGCCCGCCCGCGCGCCGGCCTCGATCGACATGTTGCAGATGGTCATCCGGGCCTCCATCGAGAGCTTCTCGATGGCAGGGCCGCGGTATTCGAGGATGTATCCCTGGCCGCCGCCGGTGCCGATGCGGGCGATGATCGCGAGGATCAGGTCCTTGGCGGTGACGCCGTCGGGCAGTTCGCCGTCGATGGTGATCGCCATCGTCTTCGGGCGGGCCATCGGCAGCGTCTGGGTGGCCAGCACGTGCTCGACCTGACTGGTGCCGATACCGAACGCGAGGGCGCCGAACGCACCGTGCGTGGAGGTGTGGGAGTCACCGCAGACGACGGTGGTCCCGGGCTGGGTCAGGCCCAGCTGCGGGCCGACCACGTGCACGACGCCCTGCTCGACGTCGCCCAGCGGGTGCAGCCGGACGCCGAACTCCGCGCAGTTCTTGCGCAGCGTCTCCAGCTGCGCGCGGGAGACCGGGTCGGCGATCGGCTTGTCGATGTCGAGGGTCGGGGTGTTGTGGTCCTCGGTGGCGATGGTGAGGTCGAGGCGCCGCACCCGGCGTCCGGCCTGCCGCAGGCCGTCGAAGGCCTGCGGGCTGGTCACCTCGTGCAGCAGGTGCAGATCGATGTAGAGGAGGTCGGGCTCGCCCTCGGCGCGCCGGACAACATGGTCGTCCCAGACCTTCTCCGCGAGTGTCCTACCCATCGCTTTCCCTCCGGCCGGCGTCGTCGCCGGCCCAACTAGAGATTCGGTGCGCCCCCGTCCCGACCCCCGTACGGGGCGGTGGCTACGGGCCGTTGTGGGGCCGCCGGTACAGGTTCGCAACTTCCCGGGAAATTTGAACTTGCGTTTCACAGAGTGAGACGGGAGTATCGTCGTATGGACAACTCTAGCGGCGTCGGCGTTCTCGACAAGGCGGCTCTGGTATTGAGCGCCCTGGAGTCCGGACCGGCCACCCTCGCCGGGCTGGTCGCGGCGACCGGGCTCGCACGACCCACGGCCCACCGGCTGGCCGTGGCACTGGAACACCACCGGATGGTGGCGAGGGACATGCAGGGCCGGTTCATTCTCGGGCCCCGGCTCTCCGAGCTGGCCGCGGCGGCCGGCGAGGACCGCCTGCTGGCCACGGCCGGGCCGGTGCTCACGCATCTGCGCGACATCACCGGCGAGAGCGCCCAGCTCTACCGCCGCCAGGGCGACATGCGCATCTGCGTGGCGGCGGCGGAGCGGCTGTCCGGTCTGCGGGACACCGTGCCGGTCGGCTCCACGCTCACCATGAAGGCGGGTTCCTCCGCGCAGATCCTGATGGCCTGGGAGGAGCCGGAGCGTCTGCACCGCGGCCTCCAGGGCGCCCGCTTCACGGCGACGGCGCTCTCCGGTGTACGGCGCCGCGGCTGGGCCCAGTCGATCGGTGAGCGCGAGCCGGGCGTCGCCTCGGTCTCCGCCCCGGTGCGCGGCCCGTCCAACCGCGTGGTCGCCGCCGTCTCGGTCTCCGGACCGATCGAACGGCTGACCCGTCACCCGGGCCGGATGCACGCCCAGGCCGTCATCGACTCGGCCGCCCGGCTGAGCGAGGCGCTGCGCCGCAACGGCTGAGCCGGCGGCATCCCCCTCCTCTTCCCCGAAGCCGCCCCAGCGTCGTGGCGGCCCCCTTCTCACGAGCGGTACGGAGCGAGCGGGCCGAGGGCCGCGCCGCGCACAAGCGAAAGGCCCCTCACCGGAGTGAAGGGCCTCTGCCTGTTGCTCTGTTGTACCCCCGACCGGATTCGAACCGGCGCTACTGCCGTGAGAGGGCAGCGTGCTAGGCCGCTACACAACGGGGGCTTGTCCTACAACTTGCTCTGTACTGCGCTGGGCTACCAGGACTCGAACCTAGAATGACGGTACCAGAAACCGTAGTGTTGCCAATTACACCATAGCCCATGGTGTTGCAAGTACCCCCGACCGGATTCGAACCGGCGCTACTGCCGTGAGAGGGCAGCGTGCTAGGCCGCTACACAACGGGGGCCCTAGCGATCCTGCATCGAGACCGTGGGTGCGACCCAGATGATCTCGCGGGAAGGATCTGTACCCCCGACCGGATTCGAACCGGCGCTACTGCCGTGAGAGGGCAGCGTGCTAGGCCGCTACACAACGGGGGCTTGTCCTACAACTTGCTCTGTACTGCGCTGGGCTACCAGGACTCGAACCTAGAATGACGGTACCAGAAACCGTAGTGTTGCCAATTACACCATAGCCCACTGAAACGCAACCCCTGAGGGTCTTGTTCCTGTCTGCGCTTCCCGGCCGGATCTTTCGGCCCGCTCGGGCGGCGCAGAAAGAACATTACCCGAAGGTGTCCGACGCTCCAAAACGGGTATGGCCCGCGAGCAGTCCGGGCAGCTGGCCGAGCCCCGTGATCCGGACCAGTTCGGGCCGCCCGCCCCTGCCGTGCCGGTCCAGCCAGACGCCGGCGAGGCCTGCGGCGGTGGCTCCCGCGGCGTCGATGTCGGGTTCGTCCCCGACGTACAGCACCTCGTGCGCATCGAGTCCCAGCGCCTCGCAGGAGGCGAGGAACGCCCCGGCTGCGGGCTTGGAGACGCCCAGTTCGGCCGCGCACAGCAGGGACTCGAACCGGTCGCGCACCCCGAGCACCGTCAGCTTGTGGTGCTGCGACTCCAGGGCCGAGTTGGACAGCACGGCGTGCCGGTACGTCCCCGCCAGGGCGTCGAGCGCCGGGACGGCGTCCGGGAAGAGCGCCCAGGCGCCCTCGTAGTGGGAGACGTGCCGCTCGAACCAGGCGTCGGCCTCGGCGTCGTCCAGCGCCCGTCCCAGGAACTCCCTGGCCCGGTCGCGCCGCTGCCCCTGCCAGTCGGTCTCCCCGGCGGAGAACCGCGCCCAGTGGCGCCGGGTGAGCCGCTGCCACGCCTCGACGGCCTCGTCGGGGGTGGCGTAGCCCTCGGGGAGCCCCTCCGCCGCGAGATGCCGCGCCATGCCGGTGGCGGCGGCCGTCGTGTGGTCGAAGAGCGTGTCGTCGATGTCCCAGAGGACGGCTCTGATGGGCATGGCCCGACTCTACGCGCGGCCGCATACGGACGGACGGGCCCGGCGGCCGCGCTGTGCGGCCGCCGGGCCCGTCCTCGTGCTTCGCGTGACGCGTTACGCCGCCAGCTCGGCCAGGGCCGCGTCGATGCGGGCGATCGTCCTCTCGCGGCCCAGGATCTCCAGGGACTCGAAGAGGGGGAGACCGATCGTGCGGCCGGTGACGGCGACCCGGACCGGGGCCTGGGCCTTGCCGAGCTTGAGGCCGTGCTGCTCGCCGGCGGCGAGGACCGCGGCCTTCAGGGCGTCCGCGTTCCAGTCGGCGGCGATCAGCTCGGCGCGGGCCGTGGCGAGGAGGGCGTCGGAGCCCTCCTTCATCGCCTTGGCCCAGGACGCCTCGTCGCGCACCGGCTCGTCGAGGAAGAGGAAGTCCACGTTGGCGGTGATCTCGGAGAGCACCGTGACCCGGGTCTGGGCGTGCGGGGCGATCTCGGCGAAGACCTCCGCGTCGAAGGCCTCCGGGGCCCAGGGGGCGAACGGTGCCCGCAGCCAGGGGCCGCACGCCTCGGTGAACGTCTTCACGTCCAGCCGGCGGATGTGCTCCGCGTTGACGTGCTCGCACTTCTTGAGGTCGAAGCGGGCCGGGTTGGCGTTGACGTCCTTGATGTCGAAGGCGGCGACCATCTCGTCGATGTCGAAGATGTCGCGGTCCTCGGCGATGGACCAGCCCAGCAGCGAGAGGTAGTTGAGCAGCCCCTCGCGGACGAAGCCGCGCTCGCGGTAGAGGTTGAGCGAGGCCTGCGGGTCGCGCTTGGAGAGCTTCTTGTTGCCCTCGCCCATGACATACGGCAGGTGCCCGAAGACCGGGGTGTCCTTGGCGATGCC
Organism: Streptomyces sp. NPDC019224; assembly: GCF_040632605.1. NCBI lineage: Bacteria > Bacillati > Actinomycetota > Actinomycetes > Kitasatosporales > Streptomycetaceae > Streptomyces > Streptomyces sp. NPDC019224. The sequence continues at coordinate 32,528 of NZ_JBEYCF010000024.1, read as the reverse complement.
CAGCTCGATGAGCGCCCGGTACAGGGCGATCTGGCGGGGGGTGGAGGAGAGCAGGTCCTCGCCCCGCAGGACGTGGGTGATCTCCATCAGGGCGTCGTCCACCGGGTTGACCAGCGTGTAGAGCGGGGCGCCGTTGGCGCGGACGATGCCGTAGTCCGGGACGTTCTCCGGCTGCACGGTGATGTCGCCGCGGACCAGGTCGGTGAAGGTGATGGCCTCGTCGGGCATCCGGAAGCGGACGATCGACGTACGCCCCTCGGCCTCGTAGGCGGCCTTCCGCTCGTCGCTCAGCTCGCGGCAGTGGCCGTCGTAGCCGGACGGCTTACCGGCGGCGCGGGCGGCGTCGCGGCGGGTGTCCAGCTCCTCCGTGGTGCAGTAGCAGTGGTACGCGTAGCCGCCGGCGAGGAGCTTCTCGGCGACGTCCTTGTAGATGTCCATCCGCTGCGACTGGCGGTAGGGGGCGTGCGGGCCGCCGACCTCGGGGCCCTCGTCCCAGTCGAGGCCCAGCCAGCGCATGGCGTCGAGGAGCTGCTGGTACGACTCCTCGGAGTCGCGGGCCGCGTCGGTGTCCTCGATGCGGAAGACCAGGGTGCCCTGGTGGTGCCGGGCGAAGGCCCAGTTGAAGAGAGCTGTCCGGACCAGGCCGACGTGCGGGTTGCCGGTCGGGGAGGGACAGAAACGTACGCGGACTGGTGCGTTAACCACGCTTGATCACCTTGTTGGTGAGAGTGCCGATGCCTTCGATGGTGACGGCGACCTCGTCGCCGACATGGAGGGGTCCGACCCCTGCGGGAGTGCCGGTGAGGATCACGTCGCCCGGGAGCAGCGTCATGGCTTCCGTGATGTGGACGATCAGGTCCTCGATGCTCCGGATCATGTCGCTCGTCCGGCCGAGCTGGCGCTGCTCGCCGTTGACCGTGGCCTGGATGGCGAGGTCGCCGGGGTCGAGGTCGGTCTCCACCCAGGGGCCGAGCGGGCAGGAGGTGTCGAAGCCCTTGGCCCGGGCCCACTGCTTCTCCCGCTTCTGGGCGTCACGGGCGGTGACGTCGTTGGCGCAGGTGTAGCCGAAGATGACGTCCTTGACCCGCTCGCGCGGCACCTCACGGCACATCCGGCCGATGACCACGGCCAGTTCGGCCTCGTGGTGGACCTCGTCGGAGAAGGAGGGGTACTCGATGGCGTCGCCGGAGCCGATCACCGAGGTGGTGGGCTTGAAGAAGGCGACGGGGACGTCGGGGACCTCGTTGCCGAGTTCTGCGACGTGCTCCGCGTAGTTGCGGCCGATGGCCACGACCTTGTTGGGGAGCACGGGCGGCAGCAGCCGCACCTTGTTCAGCGGGACCTTGGTCCCGGAGAGCTCGAACTCGGAGTACGGAATGCCCTTGATGATGTCGAGGACGAGACCGTCGGGCCCGTCGCCCTCGACCGCGCCGAAGGCGACATTGCCGTCGATGGAGAACCTGGCGATGCGCACGGGTTGCTGTCGCCCCTCACTGCTTGCTGGGTGCCTGGAAAAGACTGACGCTCCAGGCTAGCGCGCAGGAGGGGCGCTCCCGCGCGGGTTCACTCCGCGGCGGCCGGGGCCTTCATGAGGATCGTGCGGCGCGGATTGGCGGTCTGCGTCGGCAGCTGGACCGCGTGCTCCAGGAGTTCCGCCGTCCTCAGCGCCTCGGCGTCCTTGAGGTGCGCCAGCGTGGTGCGCCGGGGGTTGGCGATGTTGCGGAACGTCGTCGTGTTCATCTGCCGTACGGGCCCTGTCGTCGGGGCGCCGCCCGTGCGAGGGGGCGCCGGTTGTCGGTTCTGCCATCCCAGTAAAGCGTCAGGCTAAACATGCAATTCCCTCCGGGAGTCCGGAAGAGACGGCGATCTTCATGTGAGTTTGCTCACGAACGACAGGACAAATGGAGCAATGCGGGCGCATGGTCTGGACCTCAGAAACGGACATGTCATCCCTGAATGAGTCATTCCGCTCCTGATCATGGCGACTGGGACACCCCTCGCCCCGATCGGACTCGCACCCAATGGTCCGTTATGTCACCGAACACCCCGCACCCCTTGTTACGCAGTCATCACACGGTGTCACGCAGGTCACAGCCCGGTACCTGGCCCTTGTTGGAGATCCGGCACTGTGCTGAAATTCCACGCACCGCCGCGGGTTTCAAGCCGGCGCGCAGGGGCGCAACGCAGCGCCGAGTGGCGGCGGGAAGGGGAAGAGCGCCGGTCACTCACGACCACCACGGGGCGGGACGACGCCCCGCCACGCCGACACCGTTTTCTCCGTTCACGACGGAGGAGCGCCTGGTCCAGAGGTTGCGACGCTAGTGCAGGGACGTTTCAAGAGGGATGGCAGCGCGGCGGCGGAACAGGAGCCGCGCGGCGGAACCGACCGCGGCTCCTCGCCCCAGCACGCCCAGAACCCCCGGCCGGCCGCGGCCGGTGACCACGGCGACCGCGACAGGCGCCCCGGCGCCGCGCAGGCCGGTGGCGAGTCCGAGCAGGCCGTCGCACCGAAGCCGCGTGGCCCCGTCAACACGGGCTCGCGCGTAGCGCTGCGCAACTGGCGCATCAGCACGCGCCTGGTCTCCCTGCTCGCCCTCCCCGTGGTCGCCGCGACCACCCTGGGCGGTCTGCGCATCAACGAGTCCCTGAACGACATCCAGCAGCTGGAGCACATGCAGTTGCTGACGGAGATGACGAAGCAGGCGACCTCGCTGGCGCAGGCGCTCCAGGAGGAGCGCGACCAGACGGCCGGCCCGCTGTCCAACGGGGTGCCCGCGACCGACTTCAAGGTCACCACGCCCCGGGACAAGACCGACCGGGCGCGGAAGGCGTTCCTCGACGGCACGGAGGCCATCGGCGACACCGCCGGCGACGAGACGCTGGAGAGCATCCACGCCAGCGTCCAGCAGATCGCCGCCCAGCTCGGCTCCATCCGGGACACCCGTCGGCAGGCGTACGTCGATGGCAGCCCGAGTCTCCAGACGGTCGACGCCTACAGCCAGCTGATCACCTCGCTGCTGAGCCTCTCCCAGGACATGGCGCAGGCGACCAGCAGCCCCGAGATGATCAAGCGGACCCGTGCGCTGGCGGCCTTCTCCTCCTCCAAGGAGTACGCCTCGATCCAGCGCGCGATCATCGCCGCCGCGCTGCCGAACAGCGATGACGAGAAGCCGAAGCTCAACCGGAACGACCAGCAGTTCGGTCTGGCCGCGCAGCGCAAGGAGGAGGCGGCCCTCAACTCCTTCGAGGCGATCTACACCACCACGGGCAAGAACGCCGACGAGCTGACCTCGACGCTCGAGGAGGGACATCCGGACATCAAGGCGGCGGACACGTACGCCAAGAAGATGCTGGAGAACCCCATCTCCATGAGCGGCTCCTCCACGCGCCGCTCGTACATGAACTGGTACGACCAGGACACCATCAAGATCCAGGCCATGAAGCGGATCGAGGAGACCCTCCTCAGCGACATGGAGAGCAAGGCGCGCGAGCTGCGTGACGAGGCCCAGCGCGAGGCGATCATCTCCGGTGCGCTGATCCTGCTGGTGCTCGGTGTCTCCCTGGTCGGCGCCTTCGTCGTCGCCCGGTCCATGATCCGCTCGCTGCGCCGGCTCCAGGACACCGCGACGCGCGTCGCGCAGGACCGCCTGCCCGAGCTGGTCAAGCAGCTCTCCGAGTCCGACCCGCAGGACGTCGACACCTCCGTCGAGTCCGTCGGTGTGCACTCCCGCGACGAGATCGGCAAGGTGGCCGCGGCCTTCGACGACGTGCACCGCGAGGCGGTCCGTCTCGCCGCCGACCAGGCCCTTCTGCGGGGCAACGTCAACGCGATGTTCACCAACCTCTCGCGCCGCTCGCAGGGTCTCATCCAGCGCCAGCTCTCGCTCATCTCCGAGCTGGAGTCGCGCGAGGCCGACCCGGACCAGCTCTCCTCGCTCTTCAAGCTCGACCACCTCGCGACCCGTATGCGCCGGAACGGCGAGAACCTCCTCGTCCTCGCGGGCGAGGAGCCGGGCCGCCGGTGGACCCGCCCCGTGCCGCTCGTCGACGTGCTCCGCGCCGCCGCGTCCGAGGTGGAGCAGTACGAGCGCATCGAACTGGCCGCCGTGCCCGCCACCGAGGTCGCCGGCCGGGTCGTCAACGACCTCGTGCACCTGCTCGCCGAGCTGCTGGAGAACGCCACGTCGTTCTCCTCGCCGCAGACGAAGGTCCGGGTCACCGGTCACGCGCTGCCCGACGGCCGGGTGCTCGTCGAGATCCACGACACCGGCATCGGTCTCTCCCCCGAGGACCTGGCGGCGATCAACGAGCGGCTCGCCTCGCCGCCCACCGTGGACGTCTCGGTCTCCCGCCGCATGGGCCTGTTCGTGGTCGGCCGCCTCTCCCTGCGCCACGGCATCCGCATCCAGCTGCGGCCCTCCGACTCGGGCGGCACGACCGCGCTGGTCATGCTCCCGGTCGACGTCGCGCACGGCGGCAAGCAGCCGGCCCCGAAGCAGGCGCCCGGCCAGCAGTCCCCCGGCGGCCTGCTCGCGGGCGGCCCCGGTGGTCCCCAGCGCGGCCAGGTCGGCGCCGGCGCCGGTCCCCGGGCCGCGCTGCCCGCCCGCGACGTCGGCCGCACGCAGCAGAAGAACCCGCAGGGCGGACCCGGTACGCAGGACGCGGCGTTCCAGAAGCCGCAGGCCCGGCCGCAGGACGGGGCCCGTCCGGAGCCACCGCGTCAGGGCGGCGGTCTCGCCGGCGCGTTCGGCGGTGCCCGGCTCGGTGCCCACGGCGGCCAGGGCGACGGCGGTACGGACACGAACCCGCCCAGCCTGTTCGACCAGCGGCGCCCCGAGCAGAACGGCCCCGCCCGGCAGGCCCCGCAGCCCCAGCAGGCCCGGCTCGACCAGGGCGGCCAGGACGGCCGCAACGCCTTCGAGGCGCCGCGCGGTCCCGCCCGCGGCGAGCGCCGGCTGCCGCCCGTCGGCGGTCCGCGTGCCGAGCTGCCCGGCGGCACTCCGGCCCCGGCCGCTCCGGGCGGCGGCTTCCCCGCCCCGGAGCGCCCGCAGACGACGAGCTGGGGCACCGACGAGCCGTCCGCGCCCCGGCGCGCGCCGCTCGACGCGCCGCGCGGTCACGAGGAGCCGGAGACCACGGGCCGCTTCCAGCAGCCGCAGGCCCCGCTCCTTCCGGCGGACGACCGCCAGGGCCCGGGCTCCACGGCGGAGTTCCCCCGCCCGGACTTCTCGGCCCCCGCGCCCGGCGCGCAGAACGGACCGCAGAACGGACCGCGTGACTCCGGCCCGTACGGCAACGGGCCGCAGCACGACACCTCGTACGGCAACGGACCGCAGAACCCGGACGTGGCGAGCACCTCGCAGTTCGCCCGGCCGGACTTCGGCGCCCCGCAGCAGCCGGCGCCCTCGCAGCGCGACAGCCAGGACTTCGGCGCGCCGCGTCCGCCCCTGGCGGCCCCGGCCCCCGAGGCCCCGTACCGTCCGGCCCTGCCGCAGCAGTCGCAGCCCGAGGCGCTGCCACCGGCCTCCGGGCCCGGCGACGGCCGTACCCCGCTGTACGACACGCTGGAGACCAACTGGTTCCGCGGTCCGCAGCAGGGTGCCCCGCAGCAGCCTCCCGCCGCGCCGACGCCGGGCTTCCCGCAGCAGAACGGGCAGAAGCCCGCGGCTCCCGCGCCGCAGCGGGGCCTCGGCGACACCGGTGCGACGAGCGCCTGGCGCGCCTCGCCGAACGACGAGATCGTCCGGCAGGCGGAGCGGGTGAAGAAGCCCGCAGCGGGTGGAATCACCACCTCCGGTCTGCCTCGCCGGGTCCCGCGCGCCAACCTGGTGCCGGGTGCCGCCCAGCAGCAGAACCACCAGTCCGGGCCGCAGGTCTCGCGAGCGCCCGACGATGTGCGCGGGCGTCTGACCAACCTCCGCCGGGGCATCCAGCAGGGACGCCAGGCGGGCAGCGGTCAGACCGGCAGTTTCCCCCTCGGCCCCACTCACCAGCAGGAGCGTTAGTTGAGCCCGATGAGTCAGGCCGCACAGAATCTGAACTGGTTGATCACCAATTTCGTGGACAACACCCCAGGGGTGTCGCACACGGTGGTGGTCTCGGCGGACGGCCTGCTGCTGGCGATGTCCGAAGGTTTCCCGCGCGACCGCGCCGACCAGCTGGCGGCCGTCGCGTCCGGACTGACCTCGCTGACGGCAGGTGCCTCCCGGATCTTCGAGGGCGGTGCCGTCAGCCAGACCGTGGTGGAGATGGAGCGGGGCTTCCTGTTCCTCATGTCCATCTCGGACGGCTCCTCGCTGGCCGTACTGGCCCACCCGGACGCCGACATCGGTCTGGTCGGCTACGAAATGGCCCTGTTGGTGGACCGGGCGGGCACCGTCCTGACCCCGGACCTCCGTGCGGAGCTGCAGGGCAGCCTGCTCCACTAGGCGGCCTGAACCAGTGACACAGACGATCAACCCAGGAACCGCACTCAACCCTCGCCCGTCCGGCCGCTTACAGCCCCCCACCGGCCCCTTCAGACGGCAAGCCGACACCCTGCTGTCACGCCCGGAGGACTCATGACCCCGCCACCCGCCTCACCCGATCCGTACGGCGCGTCCAGCCACGCGTCGTACGAAGGTGAGGGTGACCAGCCGCTGGTCCGTCCGTACGCCATGACCGGCGGACGCACCAGGCCCCGCTACCAGCTGGCGATAGAAGCACTGGTCAGCACCACGGCCGATCCCGCGCATCTGGGGACCCTGCTCCCCGAGCATCAGCGGATCTGCCATCTGTGCCGCGAGGTCAAATCGGTGGCCGAGGTCTCGGCCCTGCTGTCGATGCCCCTCGGTGTGGCGCGGATTCTCGTAGCCGATCTGGCGGAAGCCGGCATGGTGGCCATCCACCAGCCGGGCAATGGAGAGGCCGGCGGCGCGCCGGATGTGACACTGCTCGAAAGGGTGCTCAGTGGACTTCGCAAGCTCTAACGGCGGTGCGGCGACCCGGGCCACCACCTCGGCGAAGATCGTCGTGGCCGGTGGGTTCGGCGTGGGCAAGACCACGTTCGTCGGTGCCGTCTCGGAGATCAATCCGCTGCGCACCGAAGCCGTGATGACGTCCGCCTCGGCGGGCATCGACGACCTCACACACACCGGCGGCAAGACCACCACCACGGTGGCGATGGACTTCGGCCGCATCACGCTCGACCAGGACCTGATCCTGTACCTCTTCGGTACGCCGGGCCAGGACCGCTTCTGGTTCATGTGGGACGACCTCGTGCGCGGCGCCATCGGCGCCGTCGTCCTGGTCGACACCCGCCGTCTCGCCGACTGCTTCCCGGCCGTCGACTACTTCGAGAACAGCGGGCTCCCCTTCGTCATCGCCCTCAACGGCTTCGACGGGCACCAGCCCTACACCCCCGACGAGGTCCGCGAAGCGCTCCAGATCGGCCCCGACACCCCGATCATCACCACGGACGCACGGCACCGCGCGGACGCGAAGAGCGGCCTGATCACGCTCGTCGAGCACGCGCTGATGGCCCGGCTCAAGTAGCGGCAAGTCGGAAGTACCGTACGGCAGTTACCGTAGCCACCGGGGGCGGACTGTGTCCTTTGACACGATCCGCCCCCACCTTCATAACGTTTCGAAAGAGAATTGCCCCGCGACAGATACCGGATGCGCACAAGTGGTGTCACTGCGCTCACACGAGCCTCGCCTTTTGGCGGGGCTCGCTCTTTATGCCCGATTTATCTGAGGCATGAGCCACTCGGAATCCCTCATTCCGACTGTTTGGAACGCGACCGCCGGCCGTGCTGCAATGCGACCGACTCCCGAGTAAGTACGGCCCTGAACAAAACCCGGCACAGCGTAGGTGCCGACGCCGAGAGGTTGTTGGTCGAGTGAGGCGTAACAACAAGGGCTCCACGGCGCAGGCGGAGCGGGGCAACTTCACCCCGCCGTCGCGAGCCGCGGCGCCGTCCGCCGACGTGTCCGAAGGGGCACCGGCCGGTGGCAGCACCAGCCGGCTGTCCCCGCGCAACTGGCGGGTGCCGACCCGGCTGAACGCGATCCTCCTGATCCCGGCACTGGTCGGCCTGGTCATGGGCGGCTTCCAGGTGAAGGGCTCGATCGACACCTGGCAGGAGGCCCAGGACGCGGAGAAGACCGCGCTGATCGTGCGCGCGGCCGCCGAGTACGGGCAGGCCCTGCTCAACGAGCGCGACCTCACCGCCCGGCCGCTGCTGTCGAACAAGCGGGACGACGAGGTCGTCACGCGGACCCGCGCCACCACCGACGCCGCCGCGGAGAAGTTCGCCGAGGCCGTCAGGGACATGCCGGCCACGGAGGGCCTCCAGCGCCGCCTCAAGCTGTTCAAGCTGGAGGAGCCCAAGCTCCCGCAGCTGCGCAAGGTGGCCTACACCGCCGCCATGGACCCGGTGAAGACCGAAGAGGGCTACGTCCAGGTCCAGCACTCCCTCATGGAGTTCTGCAACGAGCTGGGTCTCGGCACCGGCAACATCACCAGCTACGGCCGTACCGTCTACGCGATCGAGCTGGCCAAGGCCGCAGAATCGCTTCAGCGCTCCATCGGCACGCACCTCCTGGTCCGTCCCAGCAAGGAGGACGGCAAGTTCAGCGACCAGGTCAAGGCCTTCGGCTCGTACAACTACCTGGAGCAGATCGCCCTCGGTGAGTTCACCTCCGGCGGCACGGAGGCCGACGCGGCCCGGCTGAAGAAGGTCATGGGCGCCAAGGCCGCCGCGGGCGCCGCCGAGCTCAAGGCCGCCAAGGCGAAGGCCGACGCGGCCGGGGTGCCGTTCGTGGCCCCGCCCACCATCGACGGCTCGGTCTACGACGGCATGGCCCAGGAGATCGGCCTCGGCCGGTCCCCCGAGCAGCTGAAGGCGAAGGGCATCACGCCCGACTCCTGGATGGCCGCCGCCACCGCCAAGTTCGACGGCTACACCACGGTCGAGGACGAGCTCGTCGACAAGGCCGTGACCGAGGCCGCGGAGATCTCGTCCGACGCCCGCACCGACGCCCTCGTCAACGCGGCGATCGTGGTCATCGCCCTCCTGGCCGCCTTCCTCCTGGCCGGTCTGGTGGCCCGCCAGATGAGCCGCTCGATGCGCCGGCTGCGTACCGCCGCCTTCTCCATCGCCGAGCAGCGGCTGCCCTCGCTGGTCGACCAGCTCTCGCGCACCGACCCGGGCCGCATCGACACCCGCGTCCAGCCGATCCCGATCACCTCCCGGGACGAGATCGGCGAGGTCGCCCGCGCCTTCGACCAGGTGCACCAGGAGGCGGTCCGGCTCGCGGCCGAGCAGGCCATGCTCCGGGGCAACGTCAACGCGATCTTCACCAACCTCTCACGCCGCAACCAGTCACTCATCGAGGGCCAGCTGACCCTCATCACCGACCTGGAGAACAACGAGGCCGACCCCGACCAGCTGGAGAACCTGTTCCGGCTGGACCACCTGGCCACCCGCATGCGGCGCAACGGCGAGAACCTCCTCGTCCTCGCCGGCGAGGAGCCCGGCCGCCGCTGGAACCAGCCGGTGCCGCTGGTGGACGTGCTGCGCGCCGCCTCCTCCGAGGTGGAGTCCTACGAGCGCATCGAGCTCTCCGGCATCCCGGAGACCGAGATCCACGGCCAGTCCGTCACCGACCTCGTGCACCTGCTGGCCGAGCTGCTGGAGAACGCCACGATGTTCTCCTCGCCGCAGACCAAGGTGCGGGTCACCGCGACCCGGCTGCCCGACAGCCGCGTGATGATCGAGATCCACGACAAGGGCATCGGCCTCACCGCCGAGGACTTCGCCGACATCAACCACAAGCTGGCCAACCCGCCGACGGTGGACGCCGCGGTCTCGCAGCGCATGGGCCTGTTCGTGGTCGGCCGGCTCGCCGACCGGCACGGCATCCGGGTCCAGCTGCGCCCCTCGGGGGAGCAGGCCGGCACGACCTCGCTGGTCATGCTGCCGGACGCGATCACCCACGGTGGCGGCGGCGAGGCCCCGGCGCAGGACGACTTCACCGTCTCCTCGATCATCCCGCAGCAGCAGGCGTTCGACGCCCTGCCGCACCAGCCGCAGCTGCGCACGGCGGCCGAACTCGGCTTCGACGACTCGCGTTACGAGGAGGCGTCCGCGGACGCCGTCCAGCTCGACCCGGTGGGCCGCTCGCTGATGCGCGAGGAGCGCCGCGCGGCGCTGGGGGCCCAGGCCGCCGGCGAGCGCCAGCAGTTCCCGCAGCAGCCGGAGCCGGAGCAGCGGCAGGGACAGCCCGAACAGGCTTACCCGGAGGGCGGGTACGGCCAGGACGCCTATGCCGGCAACGGTGAGGCCGCCTACGCCGGGAACGGCCAGGACGCCTACGCCGCGAGCCCGTACGAGGGCGGCTACGACCCGTACGCCGGCGCCACCGGCTACGACGGGGCCCAGGGCGGCTATCCGGAGGCCTCGTACGCAGCCCCCGAGGCACCCCAGCAGGGCTACGGCGAGCAGTACGCCGTCCAGCCCCAGCAGGATGAGTGGGCAGATCAGAGCGCGTACCAGGGTGGATTCGAGCCGGTCGCGCAGGCGGAACCGGAATCTGCGGCGAGCGCTCCCGCCGAGCCGCAGGAGCGCGTAGGCTTCGAGCGTTCGGGCCCCGTCCCGAACGCCGGCCACGAACTGACCGAAGCCGGTCTGCCGCGCCGGGGCGGCCAGCAGCACTGGCAGCCCACGGGCCGCGGGAACAGCCGGCCCGGTGCCGTGCAGGAGCGTCCGCAGCAGCACGAACTGCCGCAGCGGCCGTCAACGGCGCAGCAGGCCCCTGCCGGAGGCGACGGCTCCGACGACCGGCGCTCGGCCAACGACGAGCGCTGGGAGCGGGCCGAGAAGCTCCGGGAGCCGAAGGCGGGCGGGATAACCCCCTCCGGTCTTCCCCGGCGCGTGCCCAAGGCCAACCTGGTCGAGGGCACCGCCGAACAGACCCAGCAGGGCGGCCCCCAGGTCTCCCGCGCCCCGGAGGACGTGCGTGGCAGGCTGAGCAACCTGCGGCGCGGTGTCCTCAGGGGACGCAACGCGGGTTCGGACACAAGTAATACCTACAACCAGGAGCGTTAGTGTGAGCCCGATGAGCCAGGCGGCGCAGAATCTGAACTGGTTGATCACCAACTTCGTGGACAACACCCCCGGGGTGTCGCACACGGTGGTGGTCTCCGCCGACGGACTCCTGCTGGCGATGTCCGAGGGATTTCCGCGGGACCGCGCCGACCAGTTGGCGGCGGTCGCCTCCGGTCTGACCTCGCTGACGGCCGGTGCCTCGCGGATCTTCGAGGGCGGCGCGGTGAATCAGACGGTTGTGGAGATGGAGCGTGGATTCCTCTTCATCATGTCCGTATCCGACGGGTCCTCCTTGGCCGTTCTCGCACATCCGGACGCCGACATCGGTCTGGTGGGGTACGAAATGGCCCTTCTGGTGGACCGCGCGGGCAGCGTGCTGACGCCGGACCTCCGTGCCGAGCTCCAGGGAAGTCTTCTTAACTAGTCTTATCCAGTAACCAGACAGTGCGTTTCGCGTCACCGCCCCATAGGGTGCGGTGGCGCGGTCCCACTGGGATCGGGACCGGCAGGCGGAGGAGGAATCGTGGGTACACCCCCGGACGGGCACCAGTACGACGGTGGCCGGCATGTGCCGGGTGGGCACGGGGACGAACGTTTCGACTTCCCCTCCACCCCCGGCGGGCAGGGCGCTCAGCAGCCTCCACAGCCCTATCAGCCGTACGGGCAGCCGCAGTACGGCCAGGCGGGCCCCGGCTGGCCGCAGCAGGAGCCTTACCAGCCCCAGCAGCCCCAGCACCCCCGGCGCCCCCACCGCTTCGACGCGCCGCAGCAGCAGCCCCGCATCCAGCCGGTGCAGCCGCGGCGGGCTCCCGAACCGGCGGCTCCGGCCGCGCACAATCCGCTGGTCCGTCCGTACGCCATGACAGGTGGCCGGACCCGACCGCGCTACCAACTCGCCATTGAGGCGTTGGTCAGTACCACGGCTGATCCGTCCCGGCTGCAAGGGCAGTTGCCCGAGCACCAGCGGATCTGCCGGCTGTGCTTCGAGATCAAGTCGGTGGCCGAGATCTCGGCCCTCCTCTCGATCCCCCTCGGCGTGGCCCGGATCCTCGTAGCCGACCTGGCAGAGGCCGGACTCGTCGCTATCCACCAGCCCGGCGGCGACGAGTCCGCCGGCGGCCAGCCAGATGTGACACTGCTCGAAAGGGTGCTCAGTGGACTTCGCAAGCTCTAGCGGCGGAGCGGCCCGCTCCACTACCTCGGCGAAGATCGTGGTGGCAGGGGGCTTCGGCGTGGGTAAGACCACGTTTGTCGGTGCCGTCTCGGAGATCAATCCGCTGCGCACCGAAGCCGTGATGACGTCCGCCTCGGCGGGCATCGACGACCTGACGCACACCGGGGACAAGACCACCACCACGGTGGCGATGGACTTCGGCCGCATCACGCTCGACCAGGACCTGATCCTGTACCTCTTCGGTACGCCGGGCCAGGACCGCTTCTGGTTCATGTGGGACGACCTCGTGCGCGGCGCCATCGGCGCCGTCGTCCTGGTCGACACCCGCCGTCTCGCCGACTGCTTCCCGGCCGTCGACTACTTCGAGAACAGCGGGCTCCCCTTCGTCATCGCCCTCAACGGCTTCGACGGGCACCAGCCCTACACCCCCGACGAGGTCCGCGAAGCGCTCCAGATCGGCCCCGACACCCCGATCCTGACGACGGACGCGCGGCACCGCGCGGACGCGAAGAGCGCGCTGATCACGCTCGTCGAGCACGCGCTGATGGCCCGCCTGCGGTAAGGAACGGCGTGACGACGAAGGCCCCGCACCCCTCGAGGGGTGCGGGGCCTTCGCGTGTGCCCTAACGGCTCATGGCGGTCGCCCGTTCCAGGCGGGACAGCTTCTCGGGGTTGCGTACGTGGTAGGCACCGGCGATGAGGCCCTTCTCGACCCGTACCGCCACCACCCCGTCGATCTCGCCGTCGACGCGGACGAGGAGCGCCGGGCCGCCGTTGATCTGGACCAGCTCGACCGTGCGGTCGGCGTGGCGCCGCCACCAGCCGGTGGCGCAGGCCGCTGGGGCGCGCTGCTCTTCATCGGGCCGGCCCAGCTCATGATCGTCCTGGACGGGGGACCGCCACCGGGGACGCCGAGCGGGTGCTCACCGCCGCGCCCTGACCGTCCGGGCGGAGGTTCTCAGCCCTGCCAGCTGTGGGGCGCCCGGAAGCCGGGGGTGCGCTCCAGGCGGCGCCAGCCCGCCGTGTCGCGGCCCCGAAGGGGGGCGGCGGCGGGCTGGGCGGCGGCGCGGGCGAGCAGGACCGCGGTGATGGCGGCCAGCTCCTCGGGGTCGGCGAGACCCTTCTCGACGCGCAGCACGGACTCGGCGGTGGCAGTGCTCATGGGTGTGTCTCCGTCTTCTCGGCAGTTCTTCGCGGGGCTCGCAGGGTCGCTGCGGGGCGTCGGACTACTGCGGGGGGTTGCCGTGCTTGCGGGCCGGCAGGTCGGCGTGCTTGGAGCGGAGCATGGCGAGGGAGGCGATCAGGACCTCGCGCGTCTCGGCCGGGTCGATGACGTCGTCGACCAGGCCGCGCTCGGCGGCGTAGTAGGGGTGCATCAGCTCGGTCCTGTACTCCTTGACCATGCGGGTGCGCATGGCCTCGGGGTCCTCGGCCTCCGCGATCTGCCTGCGGAAGATGACGTTGGCGGCGCCCTCCGCGCCCATCACGGCGATCTCGTTGGTGGGCCAGGCGTAGGTGAGGTCCGCACCGATGGACTGGCTGTCCATGACGATGTAGGCGCCGCCGTACGCCTTGCGCAGGATCAGGGAGATCCGCGGCACCGTCGCGTTGCAGTACGCGTAGAGCAGCTTCGCGCCGTGCCGGATGATCCCACCGTGCTCCTGATCCACCCCGGGCAGGAAGCCGGGCACGTCCAGAAGAGTGATGATCGGGATGTTGAAGGCGTCGCACATCTGGACGAAGCGGGCGGCCTTCTCGGACGCCTCGATGTCCAGCACACCGGCCAGGGCCTGCGGCTGGTTGGCCACGATGCCGACGACCTGGCCGTCCATGCGGGCCAGCGCGCAGATGATGTTGCGGGCCCAGCGCTCGTGGACCTCCAGGTAGTCGCCGTCGTCGACGAGCTCCTCGATCACCTTGTGCATGTCGTACGGGCGGTTGCCGTCGGCGGGCACCAGGTCCAGCAGGGCCTCGCCGCGCCGGTCTGCCGGGTCGTCGCTCGCCGTGGTGGGCGGGTTCTCCCGGTTGTTGGAGGGCAGCATCCCGATGAGGTAGCGGACCTCGGCGATGCAGGTCTCCTCGTCGTCGTACGCGAAGTGCGCGACGCCCGAGGTCTCGGCGTGCACGTCGGCGCCGCCGAGGCCGTTCTGCGTGATCTCCTCGCCCGTCACCGCCTTCACCACGTCCGGACCGGTGATGAACATCTGCGAGGTCTCACGGACCATGAACACGAAGTCCGTCAGGGCCGGGCTGTAGGCGGCGCCGCCCGCGCACGGACCGAGCATCACGCTGATCTGCGGGATGACCCCCGAGGCGCGGGTGTTGCGCTGGAAGATCCCGCCGTACCCGGCGAGCGCGGAGACGCCCTCCTGGATACGGGCGCCCGCGCCGTCGTTCAGCGACACCAGCGGCGCGCCGGCCGAGATGGCCATGTCCATGATCTTGTGGATCTTCGTCGCGTGCGCCTCGCCCAGCGCCCCGCCGAAGATCCGGAAGTCGTGCGCGTACACGAAGACCGTCCGGCCCTCCACCGTCCCCCACCCGGTGATCACACCGTCGGTGTACGGCTTCTTCGCCTCCAGGCCGAAACCCGTCGCCCGGTGCCGCCGCAACTGCTCGACCTCGTGGAACGAACCCGGGTCCAGCAGCAGCTCGATGCGCTCACGCGCCGTCAGCTTGCCCTTGGCGTGCTGCGCCTCGGTCGCCCGGTCACTCGGTCCGCGCCGGGCCTGCTCACGCAGCGCCAGCAGTTCGGCCACACGGCCACGGGTGTCGCTCGGCTCGCCCTGGGTTTCGTCCACAACGGTCATGTACTGACCCTACGAACCCCGCCAAGAAAATCCTGCCGTTGACTCCGTACAGTCTCCTGACCGGATTACTGGTGGAGCCTGACAGAAGCCCCGGGCCGTGCAGGCGAAGTACCAGCCGGTACCCGGCATCGGTTGTGGAGGCTCCACAAACGGTTCACTGTGGTCTGCCGCACACGCCGGTGAGCCCGCGAGGGAGGGGGACCCGGCCCCCTCCCGCCGCGGGGACTCAGCCTCCGCAGTGGAAGCGGGCGCTCCCCCAGTCGGCGTGGTCGTTTCCGTTGCCGTCCCCGCCGTCACCGGCGATCAGCTCGACGTACGCGGCGCCGGTGACGTCGGCCGTCAGCGACCAGGCGGTGTCAAAGGCCCTGAGCACCGGCGACTTCACCTTCTCGGTGCCGTCCGCCTTCACGGAGAACTGCACGCTGCCGGCGCTCTTCTGGACGTCGTCCACGCCGACCTCGGCGGTGAAGGAGGTGCACCGTCCGCCGACGTAGTAGCGGATGGTGGCCGGGGCGTGGCTGCCGAGGCCCTTCTCGTGGACCGTGCCGCCGATGGTGAGGGCGGTGCCGTCGCCGGTGCCGGTCTCGCCGTTGGACAGGTCGCGCTCGACCGGTCCCCAGCCGTTGGTGGTGGCCGTCCAGTCGAGGTCACTGGCCCAGCTGTCCGTGGTGGGCGGCGGCGGCAGGGTGCGTACGGAGGTCTGCGCACCGATCTTCCGCTGCCCGTCGCCGGTCGTGTACGTGGCCTCGGAGGTGAGGGCGTACGTGCGGTACTCGGCGTCCACCGGCGGGGTGACCTGCCAGCTCGCGGTGGCCTTCGCGCCGGGCGCGACGGAGTCGAAGGTGACGGCGCCGGCGGGCTCGGACTTCCAGCCCTCGGGGAGGGCCAGGTCCACCGTGACGCCGGTGGCGGCGGTGGACTCGTAGTTGGTGAAGCTCGCCTTCACGGTGTTGGCGGTGCCCGGCTCCAGGGTCTCGGCGGCCGGGGCGAGGCTGAGCGTGGAGCAGGCGGCCCGCTCGCCCGCGGGCGCCTCGCCGAGGTCGGTCACGGTGAAGGCGTCGAGCACGAAGTCGGCGCCGTCCGGGGCGTCGCCGCGCTTGCGCAGCCCGGTCCAGGTGTCGCCGCAGCCCGCCGTGACGGTCTCGGTGAAGTGGCCGGTGGTGCGCCGGGCGCCGATGGCGGTGGCCCGGGTCTCGACGGAGGCGGGCCTGCCCTCGGCGGTGATCCGGTCGTAGCCGTCCACCCACTCGTAGGCCCCGGCGTGGCTGGACTGGTAGTCGTACTCGACCCGGTAGCTGTGGCCCGCGGTCATCGGGACGGTCCAGGGGGCCGTGCGGTAGACGAGTCCGGTGTTCTCCTCGTGGGCCTTGAGGGATTCCTCGCCGCCGATCACGTCGTCGACGAGCTTCCCGTTCCAGCCGGCCTGGGTGTACGGGGCGTGCAGCCGGGAGATGACGGTGCGGGGGTCGGTGGAGCCGCCCGCGTCGCCCTTGAGGAAGGGGCCCCAGCCCTGGTCGACGTCCTCGAAGTCCTCGTGGACCACGGTGTTCTTCCGGGTGGCGGGGGCGTTGGCGACCAGGCGTACGTCGTCGGCGCGGACGGTGGCCGTGCTGCCGTCGGCGGCCTCGATGCGCAGGGTGGTGCGGCCGTCGGCCGGGGCGGTGAAGTTGACCTTGGCTCGCTGGAAGTAGGTGCCGTGCCAGTCGGACGCGGCGACATGGTCCTTGGCGGTGGAGCGGTCCACGGCGACGGACTTCCCGCCGGCCGAGAGCGTGGTGTGCCGGGACTTCCCGGGCTCGACCTCGATGAGCGCGGACGCGGTGTAGCGGGCGCCGGGCCTGAGGCCGCCGATGCGCTGGGAGAGGGCCGCGGTGCCGGTGCCGGAGAGCTTCGCGCTGTTGCGGCCCCGGTCGTCGGTGTCACGGACGGCGGCGCCGGTCCTCGACCAGTCGCCGAGCCGGGCGTCGTTGAAGCCGGGGTCGGCGACGAGGGTGTCCTCGCCCCACTTCGGGTCGGCCGCCTTCGGGGCCCGGTGCGGGTAGAGGACGTACGGCTGCCCGGCCTCGGCCTTCAGCGTGATCCTCCCGTCGACGGGCCGGACGGTGCCGGTCTTCACGCGGCCGTTGTCGGTGAGCTCGTAGACGGTGTACGTGCTGTTCGAGGGCACCGCCCAGCTGCTCGTACCGCCCTCCTGGCTGTAGTGGTACAGCTTCTTGCCGCCGTCCCACGGGAGCAGGTAGTCGGTGCCGCTGAGGACCTTGCGGCCGTGGTCGTAGAACGTCCGCCTGCCGTCCTCGACGGTTCCGGTGATCCCGCCGGTGAAGGTGATGTCGTTGCCGTCCCAGCGGGTGATCTTCTGCTGCTGGAGGTACTTGGCGGGCAGGTTCCGCTGCCAGATGTTGGCGTAGAAGGCGTTCCAGTCGGTCTCGCCGGTCCAGCCCTCGAACTCGTCGATGGCGCTCCGGCCGAGCACCGGGTCGTTGTTCCAGACGTCCTTCTCGCCGTTGCGGATGAACCGGATGATCTTCGAGTTGAGGCCCTTGTTGGTGGCGCCGCCGTAGTCGAGGTCGTTGGCCCAGTGCGACCAGAGCGAGGCCCGCTCGAACTTGTCCGCCCACTCGCTGGAGATGTTCCAGCCCTGCTTCTGGAGGGTCTGGACCGTCTTGTCCGCGATCCAGCCGTGCGTGTAGTAGACGTCGATGTACAGCATGCTGAGGTTGCTGTCCGTCTCGTCCCGCAGCTGCTGGAAGCGCTTGGCCAGGTCACCGCTGTTGATGTCGCGGCGCTGGTCGATGTAGTAGCTCTGGCCCAGCCAGTTCCAGCCGGGCTTCGACTTGTCGACGAGGTTCTCGTCGAAGGCCTTCGCCTCCGGGTACGCCTCCGTGGCGTTGACGTGGACGCCGAAGGTGGCGCCCCACTTCCTGCCGTCCTCCAGGAGGGCGTTGAGGTCCTTCAGCCCGCCGGCGCGCTCGTTGTAGTCGCCGCCGTAGTCGGGGTGGGCGGAGTCGTGGCCCTCGGAGGCGTACCCCTTGAGCAGCGCGAGCTGCCCGAGGCCGTCCGTGGCCAGGGAGATCCGCTTGACGTCGTCGAGCGTGCGCAGGAAGGGGTGGGTGGCCTGGCTGGCGAAGTTGAACGGGATGTGGGTGATCACCCGGTCCGCGGTGTCCTCGCTGCCCGGCGCCACCACGCCGATCGAGCGGAACGCGACGGCGCCGTCCTGCCAGTCGACGGTGCGGTCGCCGTTGGCGTCGGGCGTCACGACGACCTTCGCCCAGGGCAGGCCGTCGCCGCTCTCGGGCTTCGGAGCGCCGTCGCCGCGGTAGGTCCACTGGCCGGACCGGACGCCGACCCGGGTGGAGCCGTCGGCTTCCTTGCGGGCCTGGTGCCAGAAGCGGGCGTCGTCGCCGCCGGTGGCGCCGGAGGGCTTGTCGTACGAGGAGTTGGACTCGACGGCGGCGGCCAGGGCACCGGTGTTGACGAGGGCGTACGTGGCGCCGACGGGCGCGGACTGGGCCGGGGTGTCCGCGGTGACCGCCCCGAAGACGTCGGCGGTCCTCGTCGAGTCGGGGTCGAGCTTCGTGAAGGCGGTCGCGGCTCCGGCGTCGGTGCTCGCGACGGAGACCAGGTCGTGGCCGGGTATGTCGATCGTGCCCACCCGGAAGGCGGCGGTGTCGCGGACCGCGGTCACCCTGAAGGTGGTGACGCGGCCCGACACCGAGAGCGTGGCGTCGATCTCGACGCCGGGCAGGTCGGTGAAGGCCAGGGTGTAGCGGGCGGCCGAGCCGGTGATCTCCGGGGCGCCCTTGAGCTCCACGGGGTGCGCGGTGCCGTTCAGGGTGACGGCGGTGACCGGCCGGGTGCTGCCGGCCAGCTGCTCGCCGGAGGCGCGGTCGGTGTACGTGAGGACGCGGGGGAAGTCGGCGGCCACGGCGACCGCGAGGTCCGCGGAGAGGAGGACGGGGCCGCCCGCGGGCACGGCGGCACCGGTGGCAGCGGGCGAGGGGGCGGCGGCCACGGCGGGGAGGGCGGTTCCCACCAGGGCCAGGACGGCTGCTGAGGCGGCGGCTGCGACGCCCACCGGCGTACATCTTGGTGACATGTGCACTGCGTAGTCGTCGGCTCGGCGCACCGTCAACGACGTACGGCCCCGAGGGCCTCTCCAGTCCAACAACCGCCCCCCGTAAGTCCAAGTGGGGCGGAGCCGGGACATCCCGGACGCCGTGTTCAGCTCCTGATCGCGGGTGACGGAAACATCGAGGAGCGGACGGGCAACTGCCGCCCACCAGTGTCGAGTTGTGAAGAGTTCTTCTTTTTGAGAGCGCTCTCAGTCACAAGTCTTGACGCCCGCGCCACGCGTCGCGAAAGTGGTGCGCACCGCGGACGCCCCCGCTCCACCCCCCTCGCACGGTCCCCCGTCCGCGCCCCCCACGCACCCCCGGAGTCGCCTCATGATTTCGCGCCGGAAGTTCCTCACGGGCGGGGCCGCCGCCACCGCCACCGCACTGACCTACCCCCTCTGGGGCAGCGCCCTGAGCCCCACCGCCTCGGCGGCCGCCGCCACCTGCGAACTGGCCCTGGAGAACCGCTCGCTGCCCGGCCGCGTCAACGCCTATGTCACCGGCCACGAACAGGGCACCGGCCGCTGGGTCCTGCTGCGCGCCGACGGCAGCGTCTACAGCCCCGACTCCCCCGCCGCCCCGCAGACCCCGCTGCCGGTCGACTGCGCCATCCCGCTGAACGGGGCGGGCGGAGCGCCCGTCGTCCTGACGCTGCCTCAGATGTACGGCGCCCGGGTCTACTTCGTGCGCGACGACACCCTGGACTTCTACGTCAACCCGGGCCCCGCCCTCGTCGAGCCGGCCTTCGCCACCGCCGCGGACCCGAACTACGGGCGCACCTGGTCGTTCTGCGAGTTCACGTTCAACCCGCAGCAGCTGTACGCCAACATCAGCTACGTCGACCTGGTGACGGCGCTGCCGATCGGCCTGACCCTGGAGGGCGACTCCACGCACACCGTCGCCCCGCTCCCCGACGGCGCCGTGCAGCGGATCGCCGACGGCCTCATCGCCCAGGCGGCGGCCGACGGCCAACCCTGGGACAAGCTGGTGACCCGTGGCGCGAACGGCAGCGTGCTGCGGGTCATCTCGCCGCAGAACCTGATGGCGCCCTACTTCGACCGGCCCGACCAGATGCCGTTCCGCGACCTGTTCACGGCGCAGATCGACCAGGTCTGGGAGAAGTACCGCTCGACGGACCTGCGCATCGACCTCCAGGGCGGACGCGGAGTGCGCACCGGCCGGGTCAGCGGCGACACCCTGGTGTTCGAGGGCGGGCACACGTTCACCAAGCCGGTCTCCAAGGACATCTTCACCTGCAACCACGGGCCGTTCACCAACAACCCGGCGGACAACGACGACAAGAAGGCCCTGCTGGCCCGGCTCGCGGCCGGCTTCAACCGCTCGATCATGCTCAGCCACCCCGACCAGCCCAACGGCACCTCGGTGGCCGACTACTACCAGGGCGCGGTGACCAACCACTGGTCCCGGATCGTCCACGCCAACAGCCCGATCGGCTACGCCTTCCCGTACGACGACGTACGCCCGGACGGGCAGCCGGACGTCTCGGGCGCCGCGAACGACGGCAACCCGAGGCGGTTCACGGTGAGCGTCGGTTCCTGACCTCACCCCCACAGACCGGGAGGACCCCCGTCCGGGCGGGACGGGGGTCCTCCCCTGTGTCCGGGCCGCCCGGCGCGGTGGGGTGTCAGACGGGGCAGCTCGCCACGAGTTCCCGCCGGGCCCGGGCCGCGGCGCCGACCGGTACGGCGTCGGCGCCCAGGCCGGACCTGACCAGCCGGACGGGGTGACCGCTGACCGGCGGTTCGTCGGCCAGCGCCGCGAGAACGACCGGGTTCAGCAGCGGCCAGGCGTGGCTGACCCCGCCGCCCACGACCACCGTCGTGATGTCGACGACGCCCGCCGTCATCACGATCGCCCGTGCGATGCCGGCACCGGCGGCCCGGTACACCGCGAGGGCGTCCTCGTCACCGCGGCCCGCCGCCTCCGCGACCTCACGGGCGGTCAGCCGGCGGCCGGTGCGCTCCGCGTAGCGGGCGCCGATGGAGCGGCCGGAGGCCAGGGTCTCCAGATGGCCCCGCCCGCCGCACGAGCAGAGCAGGTCGCCGAAGCCGGGGATGTGCCCGATCTCGCCGGCCGCGCCGTGCGGGCCGGTGAACAGTTCGCCACCGCTCCACAGCGCGCCGCCGACACCGGTGCCGAGGGTGATCCCGAGTACGTCCGGCTCGCCCCGGACCGCGCCGCCCGAGGTCTCCCCGTAGAGGAAGGCGTTGACGTCGTTGTCCAGGAAGGCCGGGACTCCCAGCGCGTCCTGGACGGCGTCCGTCACCCCGAATCCGGCCCAGCCGGTGAAGGAGTCGCTGGCCACCAGGATGCGACCGGTGGCGGAGTCCACGACGCCGGCGGCGCCGACCCCGCAGCCGACGAGCCGGCCGGGGGTGCGCTCCAGCAGCGGGGCCAGCGTGTCCAGGGCCGCGCGGATCATGGCCGGGCCGCCCTGAGCCGCCGGGGTCGCCGTCCCGGCGCGGTCCAGGACGGTCAGGTCGTCGTCGCACAGGACCACCTGCGTGGTGGTGCCGCCGATGTCCACGCCCGCGAAGAGCCTGCGGTCGTACGGGTTCATGCCTGGACCTCCGTCCGGCCGGCCGTGAGGGCGGCCAGGCGCTCGGCCCTGCGACCGCGCTGGATCACCGGGTCCGGCACCGGTACGGCGGCCAGCAGGCCGCGTGTGTAGTCGGTCTCCGGGTACAGGAGGGTCTTCCCGGTGGGGCCCTGCTCCTGGATGCGGCCGCCCCGCAGCACCACGACGCGCTGCGCGAAGTGCTGGACCACGGCCAGGTCGTGGGAGACGAACAGGCAGGCGAAGCCCAGCTCGTCCTGGAGCTCGGAGATCACTTCGAGCACCGCCTGCTGCACGCTCACGTCCAGGGCGCTGGTGGGTTCGTCGGCGACCAGCAGCCGGGGCTCCAGGACCAGCGCACGGGCCAGGCTCACCCGCTGGCGCTGACCGCCGGACAGCTCCCGGGGCGCCCGGTCGGCGACTTCGCGCGGCAGCCGGACGCGGTCGAGGATGGCGGCCACCTTGCTCCTGCGGTCCTTGGCGGTCAGACCCCGGTGGTGGACCCTGAGCGGCTCGGCGACGCACTCGCCGACCGTCATCCGGGCGTCCAGCGAGGCGACCGGGTCCTGGAGGACCACGCCGATGCCCGCCCGCAGGGCCCGGCGGGCCCGGGAGCGGGTGCGCGCCAGGTCGGTGCCGAACAGGGAGACCGTGCCGGAGCTCGGCGCGATCAGGCCGAGTGCGACCCGGGAAGCGGTGGACTTGCCGGAACCCGACTCGCCCACCAGGGCCAGGGTCTGGCCGGCGTGCACGGCGAGGGAGACGCCGTCCAGGGCCCGCACGGCGTTCTTGCCGCGGCCGAAGACCACGGAGACGTCGCGGAGTTCCGCCACCGGCTCGGTGTCCGGGTCCGCGGCAAAGGCGGCCTCGACCGCCTGGCCCGCCTCGGCCACGGACAGTCTCGGCACGGCGGCCAGCAGGCGGCGGGTGTAGTCGTGGGAGGGGCGCAGGAGCACGTCCTCGACCGGTCCGGACTCCACGATCTCGCCGTGGTACATCACGGCGACCCGGTCGGCGAAGTCGGCGACGACGCCCATGTTGTGGGTGACCAGCAGGACGCCGGTGCCCGTCTCTGCGGCGAGCCGGCGCAGCAGGTCGAGGATCTCGGCCTGCACCGTGACGTCCAGCGCGGTGGTCGGTTCGTCGGCGATCAGCAGAGCGGGGTTGTTGGCGATGGCCATGGCGATGACCACGCGCTGGCGCTGCCCGCCGGAGAGCTGGAAGGGGTAGGCCGTGGCCCGCTTCTCCGGTTCGGGAATGCCGACCTTGCGGAGGAGCTCGACGGCCTCGGCGGCGGCGTCCTTGGCGGACGTCTCGCGGTGGTTGCGGATCACCTCGGCGATCTGCCGGCCGACCCGGGTCAGCGGATCGAGCGCGGTGGCCGGTTCCTGGAACACCATGGAGACCGTCCGGCCGCGCAGGGCCACGAGCTCGCTCTCGCGGGCGCCCACGACCTGGGTGCCCGCGATGACGGCGCTGCCGGTGGCCCGGGCGTTGCCGGTCAGCAGGCCCATCGCGGCCAGCGCGATGGTGGACTTGCCCGAGCCCGACTCGCCGACGAGGGCGAGCGTCTCGCCGGGCCGGACGTGCAGGGAGACGCCCCGGACGGCCGGCACCTCACCGGTCTCGGTGGTGAAGACGACGCCGAGGTCGTCGAGTTCGAGAATCGGCCCGGCCGGCGGTGCGGCGGGACCCTGGGTGACGGTCATCCGCGTCCCCTCACGTCGAATGCGTCGCGGAGCCCGTCCCCGATCGCGTTGAACGCCCACACCACCAGGATGATGGCCAGGCCGGGCGGAATGATGAGCCACCAGTAGCCGGAGTAGGCCGCGGTGAGACCGGCCGAGAGCATGCCGCCCCAGTCGGTGGCCGGCGGCTGGACGCCCAGGCCCAGGTAGGAGACGTAGGCGACGAGCAGGATGGCGTCGGCGATCTGGAAGGTGGCCGCGACGATGATGGTCGAGACCGAGTTCGGCAGGATGTGCCGGATGATCGCCCGGCTGTGCGTCCCGCCGATCGCCCGGAGCGTCAGTATGTAGTCGCGGTTCTTCAGGCTCAGCGTCTCCGCCCTGATCAGCCGGGACGGCACCAGCCAGGACACGAAGCCGAGGATGACGATCAGGCCGGTCAGGTCCGGGGTGGTGATGGCCGAGACCACCAGCAGGATGAAGAGGGCCGGGATGGCGATCCCCGCGTCCACGATCCGCATCATGACCGCGTCCACCCAGCCGCCCGCGTAGCCGGCGACGGCGCCCCACAGGGTGCCGATGACGGTGGCCAGGACGCCTGCGGCGAGACCGACGATCAGCGACACCTTGCCGCCGTACATGAGCCGGCCCAGTACGTCGTGGCCGACCGCGTCGGTGCCCAGCCAGTGCGAGCCGCTGGGCGCGAGGTTGACCTGCTGGAGCATCGTGTGGGTCTGGTCGGTGGAGTACACCAGCGGACCGGCGAAGCAGAACAGGACGAAGAAGGCCACGACGCCGAGCCCGACGACGGCGAGCCGGTTGCGGCAGAAGCGCCGCACGGCGAGGCGGGAGCCGGACGCCGTGACGGCGGCGGCCGTGCCGGGCACCTGGCCCGGCTGGATGACGGCACTCATGCCCGGCCTGCCTTCACTCGGGGGTCGATGACGCGCTGGACGATGTCGGCGAGGAGCGTGCCGGTCACCGTGGCGACCGCGATGACGAGCACGCAGCCCAGGAGCACCGGGTAGTCGGAGGACTGCGCGGCGGTCCAGAAGAGCAGCCCCATGCCGGGGTAGTTGAAGAGCTGCTCGACCACCAGCGCACCGCCGAACAGCACCGGCACGTAGTACCCGAGCATGGCGACCACCGGGGTCAGCGAGTTGCGGAACACATGCCGCCACAGGATGGCGCGGGAGCGGGAGCCGCCGGCCCGCGCCGTCCTGACGTAGTCCTCGGAGAGGTTCTCCAGGGTGGCCGCCCGCATGTAGCGGCTGAACACCGCGATCATGGAGGCGCCGCCCGCGATCACCGGCAGCACCAGCGCCTGCGGTTCGGAGATCACCTGGGCGAGCGTGTCGCCCTGCGGTGCCTGGGCGGGGAACCACGGCAGCGTCTGGCTGAACACCAGCACCAGGATCAGCCCGAGGAAGTACACGGGCGTGGAGTAGGCGATGAAGCTCAGCGTGGTGATGACGTAGTCCGCGGGCTTGTTGCGCCGCATGGCCTGCCACATGCCCAGCGGGATCGCCAGCGCCAGGCCGACGATCGCCGACAGGACGGTGAGCAGCAGCGTCTTCGGCAGCCGTTCGGTGATGAGCTGGGACACCGGCTCGTTGAGCGTGTACGAGGTCCCGAGGTCACCGTGCAACAGCTGGTTCAGGTAGTAGAAGTACTGCACGGGCAGCGGCTTGTCGAGGCCCTGGTCGTGGTTGAAGGACGCGATCTGCTGCGCGGTGGCCTGCGGGCCGAGGATCCCGCGTGCGGGACCCCCGGGCAGGGCGTGCAGCAGACCGAAGACCACGATCGTCACGATGACGATCACCACGACGGCCTGGAGGACCCGCCTGATGAGGTACGAGGAAGTGCTCATGTGTTTTCCGGTCGCTTCGGCTCAGTGATGCGCGTGGTCGGCGACCGGGCTCACTTGTTGGTCCACTTCCACATGGCGGGGTGGAAGTTGGCGAGGGAGTCCTGGGCGAAGCCGCCGAGGCCCTTCTTGACCACGGAGACCTGGTAGTCGGGCTCCGGCAGCCAGACGACCGGGAGGTCCTTGGCCAGGGCGGCGCTGTACTCCTGCATGGCGGCGTCGGAGGAGTCGGTGGTGGTCCTGCTGACCACCTTGTCCACCGCGGGGTTGGAGTAGCTGCCGAAGTTGGAGCCGCCGCCGGTGGCGAAGAGCGAGTCACCGCTCGGGTAGGCCGGGAAGTACCAGCTGCCCGCGCTGCCGAAGAAGGACAGCTGCCACTTGCAGCCGGGCGCGTCGGCGCTGCACTCACCGGCCTGCGAGAGAACCGAGTTGACCGGGGCGGTCTTGATGCCGAAGCCGATGCCGGACTTGGCGAAGGAGGACTGGAGCGCGCTCATCAGGTTGTCGGTCACGGTCGAGCCGGACTGCGACAGCACCTGCATCTGGAACTTCGTGCCCTTGTCCACGCCGGCGCCGCACTGGTCGTCGCCGTTGCCCGGCTCCGTGCAGACCATGGTGCCGTTCTGCTCGGTCCAGCCGTGGTCGGTGAGCAGCTTCCTCGCCTTGGCGGTGGAGAAGGGGTACGGGTTGCTCTTCTGCTCCGCGGAGATGAAGGTGGAGGCCTGGCCCTGCGGGACGGGCCCGTAGGTCGGGACGGCGGTGCCGTTGAAGATCACCTCGGACAGGGTCTTCTGGTCCACCGACATCTGGATCGCCTGGCGGGCGTAGAGCTGCTTGAAGACGGGGCCCATGGTGGGGTTGTTGAAGTTGTAGGGCATGTACGTGATCGCCCAGCCGGCCCACGGCTTGAGGGTGTAGCCCTTGGCCGTGAAGGACGACTCCTGGCTGAGGTTGGTGGCGTTGATGTAGCCGTAGTCGACCGTGCCCGCCCGGAGCGCGTTCTCCTCGGCGTCCGCGGTGGTGAACGGGAGCAGGTTCACCGTCTTGATGTTGGCCTTGCCGCCGCCGTCGTACTTGGCGTTGGCCACCAGCTGCACCTTGCCGGCCGTGGAGAACGACTTGATGGTGTAGGGGCCGCTGACCGTCTTCCAGAGCGGGTCGGTGGCGTAACCGGAGATCTTCTTGGCGGCCGTGTTGAGGTACGTCCAGACCTTCTTGGCGCCCTCGGTGGTGAGGTCGAGGTCCGACACCTTGCCCGCGTCGCTGGTCTTGTCCCAGACGTGCTGCGGCATCGGGCGGATCATGCTCAGCTCGTTGGCGAGCATCCACTGGGTGTTGTACGCCTTGTCGAACGTGATGGTGAAGTGCGTGTCGTCCACGATCTTCAGCGCGGTCCAGTTGTCCGGCGCCTTGCCCGGGCTGTAGCTGGCCCAGTCCTCCCTGTTCGCCTTGACCAGGTTGAACCAGAACTGCACGTCGCGCGAGGTGATCTTCTCGCCGTCGCTCCAGTGCCGGTCGCCGAGGGTGATCGTGACGCTCTTGCTGTCCTCGGCGAAGTCGGCGGCGGTGGCCAGCGAGTTGCCCTTGTTCCAGCCGACCTTGCCGGTGGAACCGTCGTACGCGATCAGCGGCTCCCAGAGGGACTGGGATATCGAGGAGTTGTTGGTGTTGAGGTGGGCGGCGGTGCCGACCGGAAGGATCCAGTTCGGCGTGAAGTTCGCCGGCAGCGCGTAGTTGATGCTGTCCGAGGAGCCGGAGCCGGACGAGGTCGTGCCGCCGCCGGAACAGCCGGACAGCAGAACGGCCGCGGTGGTGGCAGCGCCCGCGGCAAGGGCCCAGCGACGGTTCTTCACCGTGCGGGTAAGGATCATGACACTCCTCGGATCGAAAGGGCCCGCAGCCGCTCGGGGGGTCGGCGCTGCGTTCACGACAGCTAACGCCTCAGCCGTCGAAGAAACAAACAAGAATTAATAACAAGTAAGTTACTGCACATTCGACGAAAGTCCTCTCGCCCCTTTTCTCCGGACAGCTTGGGGTGATTTGGCCCGACATGGCCGATTTCAAGGGCGGCGAACTTCCTTCGCGACACTGTTCCCCTGTGCGAAGTGCAGGCGTATCGTCTCCGCCACACACCCGTTGCGGAAGTAACTTTGTACATGACTGGAATAAGCGCGTGGGACCGCAAGGCCACGAAGGGGACCCCGTCCCTCGCCGTGCGCGTCCTGGAACTCATCGCATCGGGCCAGGCGACGTCGCGGGCCGAACTCGCCGAGCGTCTCGGGGCCGCCGCCTCCACCGTCTCCCTCGCCGTGGGGCACCTGGTGGATCGCGGGCTGGTCGCCGAGGAGGGCACCCAGTCCTCCACCGGCGGCCGCCCCCGCAAGGCGCTGAGGATCGGGAGCCGGGACGACTTCGCCGTCGCCGCCGACCTCGGAGGCCGGCACGCCAGGATCGGCGTGGTGCTCCCGGGCGGCGGCCTGACCGACGTCTCGACCGTCCCCTTCCTGATCGCGGACGGGCCCGAGGCCGCCCTGCCCCGGCTGGCCGAGGCCCTGGAAGCGCTGGCCGGACAGCGTGAACCCGGCCGTCTGCGCGGGGTCGGGCTCTCCCTGCCCGGACCCGTGGACCTCGCCTCGGGGTCGGTCGTCCGGCCGTCGCGGATGCCCGGCTGGAACCGTTTCCCGGTCGCCGCCTGGATGGAGGAGCGCTTCGGCGTCCCGGCGGCCGTGGACAACGACGCCAACTGCATGGCGGTCGGTGAACACACCGTCCGGGCCGACGGGCCCGCTCAGACGATCATGGTGAAGATCGGGTCCGCGATCGGCGCCGGAGTGATCGCCCAGGGGCGCCTCTACCGCGGCGCGACCGGGGCCGCCGGCGACATCACCCACATCCGGATCGACGCCGGTGCCGGCATCCCCTGTTCCTGCGGGAACACCGGCTGTCTGGAAACCGTGGCGTCCGGGGCCGCACTGGTCCGCATCCTGCGCGAGCGGGGAGCGGATGTGAGCAGCCCCGAGGACGTGGCCCGGCTGGCCCTCGACGGCGATCCGCTGGCCACCCGCACGGTCCGCAGGGCCGGCGACTACCTGGGTCAGGTGCTGGCCGCCAACGTCAACTTCTTCAATCCGGACGCCGTCTACCTCGGCGGCATCCTCTCCACCCTGGAACAGTTCGTCGCCGCTGTGCGCAGCCGGCTCTACGAGAGCTGCCACCCGCTCGTCACCGAGCACCTCACCATCGAGCGGACGAGACTCGGTGCCGACGCCGGTCTGGTCGGCGCCGGGCAGTTCGCCCTGCAGCACGCCCTGGCCCACGCCCTGCACGAGGTGGGCGGAACCGGCCGGTTCGGCTCACTCGCCCCCCGTCACCTCTGACGCCACACCCCTACGAGGAGCCATGTCGCAATCCCGCACCGCAGCATCCCGCCCGGTCATCGCCATCGCAGGGCTCGGCATCGAGTCCTCCACCTTCTCCCCCGCCCGGACCCGGGCCGCCGCCTTCCACCCCTCGCGCGGCGCCGAGGTGCTGGACCGCTACCCGTTCCTGGCCCCCGGTGAGGAGCTGCGCGAGGCGGCCGACTGGCACGGCGCGCTGGTCGGCAAGTCGCTGCCGGGCGGCACCGTCACCGCCGCCGCCTGGCAGGAGCTGACCGACGAGCTGATCGAACGGCTCGCCGCACTGCCCCGCCCGGACGGCCTCTGGTACGACATCCACGGCGCGATGACCGTGGAGGGCATCGACGACGCCGAGGTGGTCCTGCTCGACCGCATCCGCGCCACCGTCGGTCCCGACGTCGTCATCTCGACCTCGATGGACCTGCACGGCAACGTCTCCCGCGAACTCGTCCACGGCAGCGACCTGATCACCTGTTACCGGATGGCCCCCCACGAGGACCACATGGAGACCAAGGAGCGGGCCGTCCGCAACCTGGTGGAGCTGCTGGCCTCCGGGGCACCGCGTCCGGTCAAGGCGTGGGTGCCGGTGCCGGTGCTGCTGGCCGGCGAGCAGACCTCCACCCGGATCGAACCGGCGAAGAGCGTGTACGCGGCGGTGGACGAGGTCGAGGCCGTGGACGGCGTGACCGACGCCGCCATCTGGGTCGGCTACGCGTGGGCCGACGAACCCCGCAACCGCGCCGCCGTGGTGGTCACCGGCCCCGACCGGGCCGCCGTCTCGGCGGGTGCGGAGCGTCTGGCCGAGGGGTTCTGGAAGGCCCGCCACGACTTCGAGTTCGTCGCCCCGACCGGCACCTTCGACGGCATCCTGGACGAGGCCCTGGCATCCGACCGGCTCCCCTACTTCATCAGCGACACCGGGGACAACCCGACCGCGGGCGGTGCCGGTGACGTGACCTGGGGGCTGACCCGGCTGCTGGCCCGCCCGGAGTTCCGGCAGGAGGACGGCCCGACCGTCATCTACGCCTCGGTGCCGGGTCCGGACGCCGTGGCGACGGCCGTCGCCGCCGGTGTCGGCGCCACCGTCACGGTCACCGCCGGGGCGGAGGTGGACGACCGGCACGCGGGCCCGGTCACCCTGACCGGCACGGTGCACTCCGTCCGGCACGGCGACCGGGACGCCCGGACCGAGGTCGTGATCCGGGTGGGCAGCGTGTACGCGATCCTCACGGAGCTCCGCAAGCCCTACCACCACGAGCACGACTTCACCGACCTCGGCCTCGACCCGCGGGGCGCCGACATCGTGATCGTGAAGATCGGGTACCTGGAGCCCGAACTCTTCGACATGTCGGTCGGCTGGAAGATGGCGCTCACCCCCGGCGGTGTGGACCAGGACCTGGAGCGTCTGGGCCACCACCGCATCCGCCGCCCGATGTTCCCGTTCGACCGCGAGATGGCCGACCCGGACCTGTCGGCCCGCGTCATCCCCGCCTCCGACCAGCCGCTGACCGGGGACGACGAGTGACCGCCCGTCCCGCCCTGGAGATCGCCGTCACCTCACCGGCGGGCGCCCGCGCCGCCCGGGAGAACGGAGCCGACCGGGTCGAGCTCTGCACCGCGCTGGAGCTGGGCGGCGTGACCCCGTCGGCGGCGCTGGTCGAGGCGGTCGCGGCGGAGGGGCTGCCGGTGCAGGTCCTCGTCAGGTGCCGGCCCGGCGACTTCGTCCACGACGCGGACGAGGTCGCCCTCATGGTCGCCGAGGTGCGGTCCGTGATCGCTTCCGGCGCCGCCGGGGTGGTCGTCGGCGCGCTCACCGCCGACGGCGCCCTGGACACCGGCGCGGTCGCCCGGCTCGCCGAGGCGGCCCGCACCGCGGACCGCCCGGTGGACGTGACCCTGCACCGCGCCATCGACCAGTCCGCCGACCCGGTGGCCGCCGCCGCGCTGCTGCCCTCCCTCGGTCTGACCCGGGTCCTCACCTCGGGCGGCGCTCCCGCCGCGGCCGAGGGGCTGGCGGCGATCACCGCGATGGTCGCCGCCGCTCCGGGGGTGGAGGTGATGGCCGGCGGCGGCGTGCGCCTCGCCGACATCCCGGCGCTGGCCGCGGCCGGGGTCGCCGCCGTCCACCTCTCCGCCAAGGTCCGCGCCCCGCGCCGGCCCGGCAGCGTCTGGGTACCGCTCGGCGCGGGCGGTGCGTCGGCCGAGCAGGACACCCACTTCGTCACCGACCCGGGAGTCGTCGCCGCGGCGCGACGTGCTCTGGACGCGACGGACTGACCGCCGCCCCCGCCCCCGCATGACGGCGCCCCCGCCCATCGGCGGGGGCGCCGTCATGCGTGGGAGCGAAGGCCGTCAGCAGCCGCCGCAGTTGTAGTAGGTCACGTCCCAGTGGTTGCCCTCGTCGGCGTAGACGTTGCCGGAGCCGGACTTGTACTGGGGCGCGCCGTCACCGCGCACGCCGATGTAACTGAACACGTTGTGCACGTAGTTGGTGAGACAGGTGGACTTGCTGAAGTCGAGCTTGTAGCCGTTCCAGTGCGAGTACGTGCCGCCGGCGTGCCCGGTCTCGGTGCCGCCGGTGATGTTCAGGGCGCAGCCCGTGGCGCTCTTGAGGGTCTGGGCGCCCTGGGCGGTCGGCAGGTTGAGCTGGTCGAACGAGGTGCAGGTGGAGACGTTGCGGTCGGAGCAGCCGCCCGAGGACGACCAGGTGATGCCGGACGCGCGGAAGCGGGCGGTCGCCTGGCTGTGGGTGAGCTTGGTGACGGCGTACGCCTCGGTCGTCCCGCCGACGACACCGATACCGGGGGCGAAGAGGACGCCGAGGACGAGGGCGAGGGCGGTCAGGACGGGGCGCAGCGTCATCCGGGAGACGTGGGGCGCATGGAACACCATGAGAGACTCCTCCTGTGCATGACAAAGGGGCAGGAGAGATGGTGCCCGAGTTCTACGCGCGTCGCCAGAGGGCGGGCGTAACGACCGCGTGAACACATGGCGCCCGCCGCAACGATCCGCGTCACAGATGTTGAACTTTGAACAAGATGGGTCTACAGTAAATCTCGTTGAACGTTAAACAACAGGCCGAGCCCGCTCGGCCCCGTCCCCGAGGAGGAGCCATGGCTCTGTTCAACCGCAAGAACGGCACCGCCGCCGCCACGACCACCGTCGCCGTCGACCCCGCCCTGGCCGCCCTCACGGGCGACTACACGATCGACCCGGCGCACAGCAGCATCGGCTTCACCGTCCGTCACGCCATGGTCACCAACGTCCGGGGCTCCTTCGCCAACCACGAGGGCTTCCTGAAGCTGGACGGCAGCGACCCGGCCAACTCCACGGCCTCGATCGACGTGAAGATCGCCAGCGTGGACACGGGCATCAAGGACCGCGACGGCCACCTGGTGAGCGGCGACTTCTTCGACGCCGAGAAGTTCCCCCTGATGACGTTCCGCTCGACCTCCGCCGAACAGCTCGGTGGCGACACGTACCGCGTCACCGGCGACCTCACCATCAAGGACGTGACCCGCCCGCTCTCCATCGACCTGGAGTTCAACGGCTCCGCCACCGACGTCTACGGCAACGAGCGCGTCGGCTTCGAGGGCAGCGCCGAGATCCTGCGCTCCGACTGGGGCCTGACCTGGAACGCGGCGCTGGAGACCGGCGGCGTGATGGTCAGCGACAAGGTGAAGCTGAACTTCGACATCTCCGCGATCAAGGCCGCCCCGCAGGCGTGATCCTCCCCGAGCGCCCGTACAGCGAAGCAGCCATAGCCGCCTCTCCCGGGGCGGCACCGAAGGACTCCCTCTCCGGC
>NZ_JBEYCF010000023.1:0-106981 GCF_040632605.1 Streptomyces sp. NPDC019224 | reverse complement strand
GACCCACTGCGCGAACTCGTCGACGGGGAGGCCCGCGCCATGGCCGTCCGCGCACCCGGCGAGGACATCTCACCCGCCCGGATGGAGCTGGGACGCGATGTGGAGACGCCGTCGGCGTACCGCACCCGCTCCCGTTCCCGTGTCCGGGCCGTCACGACCCCAGGATCGTCGTCAGGAACTCCCCCGTCCACGCCAGTAGTTCGCGTCCCACCACCGGCTTGCCGCCGATCTTCCCCGTCGTCGGGCGCGGCACCAGGATCTGGTGCACGGCCGGCTTGATGACCGTCTTCGGGTACAGCCGCTTCAGGCGCAGCTCCTGCGACTCGCGCAGCTCCACCGGCGCGAACCGGATGTTCGGGCCCTGGAGCACGATGTCGCCGACACCGCAGGCGCGGGCCAGCATGCGCAGGCCGGCCACCAGGAGCAGGTTCTCGACCGGCTCCGGGAGCTTGCCGTAGCGGTCGGTCAGCTCCTCGCGGACCGCCTTGATGTCGTCCTCCGAGGACGCCGAGGCGATGGACCGGTACGCCTGGAGGCGCAGCCGCTCGCCGGGGGCGTAGTCGTGCGGGACGTGCGCGTCGACCGGGAGCTCGATCTTGACCTCCAGCGGCGGCTCCTCCTCCACGCCACCCTCCAGGGAGGCCCGGTAGTCCGCGACCGCCTCGCCCACCATGCGCACGTACAGGTCGAAACCGACGCCCGCGATGTGGCCGGACTGCTCGCCGCCGAGCAGGTTGCCCGCGCCACGGATCTCCAGGTCCTTCATGGCCACGTACATGCCGGCGCCCATCTCGGTGTGCTGGGCGATCGTCGCCAGGCGCTCGTGGGCGGTCTCGGTGAGCGGCTTCTCCGGCGGGTAGAGGAAGTACGCGTAACCCCGATCGCGGCCACGGCCGACGCGGCCGCGCAGCTGGTGGAGCTGGGAGAGGCCGAAGTTGTCGCCGCGCTCCACGATCAGCGTGTTCGCGTTGGAGATGTCGATGCCCGACTCGACGATCGTCGTGGAGACCAGCACGTCGAACTTCTTCTCCCAGAAGTCCACCACGACCTGTTCCAGGGCCTGTTCGGACATCTGGCCGTGTGCCGTGGCGATCCGCGCCTCGGGCACGATCTCGCGCAGCCGCGCCGCCGCCCGGTCGATCGACTCGACCCGGTTGTGGATGTAGAACACCTGGCCCTCGCGCAGCAGTTCACGCCGGATCGCGGCGCCGATCTGCTTCTCCTCGTAGGGGCCGACGAAGGTCAGGACGGGATGGCGCTCCTCCGGCGGGGTGGTGATCGTGGACATCTCGCGGATGCCGGTCACCGCCATTTCGAGCGTACGGGGGATGGGCGTCGCGGACATGGTCAGCACGTCCACGTTGGCGCGGAGCTTCTTCAGCTGCTCCTTGTGCTCGACGCCGAACCGCTGCTCCTCGTCGACGATGACCAGGCCCAGGTCCTTGAACTTCGTCTCGGAGGAGAAGAGGCGGTGGGTGCCGATGACCAGGTCGACGGAACCGTCCTTCAGCCCGGCGAGGGTCGCCTTGGACTCGGACTCCGACTGGAAGCGGCTCAGCGCGCGTACGTTGACGGGGAACTGGGAATAGCGCTCGGTGAACGTGCCGTAGTGCTGCTGGACCAGCAGCGTGGTGGGGACGAGGACGGCGACCTGCTTCCCGTCCTGCACCGCCTTGAACGCCGCCCGGACCGCGATCTCCGTCTTGCCGTAGCCGACGTCTCCGCAGATCAGCCGGTCCATCGGGACCGACTTCTCCATGTCCTCCTTGACCTCGGCGATCGTCGTGAGCTGGTCGGGCGTCTCCGCGTACGGGAAAGCGTCCTCCAGCTCGCGCTGCCAGGGCGTGTCCGGGCCGAAGGTGTGGCCGGGGGCCGCCATCCGGGCCGAGTACAGCTTGATCAGGTCGGCGGCGATCTCCTTGACGGCCTTCTTGGCCCGCGCCTTCGTCTTCGTCCAGTCCGCGCCGCCGAGCCGGTGCAGGGTCGGGGCCTCGCCGCCGACGTACTTGGTGACCTGCTCCAGTTGGTCGGTCGGGATGTACAGCCGGTCGCCGGGCTGGCCGCGCTTGGCGGGGGCGTACTCGACGAGCAGGTACTCGCGCGTCGCGCCCTGCACCGTGCGCTGCACCATCTCGATGTAGCGGCCCACGCCGTGCTGCTCGTGGACGATGTAGTCGCCGGTCTCCAGCGTCAGCGGGTCGATGGTCTTGCGCCGCCGGACCGGCATCCGGCCCAGGTCCTTCGTGGCGGTGCGCTGCCCGGTGAGGTCCGTCTCGGTGAGGACGGCCAGCTTCAGGCCGGGGTGCACGAAGCCGTGGTCGACGGCCCCGCACGAGACGTGGACCACGGACGGGGAGATCTCACCCAGGTCCGGGTCGAGGCGGGCCGCGATCCCCTCGCCGCCCAGCATCTCGACGGTACGGGAGGCGAGCCCCTGGCCCTCCGTGACGTACACCGTGCGCCAGCCGTCGGCCAGCCTGCCCTTGGTGTCGGCGAACGCCCGCGCGGTGTCCCCCCGGTACGCCTCCGGGGCCTGCATCCCGAGCGCCAGCGTGTCCGCGTCCAGCTCGGCGTCGGCGGCGAACGGGGAGATCGACCACCACATCATGTCCAGCTCACGGGCCCGCTCGCGGACGTCCGCGATGCCCCGCAGCGAGGCCGCGCCGACGTCGATCGGGGCCTCGCCGCCGCCCGCCGACGCCGCCCAGGACGCCTGCAGGAACTCCTGGCTCGTCGCGACCAGGTCCGCGGCCCTGGTGCGCACCCGCTCCGGGTCGCACACGACGGCCATCGCGCCCTTGGGCAGCACGTCGAGCAGCAGCTCCATGTCGTCGACGAGGACCGGGGCCAGGGACTCCATGCCCTCCACCGCGATGCCCTCGGCGATCTTGTCGAGGAGTTCGCCCAGCTCGGGGTGGGCCTCGGCGAGCGCGGCGGCCCGCTCCCGGACCTCGTCGGTCAGCAGCAGCTCACGGCAGGGCGGCGCCCACAGGCCGTGCTCGGCGACCTCGAGCGACCGCTGGTCGGCGATCTTGAAGTAGCGGATCTCCTCGACGTCGTCGCCCCAGAACTCCACCCGCAGCGGGTGCTCCTCGGTCGGCGGGAACACGTCCAGGATGCCGCCGCGCACCGCGAACTCGCCGCGCTTCTCGACCAGTTCGACCCGGGCGTACGCGGCTGCCGCCAGCGCCTCCACGGTCTCGCCGAGGTCGGCGCTCTGCCCGGTCCGCAGCGAGACGGGCTCCAGGTCGGCGAGCCCCTTGACCTGCGGCTGGAGCACGGACCGGATCGGCGCGACGACGACCGAGACCGGCCCGGTCTCCGGGTCGTCCGCGCGCGGGTGCGCCAGGCGCCGCAGCACGGCGAGCCGGCGGCCCACGGTGTCGGAGCGGGGCGACAGGCGCTCGTGCGGCAGGGTCTCCCAGGACGGGAACTCCGCGACCGTGTCCGGCGGCAGCATGGTGCGCAGCGCGGCCGCCAGGTCCTCCGCCTCCCGGCCGGTCGCGGTGACCGCGAGCACCGTCCGCCCGGCGTCCCTGGCCAGCGCCGCGACGGCGAAGGGGCGCGCGGCGGGCGGGCCCACCAGGTCGATGTGCATCCGGTGACCGTCACCGGCGGCCTTCACCGCTTCGTCGAGCGCCGGATCACGTACGACGACATCCAGCAGACCGTTCAGGCTCATGAAGGGCTTCCGTCCGGGTGAGGAGAGGGGCCTCTGACGGCCGGCTGCCGCCAGGGCGCGCTGCCCCGGGGGCAACGCGAAGGGCCCGACACGTGGAACGCGCCGGGGGTTCCAGCGTACGACCCGGGAAGGACCGCCGCTTGCGCGACAGGGGTCCCGCAGGCCACGCCCGCCCCGCACACGCACCGGCCCCGGAGCGTTCCGAGGAACGCTCCGGGGCCGGATCCGTCAGTCTGCGGCCGCCCGTCTCACCCGTCCGTGGCGATCGCGTTCAGGACGTTCATCCGGCCCGCCCGGAACGCCGGGACCAGGGCGGCGAACAGTCCGACGAAGGCGGAGGCGACGAACACCGCGATGATGGTCGGCCACGGGATCTCCAGGACGCCCAGGCCCTCCAGGGCCAGCAGCTTCTGGGCCGAGGTGCCCCAGCCCATGCCCAGGCCGAGGCCGAGCAGGGCGCCGAAGAGGGCGATGACCACGGACTCCAGCCGGATCATGCGGCGCAGCTGGCGGCGGGAGAGGCCGATGGCGCGCATCAGGCCGATCTCGCGGGTCCGTTCGACGACCGACAGGGCCAGGGTGTTCACCACACCGAGGACCGCGACGATGATCGCCAGGGCGAGCAGGCCGTACACGACGTTCAGGAGCTGGCCGATCTGGTCCTTCAGGGTCTCCTTGAAGTCGGCCTGGTTCTGCACCTTGTACTGCGGGTACTTCGCGATCGCGCTCTTGAGCGCCGCGTACGCCGCGTCCTCCTCGCCGTCCTTCGCCTTGGCGAACACCATCATGTTCTGGGGCATCCTGTCGGCGGGGACGTACCGCTGGGCGGTCGAGGTGTTCAGGTACATCGCGCCCTGGTCGAGGGCGGTGTCGTCCGAGGTGATCGCGGCGATCTTCAGCTCCGCCTTCCCGCCCCCCTCGAACGCGACGGTGACCGTGTCGCCGACCTTGACGTGGTGCGCGGTGGCGTAGCCCTCGCCGACCGACATGGCGTCCTTGCCGTACGCCTTGTCCAGGACGCCGGAGAGGACCTCGCGGCGCACGTCCTGGGCGTAGGTCGGGTCGGCCGCCGTGACGCGCTCGTCCGTCGTCGTGCCGTCCGGGGCGGTCAGCTTCGCGCCGAGGGCCTTGTAGTGCGTGAGGTGGTCGATGCCGGGGACGGCGGCCAGGGCCTCGGCGGCCTGCGGCACGATCGGCTGGCCGTTGGCCGACTGGACGATGAAGTCCGCGCCGACGGACTTGTCGAGCTCGTCGGTGGCCGAGGCGACCATGGAGGAGCCGACCACGGACAGGCAGGCCACCAGGGCCAGGCCGATCATCAGGGCCGCGCCGGTGGCGCCGGTGCGGCGCGGGTTGCGCAGGGCGTTGCGCTCGGCGAGCCGGCCGACCGGGCCGAAGAACCGCAGCAGGACGGCACTGAGCGCCCGTACGACGACTCCGGCGAGCAGCGGGCCGATCACGATGAAGCCGACGAGGGTGAGGAGGACGCCCAGGCCGAGGAAGGCGGAGCCGTCGCTCGCCTGGTCGGCCTGTGTGGTCGACCACAGGGCGGCGGCTCCGGCGCCGGTGAGGACCAGACCGAGGCCGGCCCTGACCCAGCCGGACTTGGCGTCGGCCGGGGTGCCGGCGTCGCGCAGGGCGGCCATCGGGGAGACCTTGCCGGCCCGGCGGGCCGGGATGTAGGCGGCGAGGACGGTGACGACGATGCCGAGCGCGAGCCCGGTGACCGGGGTCGTCCAGGCGATGGTGAGGTCCTCGGTGGACAGCTCCATGCCGATGGCGCCCATGGCCTTCATCAGCCCGACGGCGATCCCGATGCCGGCGCCGACGCCGAGGACCGATCCGACGATGCCCAGGAGGACCGCCTCCAGCAGCACCGAGCGGTTGACCTGCTTGCGGCTGGAGCCGATGGCCCGCATCAGACCGATCTCGCGGGTGCGCTGGGCGACCAGCATCGAGAAGGTGTTGACGATGAGGAAGATGCCGACGAGGAAGGCGATCCCGGCGAAGCCGAGCATCGCGTACTTCATGACGTCGAGGAACGACCCCATGGAGTCCTTGTTGGCGTCGGCGGCCTCCGCCTGCGTCTGGACCTTGTACGCGGCGGAGCCGTCGAGCGCCCGGACCACGTTCTGCTTCAACCGGGCGTCGCTGACACCGGGTTCGGCGGTGAGGGAGAGGTGCGAGAAGGCGTCGGGGGCGCCGAGCAGAGCCCGCTGGGCGGTGGCGGTGTCGAGGTAGACGACGGCCGCGCCCGGGTTGGTCACCTTGAAGGCGGCGATGCCGGTGATCTTCGCCTTGATGTCGCCGGTGGCCGCGATGGTGCGCAGCTCGTCGCCGATCTCCAGGTGGTGCTTCTCGGCGGTGTCGGCGTCGACCATGATCTCGGTCGGGCCGCGCGGGGCGTGGCCGGAGGTGATCTCCATGGACCGCAGGTCGTTCTGCGTCCAGTTGCCGGCGATGGTCGGGGCGCCGGTCTCGGAGCCCATGTTCTCGTTGTGGCTGTCGACGACGGTGACGGCCGCGCTGGAGACGCCGCCCTCGGCCGTCTTCACCCCCTCGGCCTTCTCGACCCGCGCGAGGAGGGAGGCGGGCAGCGATTCCGGCCGGCCGTTCTCGGGGAGGTCGTCGGCCTCGGCCTTCTTCGGGCTGACGGTGACGTCGGCGGAGGTCGCGGCGAAGAGCTTGTCGAACGTGGTGTTCATGGTGTCGGTGAAGACGAGCGTCCCGCAGACGAACGCCACCGACAGCAGGACGGCGACGGCGGAGAGCGCCATGCGGCCCTTGTGCGCGAAGAAGTTGCGCATCGAGGTCTTCCACACGGTCATGACGTCCGCCCGCGCGCGTCGAAGTCCTTCATGCGGTCCAGCACCTGGTCGGCGGTGGGGTTGTGCATCTCGTCGACGATGCGGCCGTCGGCGAGGTAGAGCACCCGGTCCGCGTAGGAGGCGGCGACGGGGTCGTGGGTGACCATGACGATGGTCTGGCCCAGTTCGTCGACGGACTTGCGCAGGAAGCTCAGGACCTCGGCGCCGGCCCGGGAGTCCAGGTTCCCGGTCGGCTCGTCACCGAAGATGATCTCCGGCTTCGCGGCGAGGGCCCGCGCCACCGCGACGCGCTGCTGCTGGCCGCCGGAGAGCTGGGTCGGCCGGTGCTTGAGGCGGCCGGCCAGACCGACGGTCTCCACGACCTGGTCCAGCCAGGCGGCGTCGGGCTTGCGGCCCGCGATGTCCATCGGCAGCGTGATGTTCTCCAGCGCGTTCAGCGTCGGCAGGAGGTTGAACGCCTGGAAGATGAACCCGATGCGGTCGCGCCGGAGCTGGGTGAGCTTCTTGTCCTTGAGGCCGGTGATCTCGGTCTCGGCCAGGTGGATCCGACCGGACGTCACGGTGTCCAGGCCGGCCAGGCAGTGCATCAGCGTCGACTTGCCGGAGCCGGACGGGCCCATGATCGCCGTGAACTGCCCGCGGGCGATGTCCACGTCGACGTGGTCGAGGGCGACGACCCGGGTCTCGCCCGTCCCGTACGCCTTGACGACCTGCCGCGCCCGCGCAGCCACGGCCGTACGCCCTCCAGTGCCCCCGTGCCTGGGAATGCTTACAGCCGTTGTCACGGTTCTTCTCCTATGTCGGTCGGCGATGGTCTGTCGCCGTCTGCTGTGAAGTCTGCTGGCAGGAGGGGGTCCGGCGCGCTGGTGCCCAGCGCAGTCTTCCGGTGGGGTTTTCCCCACCCCGGCCCCTGCGGTCCGCCCCTCGGCGGTACGTCTGCGGTACGACAACCACGCTACGGAGGGGCCCGCCCCCGTACGTCCTCCAGCGGGAGGAACGGCCCCTGGCCCGAAGTAAGGAGCTCCCCCTAGGGGGCTGGACCCGTGGATGGCGACCCGTATCAGGGACCGCGCCCAGGGGGCCACGCCGCTGGGCGGGTACGCGAACGCCCCCGGCCGGCGGCGGTGGAAGCCGGGTCGGGGGCGCGGGGGCGGGACGGTGCGGTGCCGAGGAGCCCGCCGGGCGGGCTCAGCCCTGGGTGGCCGCCACCTCCGGGGGCGCCGGGGTGCCGGGCTTGTCCGAAGGCGCGGCGGAACCGCGTACCGCCGGGATGAAGGCGGAGATCGCGACCGCGATCAGCGCGACGCCGCAGCCGAAGACCAGGCCCGTGCGGAAACCGGCCTCGGAGGTGAAGGTGAAGCCGCCCGCCTCGGTGGTCATCTGGGCGAGGATCGCGCCGATCACGGCGGCGCCGATCGAGGTGCCGAGGGCGCGCATGAGGGTGTTGAAGCCGTTGGCCGCGGCCGTCTCGGAGGCCGGGACCGCGCTCATGATGAGGGCCGGCATCGCCCCGTAGGCGAGGCCGACGCCGCTGCTGCTGACCATGAGGAACAGCATCAGGCCCCAGGCGGTGCCCATCAGCAGGATGCCGAGGCCGTAGGCGGCGGCGATCACCAGGACGCCGCTGATCAGGGTGAACTTCGGGCCGCGTGCGTCGGTGAGCTTCCCGCCGTACGGGGAGACGACCATCATCATGATGCCGCCGGGGGCCATCCACAGGCCGGCCTGGAGCATCGACTGGCCGAGCCCGTAGCCGGTGGCCTCGGGAAACTGCAGCAGCTGCGGCGCGATCAGCATGCCGGCGTACATGCCGAAGCCGACGAAGAGCGACGCGAGGTTGGTGATGAGCACCCGGGGGCGGGCCGTGGTGCGCAGGTCCACCAGCGGGTCCGTGGTGCGCAGTTCCCAGAAGCCCCAGGCGAGGAGGATCACGACGGCGGCGGCGAACAGGCCGATGGTCGTCGTGGAGGCCCAGCCCCAGTCGGCGCCCTTGGAGACGGCGAGGAGCAGGCAGACCAGGCCGGCGGCCAGGCCGAGGGCGCCGGGCACGTCGAAGCGCTGCCCCTTGGCGCCGGCCGGGACGTCGGGGATCAGGAACCAGATCAGCGCGCAGACGGCGGCGGCCAGCACGGCCGAACCCCAGAACAGCACGCGCCAGCTGGCGTACTGGGCGACCGCCGACGCGATCGGCAGGCCGAGGGCGCCGCCGATGCCGAGGGAGGCGCTGACCAGGGCGATGGACGAGCTCATCTTCTCCGGGGGCACCACGTCACGCAG
Source organism: Streptomyces sp. NPDC019224 (assembly GCF_040632605.1). Lineage (NCBI taxonomy): Bacteria > Bacillati > Actinomycetota > Actinomycetes > Kitasatosporales > Streptomycetaceae > Streptomyces > Streptomyces sp. NPDC019224. Next base: position 98,194 of record NZ_JBEYCF010000023.1, on the reverse strand, counting down.
CAGGGCGATGCCGAGCGGCACCATGCCCATGCCCATGCCCTGGAGCCCGCGCCCGATGATCATCGGGACGACGGAGGACGCGAGGGCGCAGACCACCGAACCGGCGATCAGCGGCACCGAGCAGGCGAGCAGCATCCGGCGCTTGCCCAGCAGGTCGCCCAGCCGGCCGGAGACCGGCACGCACACCGCGGAGACCAGCAGGGTCACGGTGATGACCCAGGCCGCGTTGGAGGACGTGGTGTCCAGGATCTTGGGCAGTTCCGCGATGAGCGGCGTGACCAGCGTCTGCATGACCGCTGCCACGGTGCCGGCGAGGGCGAGGGTGGCGACGACGCCGCCCGTCCTCGCCGGCGGCTGGGGGGCTTCCATGAGGTGGGACTCCTTGGAGGTCGTGGTCCCGCCTGCCGGGACAGCGACGTGCATCGTACATGTTCAATGCGTCATACACATTATGTGTCCCATACATATTCCGTGCGAGAATGGTCCGCCGTCCCGAACCGGCACCGAAGCAGCAGAAGCAGGAGGCCGCAGCCATGCCCAGGCCCACGGAAGAGGTGGAGTACGAGCAGATGCTGCTCGGCCGCCACAGCCTCGCCGACCACCGCGGCGGACGCCACAAGTACGCCCTCCTGGACCGGAGCGCCTACATCCTGCTGAGCCGGCTGCGCGTCCAGGGCCCCATGTCCAACGGCGAACTCAGCGACGCCTTCGGCCTCGACGCCTCCACCCTCAACCGCCAGACCGCCGCCGTGACCCGCGCCGGACTCGCCGAACGCATCCCCGACCCCGACGGCGGCATGGCCCGCAAGTTCCGCATCACCGACGACGGCGCGAAGCTCCTCGACGCGGAACGCGAACGCGTCGTGCGCTCCCTGGACCAGGTCATGCACGACTGGCCGGACGACGACATCGCCGCCTTCGCCGGCTACCTCAAACGCTTCAACAGCAGCATCGAACAGCTCTCCAAGCGCCCCTGGCCCCGCCCCTGAGACCCCGAGGCCCCGAGGCCCCGAGCCTCTGAGGACCTGAGGACCTGAGGTCAGTCCTGCGCCGAAGACACCCGCCCGGTCAGCGCCGCGAGCGAACTGCGTACGTGAGCCATGTGCGCCTGGATCTCCTCGCGACGCTCCTCGTGCTCCCGCAGTATCCGCTCGGTCTCACGCACCACCCGCTCCTCGCGCACCCGCGCCCGGGCGAGCAGCTCGGCCGCCCGCGCATCGGCATCCTCCCGGCCATGCCGCGCGGCCTCCTCCGCCTCCGCCCGGGCCCGCCGCGCGGCAGCCAGATCCGCCTCCGCGCGCTCCAGCAGCCCGGCCTGCTCCGCCGACCACGCGGCCTCGGCCTCCGCGAGCTCCCGCTCCGCCGCCTTCCACCGCTCGGCGTGCTCCTGCTCCTGATGCGCCAGCACGCTCGCCGTACGGCTGCGGGTCGCCGCCATCGCGGACTCCGCCTCCTCACGCAGCCGCGCGGCCTCGGTACGGGCCGCCTCCAGCGCCTCCCCCGCCGCCGCGTCCGCCGCCGCCACCACCGCATCGGCCGCGCTCACCGCCGCCGCCCGCACCGCCTCCGCGTCCGTGCGCGCCGCCTCCCGCAGGGCCCGCGCCGCCGCGTCCGCCTCGTCCCACAGCGCCCGCGCCTCTTCTTGCGCGGCACCCCTGAGCGCCCCGGCCTCCTCGTCCGCCAGCGCCAGGATCCGCTGCGCCCGCTCCCCCAGCGACGCGTAGTCCTGCGGTGCCAGCCGCGCCACGGCCTCGTCCAGCCGGGCCGACTCCGCCGCCAGCCGCTCCGCCAGCTCCGTCAGCCGGGCCACCCGCGCCACGGCCTCGTCCCGCTCCGCGGACAACGCCGCCACCGCACGGTCCACCTGCTCCGGGCGGTACCCACGGCCCCGCACACCGACACCGACGAACCCGTACGCGGACACCGGTGCAGAACTCATCCCTGACGCCTCTTTCCGATCTTCCCGACTCTGACGCTCCGGCCATCGAGCAATACGCCAAGGATGCGGCAATTGGTCAAGAAGTCTGAATCGATGCGGCGCTTTCCGGACGGAAGCGACCGGCATCACATACGGCAAAGGCGTGATGCCCCGCCCCCGAAAGGGACCGGGCATCACGCCTCGCGTACGGAACGGTCAGATCAGCCCGTCCCACATCTGTTCCAGCAGCACCGACCACCAGCTCTCCGGCGACGCCAGCGCCGCCGCGTCCAGCGCCACCAGCTGCGCCTGGAAGTCCACCGTCCACCGGCCCGCCTGCTCCGGGTTCAGGCCGTAGCGCAGCCGCCACATCCGGCCCAGCAACGCCATGCAGCGCACGAACTCCGGCAGCCCCGTGTTCACGAACTGCGGCGGCACCGGCGCACCGCCCGGCCCCGCCTCCACCGGCACGGCCACGATGTGCGCCGTGCCGTACTGGACACAGATCGCCCGGCCGAAGTCCGAACCCATCACCAGGTACGACCCCGCGTCCGACGCCGGCTGCACCTGCCGCTGAGCCGCCAGCTCCGCCAGCGTCGGCACCACCGGCTGACCCGGCTGTGCCCAGAAGAACGGCCCGAAGTCGGCGGGCAGCCCCGCCCACACCAGCGTCCGCGCCACGATGTCCGGCACACCCTGACGGGAGACCGCACGCTGATCGAAACGCAGCACACCCTGCGGACCGAACGTCTGCAGCATCTCCTCGGCCAGCGCCTCCGGCGGCACCGGCGGCGCGGGCTGCATCTGCGGCAGCGGGGCCCGCACCGGCGCCGGACGCGCCGGCCCGTCCGCCACCTGGTGCAACTCGCCCTGATGCGTCAGCAGATGCTGCATGCCCTGCTGCCGGCTCGCATGGTCGGTGCCGTACGGGGCGACCGAGGTGATCCGCACCTGCGGCCAGGTCTCCCGGATCATCCGCGCACAGTAACCACCGGGCAGCTCACAGGACTCCAGCTCCGTGTGCAGCTCGATCACCTGCTGCGGCGGCACGTTCATCGCCCGCAGCTCGTGCAGCATCTGCCACTCCGGGTGCGGCGTACCCGGCGCCGAGCGGCGGATCAGCTGCTGCTCACTGCCGTCCGGCGCCCGGAAGCGCAGCACGGCCTGATAGCCCGGACCCACGGTCGGCAGCCCGGCGGGCGGCGCCTGCGGATAGCCGTACGCCGGCGGCGGGGTGTGCCCGGCGGGCGCACCCATCGGCGGACCCGGCGGCTGCGGCGCGCCCGGACCGACCTGACCGGGGCCCGCGAGCATCGTCGCCGCGTGATGCACCCCGCCCGGACCGGGCCGAGGCGTCGCACCCGGCGGCGGGGGCGGCATCTGCTGCCCACCGGGAACACCGGGCGGCTGCGGCGCACCGGGAACACCGGGCGGGCCGGGCGGCTGCGGCGCACCGGGAACACCCGGCGGCCCGGGCGGCTGCGGGGCCTGCGGGCCGGCCGCGTTCGGGTCGGCGAACATCGTGGCCGCCTGGTGCACCCCGCCACCGGGCGGCGGCACCGGCGGACCGGGCTGCTGCGGGGCGCCGGGCGGGCCCAGCTGCGAGACCAGCTGCGTCGGCACGTAGCCGCCCGCCGGAGCACCGGGCGCACCCGGGCCCGACGGCGGCGGCACCGGAGCGCCCGGCCGGGCACCCGGAGTGCCGGGGGCACCGGGCGGCGGCGGAGGCGTGCCCCCGCGCTGGGCACGCGGCGTGATGGCCGCCTTGCTCGTCGCGGCGTCGGCGATGTCCCTGGCCCCCGGACCACCGGGCGGACCCGGCGGCGGGGTGTGCTGCGCGGGCGCCGGGGGGCCGGGCGGAGGCGTGGGCCGGCCGGGCACGGGCGGACCGGGCACGCTCGTCCCCGGCACCGGCGGACCGGGCACAGCACTCCCCGGCACCGGCGGACCGGGCACCGGCCCGGCCGGGCGCTGTCCGCCCGGGCTCGGCGCGATCGCCGTCTTCGGAAGCTGGCTGCCACCCGACATCAACGCCGTCGGCGCGTCCGCCGGCACCACCGGAGGAAGCTCCTCCTCGTCGTCGGCACCCGACAGCGGCGGCGCGAACACCGTCGCCGGCAGCGCCACCTCCGCATCGTCCGAGTCCGCGTTCACATCGGTCCCCGCCCACGGCGTCGCCCCCACGGGCGGCTGGAGCGAGGAGGCCGGAACGCCGTCCGAAGCGGTCGGCTCGTACGCCACCGAACCACCCTGCGTCGACGTCGACGGCGACGGGATCGGGGCGGGCGGCGGGAAGGAGGACGGGGCCGCCGGCGCGGGCGGCGGGGTGTCCCCCCGGTCCGCACGCCGGTCCGGAATGCCCAGCTTGTCCGCCGCCTCCTGGAGCCACTCCGGCGGACTCAACAGGAACGACGTCTGATTCAGGTCCACCCGCTCGGGCGGCGCCGGGGCGGCCGGCTCCCCACCCTGCGAGCCGTACTCCTCCTCGTACCGCCGGATCACCTCACCGACCGGCAGCCCGGGCCACAGGGTCGCCTCACCGCTGTCCCGCGCGATCACCAACCGCTGCCGGCCACCGTCCGAAACCGGACCATCCGCACGGTCCTCGGCCCACACCACGAACCCGAGTTCGAATTCGCGTACCCGCACCTCGCGCTGCTGATACGCCGGAACGTCACCGTTCACCCACTCGTCCGCGCGCTCCTGCGCCTGTGCGAAGGTCACCATCGCACTCACCCCTCCACCGGGACGGCCTGCGCGAAGCCACCGTCCACCATCAGGTTCGCCACCGTCTCCAGCTCCGGCGGATTGCCCGCGAGACGCTGCAGGAACGCGTCGAAGTCCTCACCGCACGGCAACAGCAGCCGGTCCACCCGCTCCTGCACCGTCCAGCCGTCCCGGTCCCGGGCGTCGTCGTACGCACAGAACCACACCGAACCCCGGCCCTCGCCCCGCACCTTCACCGCGAGCAGACCGCCCTGGACGAACGCGACACCGAGGTAGTCCTTCGTCAGATGGTCGCGCAGACACTTGTTGACGTACACCAGATCGTTCACGGCGGCCTCCTCGCGCACCGTGAAGAACGGCTGGTCGAGCAGAAGACCCAGCTCCGCGTCCAACGCCGTACCCACCGGGGCCGAACCACCGGCCGCCTTCAAAAACGAACGGTACGCACCCGGCAGCCGGTACCCCAGGTCCTCCTCGACCCCCAGGATCTGCTGCTCGCTCACCGCCACCGCCCCCTTGGGCAGCCGGAAGTGCGCGGGCCGCGTCTCCTGCAACGGACGCGTACCCCGCTTGTCCTGGTCCACCTCCGTCGACGCGAGACCGCCGTGGTGCCGCAGCAGCGCCTTCACCTCGACCGGGACCAGCTCCATCCGGCGGCCGCCCGGCACGTGGTGCCACGTCCAGCCGTGCGGCGTCGCCACCGACGGGATCGTGTCCCACAGCTCATGCCCGGCCGCGGCCATCGCCGCGTTCGCCGACACATAATCCGTGAGCCGCAGCTCATCCACACCGAAACCCTGCGGAGGCTCCGCGATCTCCGCCGCGGCACGCGCGTACGGCGAGAAATCCGGACAGCCGCTCTCGTCCATCCGCACCCCTCCGGGATGACGGGACGCCCGGACCGGGTCCGGGAAGTGCACGAGCTGCCCGGCGTAGGCCGCGTTCGGTGGCGCGGCTTGCTGCCCGAGCCGACCTGTCGTCATGGCGGTTGCCCCCTGCTGCGTCTGGCTGATGAGGACCGACCTGCCCAAGGGGGTGGTCCAGGCACAGCCTAAGCGGTGTCACCCGTACGGGGACCGGCCCCGCCACCCCCGCACCCCATCCGTCACCACCCGTCACAACCAGGTGACGGACGAGCGACGGACCGGCCACCCCCGCGACACGCAGACACGTTTCACCGACCCAGCTTTCACACGACCCGACACATTTGGCAGGCTGTCACCCGCATACACGGGGGCGTGCACACCAGGCAGCGGCCGCTGCGGGCACGGGAGGGACACAGCACCATGCACACCGCACACTCTGCACACACCGTCACGACCGGGGATCCACGACTCAGCTGGAGCAGCACCGACCAAGCCCTCGCCCCCCGCCTCAGCCAGCGCCGCGACGGCATCCTGCCCGCCGTCGCGGCCGCCCTGTCCGTACGCGGCGAAACACTCACCTGCACCGCCGGCAAGGGCGACCAGCCACCCCTCCTGCACCACCTCGTCCAGGACTTCCTCGACGCCCTCCCCACCGCGCAGCGCGAACGGTTCACCGGTCGCTGCCCCGAAGCCATACTGCTCTCCCGCCACCTCACCGCCGCCGAGGCCGGCCGCTCCAAACGCGCCCAGCGCAAGCCCCTCACCAACGGCGAGGCCCGCCGCGCCCTCAAACACGCCCGGCTCACCACCCGCCGCATCCGCGAGGACGGCGACCCCCTGCACGGCAGCTACGCGGCACCCTGCCGCTCCTGCGCCGTCATGCTCGCCCACTTCGGCGTACGCCCCGTCGACCTCACCGCGAACGGCGCGGCCACCACCGCAGAGAAGAGCTGACCGCGCCCATGCACGACCGCACCGACCTGCCCCGGCAGACCGGCCCCGACCACCGGTCCGCCACCCGCTTCCCCGTCGCCGTCGACGCCGCCCTGCGCGCCGCCGGCTGGCAGCCCGGCCGCTGGAACATCCGCCAGGCCGAGGAATGGGCCGACGCCCTGCGCTCCCACGCCTCGCCCGCCGGCCACCAGCACGCCGTCTTCCCGGCCGCCGTCGAGGCATGGGCCGAATTCGGCGGCCTCCACATCACCGCCACCGCCCCCGGCCGCCAGATCGCACCCCCGGCCGTCCGCATCGACCCGCTCAGCGGACTCCACCACGCCCGCACCCTCGGCGACCTCGGCCGCGCGCTGGCGACCGAGGTCGCGCCCCTGGGCGAGGAGGGGGACGGGCAGGCCGTCCTCGCGATCGACCTGACCGGCCGGATCTACAGCATCGACCACACCGGCGACTGGTACCTGGGCCAGGACATCGACGCGGCGCTCGCGACGCTGGTGACGGGGCTCCAGCCGGAGCGGCTGGTCTCGGGCTGAGCGGGCCTCCGGCGCGCGGATGCACGCCGGGCGCGCGGTCACCGGGCCCGGGACCTCCGGGCTGCCGGTCCACGCCGGGTGCGCGGTCCCCACCGCGAGGGTTCCGTCCTCAAACGCCGGACGGGCTTGAAATGCCTCCGCCGGGCGCGCCCCCGGCCGGCAGGACCGCCGACACCCGGAAACCGCCCGCGTCCGTCGGGCCCGAGACGAAGACCCCGCCCAGGCCGAGCACCCGCTCCCGCATACCGACCAGACCGTTCCCGCCGCTGGGCAGCCCCGCGTCCGCCGTCGCCGCGTCCGACGGGCCGTTCTCCACCTGCATCGCGACCTCGGCACCCCGGTGCGCCAGCCGCACCCACGTCCTCGCCCCCGCCGCGTGCTTGTGCACGTTGGTCAGGGCCTCCTGCACCACCCGGTACGCGGTCTGCTCGACCACGGGCGCGTACGCGCGCGCGGAGCCCTCCACCGAGAGCTCCACCGTCATGCCCGCGGCCCGCGACTGGCCGATCAGCGCCTCCACCTCGTCCAGCCGCGGCCCGTCCTCCGCCGCGGCCCGCGCCGCCCGGCCCACGGAGGCCAGCGGCACCCTGTCCACCGGGGCCCGCATCGGCTCGCCGGCCCGCAGGACGCCCAGCATCTCGCGCAGCTCCGTCAGCGCCTGGCGCCCCATGTCACCCACCAGCGCCGCGTTGCGCACCGCCTTCGCCGGGTCCTTGGGCGCCACCGCCTGAAGGGCCGCCGCGTGCACCACCATCAGGCTCACCCGGTGGGCGACCACGTCGTGCATCTCGCGGGCGATCCGGGTCCGCTCCTCCGTACGCGCCCACTCGGCACGCTCCTCGGCCCGGTCCGCGAGCAGCGACAGCTCCCGCTCCAACGAGTCCGCCCGCTCCCGCAGGCTCTCCATCAGCCGGCGCCGGGCCCCTATGTAGAGGCCGAACAGCACGGGCGGGGCGGTCAGCCCCACGGCCATGAAGAGGGACAGCATGGGGACGTACCAGTCGCCGGGCCCGAAGTCGGCGTTCTCGTCGACGCCCTGCCGCAGCCGTACGTACGTCACGATGAACGTCCCCACCAGGGACATGCTCATCAGCACCGCGGTGATCCGCCGGGGCACCTCGGACGCGGCCAGCGTGTACAGGCCGACGAGGCCCATCAGGAAGCCCATCTCGGCGGGCGTCGTCGCGATCGAGACCAGCACCACCACGATCGGCCACCGCCGCCGCACCAGCAGCACCGCCCCCGCGAGCAGCCCGAACACCACCCCGAAGGGCACCGGCAGCCCGGCCTCCCCCGCGAAGGCCACCCCCTCCAGCCCGCATTCCAGCGCCGAGACCAGCGCGAGCCCCACATCCAGCGCGACACCCCGTCGCCGTTCCCACCACCAGTAGCCACGAGTGGTCAAACCCGCCGCTTCCCGGTCTTCCCCCGTTGCGGTCATGGCATCCAGCGTACGGGCGGCCGCATCCCATTTTCGGGTGGCCTGCGCAGCACGTCGTACGTTCGACCGGAGGCCTGTCGCGGGTGCCTGGTGGTCTGCGTGTCCAAGAGTGCCGACCTCCGTCGTCGCGCCGAAGGGGCTTGGTACGGCATAGTGTTGGGTGCCGATCGGGCAGACCGGAGCAATGTCCGGTTTGAACCGAATCATTCCCCCGTGGTGTAATTGGCAGCACTGTGGCTTTTGGTGCCATCTGTCCGGGTTCAAGTCCTGGCGGGGGAGCGTGTTCGCGCGGGCCCCGACCCCTCCGGTCGGGGCCCGCGCCCATGTCCGGCTCCACGCCCCCCGGTATCCTGCGGATGTCCACCACCCGAAGCCGAAGGGCCTATCCGTGAGCTCCGTACGCCCGGCAGCCGTCGTCGTCCTCGCAGCGGGTGAGGGCACCCGCATGAAGTCGAAGACCCCCAAGGTTCTGCACGAGATCTCCGGGCGCTCGCTCGTCGGTCACGTCGTCGCCGCCTCCCGCGAGCTGGACCCCCAGCACCTCGTCGTGGTCGTGGGCCACGCGCACGAGCAGGTCACCGCCCACCTCACCGCCGCCGACGCGCAGGTGCGCACCGCCTACCAGGCCGAGCAGAAGGGCACCGGGAACGCGGTGCGGGTCGCGCTCGACGAGCTGGGCGGGGCCGTCGAGGGCACCGTCGTCGTCGTGTGCGGGGACACCCCGCTGCTGTCCGGCGGGACGCTGGCGGCGCTCGCCGCGACGCACACCGCCGACGGCAACGCGGTCACCGTGCTCAGCGCCGAGGTCCCCGACTCCACCGGTTACGGGCGGATCGTGCGTGACGCGGCGAGCGGTGCGGTGACCGAGATCGTGGAGCACAAGGACGCCACGGACGAGCAGCGGGCGATCCGGGAGATCAACTCCGGGGTGTTCGCGTTCGACGGGAAGCTCCTCGCCGAGGCGCTTGGCCAGGTGCGGACGGACAACAGCCAGGGCGAGGAGTACCTCACCGACGTGCTGTCGATCCTGCGCGAGGCGGGGCACCGGGTCGGCGCGTCCGTGGCGGGCGATCACCGGGAGATCCTGGGCATCAACAACCGGGTGCAGCTGGCGGAGGCCCGCCGGCTGCTGAACCAGCAGCTGCTGGAGCGGGCGATGACGGCCGGGGTGACCGTGGTGGACCCGGCGTCGACACTGATCGACGTGACGGTGACGTATCAGCGGGACGCGATCGTGCACCCGGGGACGCAGCTGCTGGGCGCCACGCACCTCGCGGAGGACGCCGAGGTCGGTCCGAACTCGCGGCTCACGGACACCGTCGTGCACGCGGGCGCGCGGGTGGACAACACGGTGGCGGAGGGCGCCGAGGTGGGCCCGGGCGCGCTGGTGGGTCCGTACGCCTATCTGCGGCCGGGGACGAAGCTCGGCCCGAAGGCCAAGGCCGGTACGTACGTGGAGATGAAGAACGCCGTGATCGGCGAGGGGACGAAGGTCCCGCACCTGTCGTACGTGGGGGACGCGACCATCGGCGACCACACCAACATCGGCGCCGCGAGCGTGTTCGTGAACTACGACGGTGTGGCCAAGCACCACACGACGATCGGGTCGCACTGCCGCACCGGGTCGGACAATATGTTTGTGGCGCCTGTCACGGTCGGGGACGGCGTTTACACCGCCGCCGGCTCGGTCATCACGAAGGACGTACCGTCCGGTTCGCTGGCCGTGGCCCGGGGCCAGCAAAGGAATATCGAGGGTTGGGTGGCGCGCAAGCGTCCCGGAAGCGCCGCCGCGCAGGCGGCTCAGGCGGCCGCGGAGGGGTCGTCCGGCGAAAGCTGACCGGAAACAGGTGCGTCGCGCACCGCGTACCGTGATAGATGCTCACCCCATTTCGGCTGGCTCGTTGCACATCGGGACATCTGCGTGCAGCGCCAGGAACACGTCTGAGGAGACTGTGCTGTGACCGGGATCAAGACGACCGGCGAGAAGAAACTGATGCTCTTCTCCGGCCGCGCCCACCCCGAGCTGGCCGAGGAGGTCGCGCACCAGCTGGGTGTGGGCCTCGTGCCGACGAAGGCCTTCGATTTCGCCAACGGTGAGATCTACGTCCGCTTCCAGGAGTCGGCACGTGGGGCGGACTGCTTCCTGATCCAGAGCCACACGGCTCCGATCAACAAGTGGATCATGGAGCAGCTGATCATGCTCGACGCGCTGAAGCGCGCGTCGGCCCGTTCGATCACGGTGATCGTGCCGTTCTACGGCTACGCCCGCCAGGACAAGAAGCACCGCGGGCGTGAGCCGATCTCGGCCCGTCTGGTCGCGGACCTGATGAAGACGGCGGGTGCGGACCGCATCCTCACCGTCGATCTGCACACCGACCAGATCCAGGGCTTCTTCGACGGCCCGGTGGACCACCTGTTCGCGCTGCCGATCCTGGCGGACTACGTGGGCGCCAAGGTGGACCGTTCCAAGCTGACGATCGTCTCGCCGGACGCGGGCCGGGTGCGGGTCGCCGACCGCTGGTGCGACCGGCTGGACGCCCCGCTGGCGATCGTGCACAAGCGCCGGGACAAGGACGTCGCCAACCAGGTGACCGTGCACGAGGTCGTCGGCAACGTGAAGGGCCGGGTCTGTGTCCTGGTCGACGACATGATCGACACGGGCGGCACGATCTGCGCCGCCGCGGACGCCCTGTTCGCGCACGGCGCGGAGGACGTCATAGTGACGGCGACGCACGGCGTCCTGTCGGGTCCCGCAGCGGACCGCCTGAAGAACTCGAAGGTCAGTGAGTTCGTGTTCACGGACACCCTGCCGACGCCGGGTGAGCTGGAGCTCGACAAGATCAAGGTGCTGTCGATCGCCCCGACGATCGCCCGCGCCGTGCGCGAGGTCTTCGAGGACGGCTCGGTCACGAGCCTGTTCGAGGAGCAGTAGGAAGAGCGGCGCGCACGCGTCGCCGTTGATCCACTTTGGGGTGCGGCCTCCCCGCCGGGTAGACTCAGTGAGTTGCTCGGCGAGGGAGGCCGTACTCATGTACGGCGATCCGTTATCGGCGCGCTCTTCGTAGCAGGCCTGTCGTGGGCCGGGTGACCATCCGTTGTTCCGTCACCTCACGAGGAGTGCCGCCATGGCCGAGATCAAGCTCGCCGCCCAGGTCCGTACCGAGTTCGGCAAGGGCGCCGCCCGTCGCGCGCGTCGCGCCCAGCAGGTCCCCGCGGTCGTCTACGGCCACGGTGCGGAGTCCGTCCACATCACGCTTCCGGCCCACGAGCTGCAGCTCGCGCTCCGCACCGCCAACGTCCTGATCGGCCTGGAGCTCGACGGCAAGGACGCCCTGGTCATCCCGAAGGCCGTCCAGCGCAACCCGCTCAAGGGCGACATCGAGCACGTCGACCTGCTGACCGTGAAGCGCGGCGAGAAGGTCAACGTCGAGATCGCGGTGCACGTCGAGGGCGACCTGGCGCCGGGTGGCAACCTGCTCGAGTACGTGCAGAACACCCTCCTCGTCGAGGCCGAGGCCACCCACATCCCCGAGTCCGTCACGGTTTCCGTGCAGGGCCTGGACGCCGGTGCGTCGATCCACGCCAAGGACATCCCGCTGCCCAAGGGCTCGGTGCTCGCCGGTGACGAGGACGCCATCGTGCTCCAGGTCGTCGCCGCGCAGGCCGAGGAGCCGGCCGCCGACGCCGCCGAGGGCGAGGGCGCCGAGGCCTGAGCCTCGTCCCGCCTGCTTGACTGACGGGGCGGTGGTCTCCCTCCACGAGGGGAGCCGCCGCCCCGTTTTCCTGTCCACGCCCCTGTACGTGTACGAACGAGGAGACTTCGCGCGATGTCCGACGCCACCGACCCCTGGCTGATCGTGGGCCTGGGCAATCCCGGCCCCGAGTACGCGGCGAACCGGCACAACGTCGGTTTCATGGTCGCCGACCTGCTCGCCGAGCGGATCGGCGGGAAGTTCAAGCGTGCCCCGAAGGCGCAGGCGCAGGTGCTGGAGGGGCGGATCGGTCCGCCCGGGCCGCTGAGCCGGCGGGTGGTGGTGGCGAAGCCGATGTCGTACATGAATCTGTCGGGGGGTCCGGTGGCGGCGCTGCGGGACTTCTACAAGGTGCCGCTCGGTCATGTGGTGGCGGTCCATGACGAGTTGGACATCGACTACGGGACGCTGCGGCTGAAGCTGGGCGGCGGTGACAACGGGCACAACGGGCTGAAGTCGATGACGAAGGCGATGGGGCCGGATTATCACCGGGTGCGGTTCGGGATCGGCCGGCCGCCGGGGCGGATGCAGGTGGCGGACTTCGTGCTGAAGGACTTCTCGTCCGCCGAGCGCAAGGAGCTGGCCTACGAGGTGGACCGGGCGGCGGACGCGGTGGAGTGTCTGCTGGCGGAGGGCCTGGAGCGGGCGCAGTCGGCGTACAACACGTGAGCCGGGCCGCGTACGACGGGTAGCGGTGCGGGTTCGGCCCGACCGGGCTGCGGGGTTCCGGCCGAGGGTCCGGGCCGGGGGGCGGAGTCCTTCCCGCCGTGCCTGTCGTGCGGCCGGGGTGCGGTGCCGGCCTCTTCGTGCTGGGGCTGCCGGTGTTCGCCGTCCGGTGAGGCGGGCGGACGCGCGACGGGGCGCGAGGGGAGTCCCCCGCGCCCCGTCGGCGTCCGGTGCCGGGTCAGCCGGTGTTGCGCAGGCCCGCGGCGACACCGTTGACGGTGAGCAGGAGGGCGCGGGCGAGCAGCGGGTCGGGTTCCTCGCCGCGTGCGGCCGCCTGGCGCTGGCGGGCCAGCAGCGACACCTGGAGGTAGGAGATCGGGTCCAGGTAGGCGTCACGGATGGCGAAGGTCTGCTGGAGCACCGGGCTGGTGCCGAGCAGTTCGGTGGAGCCGGTGACCTTGAGGACTTCCTGGACGGTCAGGGCGTGCTCGGCCTCGATGACGTCGAAGACGTGCTTCAGCTCGTCGGGGACGAGGCTGTCGACGTAGTGCCGGGCGATGCGCAGGTCGGTCTTGGCGAGGGTCATCTCGACGTTGGAGATGAAGTTGCGGAAGAAGTGCCACTGTTCGTGCATCTCGTCCAGGACGGTGTCGAGGCCGGCTTCGCGCAGGGCCTTGAGACCGGAGCCGACGCCGAACCAGCCGGGCACGATCTGCCGGGACTGGGTCCAGCCGAACACCCACGGGATGGCCCGCAGGCCGTCGAGGGAGACGCCGGAGCCGGGGCGGCGGGAGGGCCGTGAGCCCAGGTGCAGGTCGGCGAGCTGGTCCACCGGGGTGGAGGCGAGGAAGTAGGCGGGCAGGTCCGGGTCCTCGACGAGCTTGCGGTAGGCGGCGTGGGCGGCGTCGGAGACGGTGTCCATGGCCGCGTCCCAGCGGGCGAGGGCCTCGTCGGACTGGCGGGGGGCGGTGTGCAGGGCGGATGCCTGCAGGGTGGCGGCGACGGTCAGTTCGAGGTTCTCGCGGGCGAGGGCCGGGATGAGGTACTTGTCGGAGATGACCTCGCCCTGCTCGGTGACCTTGATCTCGCCTTCCAGGGTGCCCCAGGGCTGGGCGAGGATCGCGTCGTGCGAGGGGCCGCCGCCGCGGCCGACGGTGCCGCCGCGGCCGTGGAAGAGGCGCAGGCGTACGCCGTAGCGGTGGGCGACGTCGCGCAGGCGGCGCTGGGCGCGGTGGATCTCCCACTGGGAGGTGGTGATGCCGCCGAACTTGGAGGAGTCGGAGTAGCCGAGCATGACCTCCTGGACGTCGCCGCGCAGGGAGACGAGGCGGCGGTAGGAGGGGTCGGCGAGCATCTCGTCGAGGATGACGTCGGCGGCGCGCAGTTCGTCGGTGGTCTCGAGGAGGGGGACGATGCCGATCCTGGCCCAGCCGGCGTGGAGGTCGAGGAGGCCGGCTTCGCGGGCGAGGACGGTGGCGGCGAAGACGTCGTCGGCGCCCTGGCACATCGAGATGATGTAGGACTCGATGACTTCGGGGCCGAAGCGTTCGAAGGCTTCCTTGATGGTGTGGAAGACGCCGAGGGTCTTCTCGCCGGCCGCGTCGAGGGGGGCGGGGGTGGGGGCGAGGGGGCGGCGGGAGCGGAGTTCCTTGGCGAGGAGCTTCTGCCGGTAGTCGCGGGGCATGTCGGCGTAGCGCCAGGATTCCTCGCCGAGCCGGTCGAAGAGCTGGCCGAGGGCGTGGTGGTGGGCGTCGGCGTGTTCGCGGACGTCCATGGTGGCGAGCTGGAGGCCGAATGCGGAGAGGGTGCGGATGGTGCGGTCCATGCGGCCGTCGGCGACGATGCCGCCCTTGTGCCGGCGCAGGGAGTCCTGGATGAGGGCGAGGTCGGCGACGAGTTCGGCGGTGCCGAGGTAGTCGCAGCCGGGGCGGTGGGGGCGGCCGGTGGCGAGGCGCTCGCGGGTGTTGACGAGCTTCTGGCGGATGCAGGTGGCCTTGAGGCGGTAGGGCTCCTCGGCGTTCAGCCGCTTGTAGCGGGGGCTGATCTCGGGGAGGAGTTCGAGGTCGGCCTGGAGGGAGGCGAGGAGCTCGTCGGTGGCGCCGGTGTAGCGGATGGAGTTGGAGAGCAGTCCGCGCAGCTGGTCGACGAGTTCGAGGGCGTCGGTGATGCCGTGTTCGTGCTGGAGGATGAGGACGTCCCAGGTGACCTGGGGGGTCACGTTGGGGTTGCCGTCGCGGTCGCCGCCGATCCAGGTGCCGAAGGTGAGGGGGCGGGTGCCGGCGGGGAGTTCGACGCCGACGCGTTCCAGTTCGGCGGCGAGGTCCTCCAGGACGTCGCCGACGGCGTTGGCGTGGAGCTCGTCGAGGTAGTAGATCGCGTTCCGGGCCTCGTCGGTGGGCTCGGGGCGTACGACGCGGAGCTCGTCGGTCTGCCAGATGAGGTCGATGTTCTCGGCGAGCCGGAGGTCCTGGCGGCGGCGGTCGGCCTCGATGACCGGGGTTTCCAGGAGGGCGGCGATGCGGCGGAGCTTGTTGAGGACGGAGCGCCGGGCGGCCTCGGTGGGGTGCGCGGTGAAGACGGGGCGCACGTTGAGGTTGTTGACGGTGGCGCGCAGGTGTTCGGGGTCGGCGTCCTTGAGGCGGTCGGCGGTGCGGGCGAGGAGGCCGCCCTCGGCCGCGCGGCGGTCGCGCATCTCGTGGGCGCGGTGCACCTGTTCGGTGACGTTGGCGAGGTGGAAGTAGGTGGAGAAGGCGCGGACGAGCTTGGCCGCGGTCTCCAGGCCGGTGTCGCCGAGGAGTTCGGCGGCGGCCTCGCCGTCGGTGCGGGTCAGGGCGCGGACGCGCTCGACGAGGTCGAGGAGTTCCTGCCCTTCCTGGCGTACCAGGGTCTCGCCCAGCAGGTCGCCGAGGCGGCGGATGTCGGCGCGCAGCTCGGGGCTGGCGGCGGGGGTCTGGTCGGCACTGCTCACAGTGTGCGGCTCCTTGCAGTGGTGGTGCACGGGACCCGGGGACCGCGGTCGGCGGATGCCGACGCCACCCCGGAAAGCAGGGTGCGGACCGCGCTGTCCGACCTCTCCAGGATAGGTGTCCGTGCTTTCGGCGCTGTTCGCGCCCCGGAAGGCCCCCTTTTGTTGGTGGGGGTCCTTCCGGGGTACGCGGTGTGTGTCTACCCGGTATTCGTGCGTCTGTGCGCGGTGTTTCGTCCTCTCGTGGGCGGGCCTCCGCGCTGCCATACTTACGAAGCCGTAGGTTACGGGTGCGTAACCACGGTTGTCCGTCTCGTTCTCACCCTCAGGGGACTCCTCATGAAGACCACCCCCGATGTGATCGAGGCCGCCGCTCCGGCGGCCGGTGATCAGGTTCCTCCCTCCTCCGCCACGCTCGGCGGGGACAACAAGCGGTCGATCGAGCAGATCGCGCTCCTGCTGTTCATCGTCGTGCCGTTCGTGGCGCTGGTCGCGGCGGTGCCGCTGGCCTGGGGCCGCGGTGTGAGCTGGCTCGATCTGGGTCTGCTGGTGGCGATGTACTACATCGGCTGCCACGGCATCACGATCGGCTTCCACCGGTACTTCACGCATGGTTCGTTCAAGGCGAAGCGGCCGCTGCGCATCGCCCTGGCGGTGGCCGGTTCGCTGGCTGTCGAGGGTCCTCTGGTGCGCTGGGTGGCCGATCACCGCAAGCACCACCGGTTCTCGGACGCGGAGGGCGATCCGCACTCGCCGTGGCGGTTCGGCGAGACGCTGCCGGCGCTGCTGAAGGGCCTGTGGTGGGCGCATATCGCATGGATGTTCGACGAAGAGCAGACACCGCAGCAGAAGTACGCCCCGGACCTGATCAAGGACCCGGCGATCCGCCGGATCTCGCGTCACTTCATGACCCTCACGATCGTCTCGCTGGCGATCCCCCCGCTGGTCGGCGGGCTGGTGACGATGTCCTGGTGGGGTGCGGCGACGGCGTTCTTCTGGGGCTCGCTGGTACGGGTGGCCCTGCTGCACCACGTGACGTGGTCGATCAACTCGATCTGCCACGCGGTCGGCAAGCGCCCCTTCAAGTCCCGCGACAAGTCCGGCAACGTGTGGTGGCTGGCGGTCCTGTCGTGCGGCGAGTCCTGGCACAACCTGCACCACGCGGACCCGACGAGCGCGCGGCACGGCGTGATGCGCGGTCAGATCGATTCGAGCGCCCGTCTCATCCGCTGGTTCGAGCAGGCCGGCTGGGCGTACGACGTGCGCTGGCCCGACTCCGCCCGTATCGAGTCCCGGCGCAACCGCGCGGCGGCCGACGCGGCATGATGGACGACGTGGCGACCGACTCCAGCGCAGGCAGCGAGAACACCCGTGCACCCTCCACCCGGCGGGTCCGCCGGGTGCGGATGACGGGGAAGGAACGCCGCGAGCAGTTGCTGGACATCGGTCGCACCCTGTTCGCCGACAAGGGCTTCGAGGGCACGTCGGTCGAGGAGATCGCGGCCCGTGCGGGGGTCTCGAAGCCGGTCGTCTACGAGCACTTCGGCGGCAAGGAGGGGCTGTACGCGGTCGTGGTGGACCGGGAGATGCGCAAGCTCCTGGACATGGTCACCGGCGCCCTGACCGCAGGGCATCCGCGGGAGCTGCTCGAGCAGGCGGCGTTCGCGCTGCTGGACTACATCGAGACGTACACCGACGGGTTCCGCATCCTGGTCCGGGACTCGCCGGTCGCCCAGTCGACGGGCACCTTCGCCTCCCTGATCAGCGACATCGCCACCCAGGTGGAGGACATCCTGGGGCTGGAGTTCAAGGCCCGGGGCTTCGACCCGAAGCTGGCCCCGCTGTACGCGCAGGCGCTGGTGGGCATGGTGGCGCTGACGGGCCAGTGGTGGGTGAACGCGCGCAAGCCGAAGAAGGCGGAGGTCGCGGCCCATCTGGTGAACCTGGCCTGGCACGGTCTGGAGAACCTGGAGTCGAAGCCGCGGCTGATCGGCCACCGCAGGAGCTGACGGTGCGCGCGTCCGTGGCACGGCCGGTCCGCTCGATGATTCATCGGTAAACCACTTCAGTCCCGGTAGTCGCAGTTGTAGAGTCTGTGACCATCCCGGGAATGCCTCACCCTGCGCGTGACGCACTCGTGAAGGCGTTTCTCCCGGTTCCACCACGTACCCCTGGGGGGGCTTTGTCTTCTGTGGAACCCGGCCGAGCCATGCCCGCACGCGCCAAGCGCGCGCGGCGGCTCGCTGCCTGCACCGCTCTCGTCCTCTCGGCCGGCATGCTGCTGGCCGCTCCGGCCTCGGCCGATGACGCGGCGCCCGCGCCGCACCGCACCACCCAGCCCCGCGTCCCCGCCGCCGGCCCGCAGCCCACGCTGACCCTGCCCGGCCACACCGCGAAGAAGGAGTCGCGGGCGGCGGGCGTGGACGGCGTGAAGGCGGCGGCCGTTCCCGCCCTGCCGCGTTTCGATGTCACCGGCGACGGTTACAGCGACATCCTGTACCGCGGCATCGACGACCACCTGTACGTCACTCCGTCGGGCGACGCCGACGCCTACCCGTACTACCTGGGTATGGACGACCTGAACGAGAAGTACAAGGACATCATCCGGCCGGGCGACCTGAACCACGACGGCAGCCCCGAGATCCTCACGCTGTCGGCGTCCGGCACGCTCTCGCTCCGCTCGTCCCAGGACGCCTCCGGCGCGTCCTACCCGTACTGGCACGGCACCGGCTGGCAGCGGTACAACAAGGTCGTCTCCGTCGGCGACCTGAACGGCGACGGC
The DNA here is from genome assembly GCF_040632605.1 of Streptomyces sp. NPDC019224. Taxonomy (NCBI): domain Bacteria; kingdom Bacillati; phylum Actinomycetota; class Actinomycetes; order Kitasatosporales; family Streptomycetaceae; genus Streptomyces; species Streptomyces sp. NPDC019224. The sequence goes on along the minus strand of NZ_JBEYCF010000023.1, from coordinate 79,590 downwards.
CGGGGCGACCTGCTGGCCCGCACCCCGTCGGGCGACCTCTACCTGTACACCGCGACCGGCGACCTGGGCGGCGCGCCCTTCAAGGCCGGCGTCAAGGTGGGCTACGGCTGGGGTTCGTACGACCAGATCGTCGGCGCCAACGACGTCAACGGCGACGGGATCGGCGACCTCTACACCCGCACCCCCACCGGTGACGTGTACTACTACGCGGGCACCGGCGACGCCTCGGCGCCGTACAAGGCGCGCGTCAAGGCGGGCTACGGCTGGGACGTCTACAACCAGATCATCCCGGTCGACGACCTCACCGGCGACGGCCTCGGTGACCTGACGGCACGTACGCCGGGCGGCACGCTCTACTTCTACGAGTCCACCGGCTACGGCACCTTCCTCAAGCGGACGGTCGTCGGCACCGGCTGGAACGTTTCCTCCCTCTTCTCGGACCAGGGCGGCAACCCCGTCTTCGGCAAGAGCGAGCTGATGGCGCGGACCACCGGCGGCACGCTCTACTGGTACTACGCGAAGAACAACGGCAAGCTCAGCGCCCGCGTGAAGGCGAGTGACAGCGGCGGCTGGGCCGGCGCGAACATCACCTTCCCGTCGTCGCTCGACAACGACGGCTACGCCGACCTGCTGGAGACGTACGACGGCACGCTCCACCACGGGGGTACGAGCCTCGGCGGCGGCTGGAGCGGCTACAACGCCCTCGTCGGCCCCGGCGACCTGAGCGGTGACGGCAAGGGCGACCTGCTCGCCCGCACCAAGTCCGGCGACCTGTACCTCTACCGGGGCAACGGCTCGGGCACCGGCTTCTCGGCCAAGATCAAGGTCGGCTACGGCTACGGCATGTACGACAAGATCATCGGCGCGGGCGACCTCGACGGCGACGGCCTGAACGACGTGGTGGGCCGTACGCCGACCGGCACGCTCTACATGTACCGAGGCACGGGCAACGCCTCCGCGCCGTTCAAGTCGCTGCGCCTCGTGATCGGTGTCGGCTTCGACATCTACCGCAAGTGGATCGCCCCGGGCGACATCAACGGTGACGGCAAGGCCGACCTGATCGGCGTCGACGGCAAGGGCGACGTGTACCTCTACACGTCCACCGGCAGGCCCTCCGAGCCCATCGCCAAGCGCGTGAAGATCGGTTACGGCTGGAACATCTACAACAACCTGTACTAGGCACCCGAAGCACGTCGGCGGTATCCCCGTCCCCATGGTCCATGGGGACGGGGCGTTGTAGAGTCTGTGAACATCCCGGGAAGGCTTCACCCTGCACGTAATGTGCCCGTGAAAGCGTTTCACCCGGTTCCACCACTTACCCCTGGGGGGGCTTTGTCTTCTGTGGAACCCGGCCGTTCCGTTCAGCGCTCGAAGCGCGCGCGGCGGATCGCGGCCTGCACCGCACTCGTTCTCTCCGCCGGCACGTTCCTGGCGGCTCCGGCCTCGGCCGACGACTCGGCGCCCGCCCCGGCCGGCGCCGCGCAGTTCACCCCCGAGCTCGGCGGACAGCCGACGCTCACCCTGCCGAAGCGCCCCGCGAAGAAGCAGTCGGACGCCTCGCGCGCGGCGGGTGCCCAGACCCCGTCCTCGGTCGTCCCGGCCAAGCCGCTGCGCGACCTGGACGGCGACGGCTACAGCGACCTGATGTACCGGGGTCTGGACGGCAACCTGTACGCCTCGACCGACTCGTCGGGCTCGCACGTGTACGGGATCAACAGTGACGACCAGTACGAGATGCCGAAGGACATCATCACGCCGGGCGACCTGGACGGCGGCGGGATGGCCGAGGTCCTGACGCTGTCGGCGACCGGCAAGCTCTCGCTCTACCAGAGCTGGGGCGCGGACTACACCGGCTACGCCACCTGGTCCGGCAGCGGCTGGCAGAAGTACAACAAGGTCGTCGCCCCCGGCGACCTGAACGGCGACGGCCGCGCCGACCTGATCGCGCGTACGCCCTCCGGTGACCTCTACTCGTACGTCTCCACCGGCAACGTCGACAGCGCGCCCTTCAAGGCCGGTGTCAAGGTGGGCTACGGCTGGGGCTCGTACGACCAGATCGTCGGCGCCAACGACGTCAACGGCGACGGCCTGGGCGACGTCATCGCCCGCACCCCCGCCGGTGACGTGTACTTCTACGCCGCCACCGGCGACGCGGCGAAGCCCTTCAAGGCGCGCGTCAAGGTCGGCTACGGCTGGAACATCTACAACCAGATCGTCGGCATGGACGACATCGACGGCGACGGCCTGGGCGACGTCATCGCGCGCAAGCCGGGCGGCGACGTCTTCACGTACTACTCCAACGGCGACGGCACCTTCAAGGCGCGCGTCACCGGCGGCACGGAGTGGAACTCCGCCGCGCTGTTCGTCGGCGCGGGCGGCAACCCGGACTTCGGCAAGCACGAGGTCATGGCCCGCACCAAGGGCGGCAGCCTGTACTGGTACCAGGCCCGGAACAACGGGAACTTCTTCCCGCGCCAGTCGAGCAGCTCGGACACCGGCTGGAACAACGTGAGCCTCTCGCTCGCCTCCTCGCTGGACTCCGACGGCTGGGCCGACCTGCTCCAGAACTACCAGGGCACGCTGTACGTCAACGGCGACTACATCGGCACCGGCTGGCAGGTCTACAACAGCCTCACCGGTCCGGGCGACCTGAGCGGCGACGGCAAGGGCGACCTGCTGGCCCGCGACACCAAGGGCAACCTGTACCTGTACAAGGGCAACGGGCTCGGCACCAAGTTCGCGACCAAGATCAAGGTCGGCTACGGCTACAACACGTACAACAAGATCGTCGGCGCCGGTGACCTCAGCGGCGACGGCATCGCGGACGTCGTGGCCCGCACCACGGACGGCACGCTCTACCTGTACAAGGGCACGGGCAACGCCACCAAGCCGCTCTCGGGCCGCACCAAGATCGGCACCGGCTACAACATCTACAAGCAGTTCGCCGCGCCGGGCGACCTGGACGGCGACGGCAAGGGCGACCTGGTCGGCATCGACGGCAGGGGCGACGTGTACCGCTACACGTCCACCGGCACCGGCAAGATCAACAAGCGCGCCAAGATCGGCTACGGCTGGGACGTCTACAACGGCCTGTACTAGGCCCGCGTGACCACCGCGCCCCGTCCCCGCACCCGCGGGGGCGGGGCGCTGCCGTGTGCGGGCTCAGCCCACCGGCTCCAGGAACTCCAGCCGGTTGCCCACCGGGTCGTGGCTGTAGAAGCGGCGGTGGCCCGGCAGGTTGTCGTCCCGGAGCACCTCGGCGCCGCGCTCGGCCAGCCGGGCCGCGTAGGCCTCGATGTCCGTGACGCGCAGGCCCGGGTGGGCCTTGCGGGCCGGGCGGAAGTCCGCCTCGATGCCCAGGTGCAGCTGGACCGGTCCGGCCGCGAACCAGCAGCCGCCCCGGGCCGCGAGCACGGGCGGCTTGGGGATCTCCGTCATGCCGAGGATGTCCCCGTAGTACGCGCGCAGCGCCTCCTCGCTGCCGGCGGGGGCGGCGAGCTGCACGTGGTCGAGCGAGGTGATCATCGGTACTCCCGGTGGGCGACGGCGAAGATGCGGCGGAAGGGGAGGACCGTGCCGTGCGGGCCCTTCGGGTAGGCCGTGCGCAGCAGGTCGCGGTAGTCGGCGAGGAAGGCGTCCCGGGCCTCGTCGTCACCGGCGAGTGCGGTGAGCACGGGGCGCAGCCCGGTGCCCTTGACCCAGTCCAGGACGGGGTCGTCGCCCGGGAGGAGGTGGAGGTAGGTGGTCTCCCAGACGTCGGCGATGGTGCGGGGGCCGGTCAGCGCGTCCAGGTATCCGGCGGGGCTCAGCACGGCGTCCGCGTGGCGCAGCAGGCCGCCGAGCCGGGGGCGCCAGCGCGGGGACTCGGCGAGTTCGCGCATCAGGGCGTGCGAGGGCTGGTCGAAGTTGCCGGGGACCTGGAGGGCGAGGGTGCCGCCGGGGAGCAGGGCGTCCAGCCAGCGGGGCAGGCGTTCGGCGTGGCCGGGGACCCATTGGAGCAGGGCGTTGGAGACGATCAGGCCGTACCGCTCGGAGGGCGTCCAGGTGGCGGCGTCGGCCTCGGCGAAGTCCAGCAGGTCCGTGGCGTGGGCGCGGGCCCGCTCCAGCATCTGCGGGGAGTTGTCGTAGCCGGTGATCCGGGCGCCGGGCCAGCGCTCGGCGAGCAGGGCGGTGGCGTTGCCGGCGCCGCAGCCGAGGTCGGCGATGCGGGGCGCGGGCAGGCCCGGCGGGTCGGGGACGCGGGCCAGGAGGTCGTGGAAGGGGCGGGTGCGGTGGTCCGCGTGGCGCAGGTACTGCTGCGGGTCCCAGAGGGGTGCGGTCATGGGTTCCAGGATCGGCAGAAAATATCTTGATGTCAAGACACTTGAATTCAAGAGACTTCATGTCGACAGACCATCTACACTGATCCACATGGAGGACGAGGTCGACCGTCTGGTCGCTGCATGGCGCCGCGAGCGCCCCGACCTCGACGTGGAACCGCTCGAGGTCCTCAGCCGCGTCTCCCGCCTGGCCCGCCACCTCGACCGGGCCCGCCGCATCGCCTTCGCCGAGCACGAGCTGGAACCGTGGGAGTTCGACGTCCTCACGTCGCTGCGCCGGGCCGGCGCCCCCTATCAGCTCTCCCCCGGCCAGCTGCTCACCCAGACCCTCGTCACCTCGGGCACCATGACCAACCGCATCGACCGCCTGACCAAGAAGAACCTCGTCGAGCGCCTCCCCGACCCCAGCGACCGGCGCGGGGTCCTGGTCCGGCTCACCGCCGAGGGCCGCGACAAGGCCGACCAGTCGCTGGCCGGCCTCCTCGCCCAGGAGCGCGCCATCCTCGGCGAGCTCTCCCCCCAGCAGCGCGGCGAACTGGCCGGGCTGCTACGCCGGTTGACCGCCCCGTTCGACAACATCCCCGGCTAGTCCCGGGTCCTCCGGGTCGACCGGGCCGACGCCCGCGCGTCTGGCCAGTGCCACGGCCGCCAGCGTCGAGTGCACGCCCAGCTTCCCCAGCACGTTCTGCATGTGCGTCCGCACCGTGTGCGGAGAGAGGAACAGCCGCTCCGCGACCGCTTTGCGCCCCAGGCCCGCCACCATGCACCGCAGCACCTCGCGCTCGCGCGGGGTCAGCGAGTCGACGAGCTTCTCGCTCTCGGTGCGGTGCTTGCGGTCGGCCAGCAGCTCCCGCAGCGCCCCCGTCAGCAGGGCGGGGGGCAGGTGGGTCTCGCCGCGCAGCACGCCCCTGATCACCGCCAGCAGCCGTTGCAGCGAGCTGTCCTTGGCGACCCAGCCGCAGGCGCCGGCCTGGAGGGCGCGCGCGGCCCGGGCCGGATCGTCCTTCTCGGCGAGCACCACCGTACGCACCGAGGGACGGGCCGCGCGGACCGCGCCGACCAGGGAGATCCCGTCGGCCGGGCCGGTCCGCCCGGAGCGCGGGGCGGGCACCCGGGCCGGGGCCGCGGCGGTGCGGGTCTGCGGGGCGAGGTTGCCCAGCTCCGCGTCGACGAGCAGCACGTCGTAACCGCGGCCCTCGGTCGCCCCGCGCTCCAGGCAGCGCAGGGCCGCCGGGCCGCTGCCCGCCGCGGCCACCTCGACGTCCGGCTCGGCCGCGAGCGCGGCGGCGAGCGATTCGGCGAAGATCCGGTGGTCGTCCACCACGAGAACCCGGATACGGGCCACAAGCACCCCCATGCTGTGTGTGACGGGGCGCCCCGAAGCGTGCGTCCCCGGCGGGGCCGGACCCGCGCGGGTGCTGTGCCCGGCTGTCCCGTACCCCTGAATGCGGCGCAGGCCCCCCGCCGGCGCTGTGCATCAGGGTACGGGCGGGGGACCTGGGGGGAAGGGAATTGGCGGAAGTTGTCCAGAGATGCGCCCTGGGGTGGGGCGCGTGTTCCGCCTTGGGACAGAAGTGGACGAGGGACGGCGGGCGCCGCTGCGGGACGACAGCACCGCCCGCCCGGTCAGACCAGCCTGCGCGCACCCGCCGAGGGCACCGCCGGGAAGACGCCCGGAGCGGCGTGGCCGGCCGCGGTGAACGCTTCGAGCACCGACTTGGTGACGGTGTCCGCCTGCGCCTCCTCGACCAGCACGATCGCCGAGCCGCCGAAGCCGCCCCCGGTCATGCGCGCGCCGAGCGCCCCGGCCGCGTTCGCCGTCTCGACCACGAGGTCCAGCTCCGGGCAGGAGACCCGCAAGTCGTCGCGGAGCGAGAGGTGCCCCGCCGTGAGGACCGGCCCGGCCGCGCGCACGTCGCCCGCGTCCAGCAGCGCGATGACCTGCTCGACGCGCTGGTTGTCGCCGACCACATGGCGCACGTAGCGCACGACGGACTCGTCCGCCCCCGCGTCGGCCAGCCGGGCGAGCGCGGCGTCCAGCTCCTCGTACGGCAGCTCGCGCAGGGTGCGTATGCCGAGCAGGCGCGCGCCCTCCTCGCAGCCGGCCCGGCGCTCCGCGTACGCCCCGTCGCCGAGCGCGTGCTTGACGCGGGTGTCGACGACCAGCAGCCGCAGCCCGTGCGCGGCCAGATCGAAGGGGACCTGGCGGCGGGTGAGGTCGCGGGTGTCCAGGTGCAGGGCGTGGCCCTCGGTGCAGCAGGCGGACGCCATCTGGTCCATGACGCCGCAGGGGACTCCGACGAACGCGTTCTCCGCGCGCTGGGCGATGACCGCGAGTTCGGCGGGGCCCAGGCCGAGTCCGAAGAGGTCGTTGAGGGCGAGGCCGGTGACCACTTCGAGGGCGGCGGACGAGGAGAGCCCGGCGCCGGTGGGGACGGTGGAGGTCAGCTGGATGTCGGCGCCGGTGACGTCGTGGCCGGCCTCGCGCAGCGCCCAGACCACGCCGGCCGGGTAGGCGGCCCAGCCGTGGCCCTGGTGCGGGGCCAGCTCGTCCACGCGGAGCCGGACGACGCCGCCGGGCACATCGGTGGAGTGCAGCCTCAGCTCGCCGTCGGTGCGGCGGGCGACGGCGGCGCGCGCGGTGTGCGGGAGGGCGAGCGGCATGACGAAGCCGTCGTTGAAGTCGGTGTACTCGCCGATCAGGTTGACCCGGCCGGGTGCGGCCCAGATCCCCTCGGGGGTGCTTCCGTACAGCTCGGTGAAGGAAGCGGTCAGCTCTGCGTGGTCGTGGGTCATGGTGCGGTGGGCTCCTCTCGGCGGGCGAACGTCCAGGCGTCGGAGACGATTCCGGCCAGGTCGGTGCGGGACGGCCGCCAGCCGAGGCGCTCCCTGGCGGTGGCGGCGGAGGCGACGAGGACGGCCGGGTCGCCGCCGCGGCGCGGGGCCGCGGTCTCGGGGACGGGGTGGCCGGTGACCTCGCGGACCGTCTCGATGACCTCGCGGACCGAGAAGCCGTTGCCGTTGCCGAGGTTGCAGATCAGGTGCTCGCCGGGGGTGGCGGCGTCGAGGGCGAGGAGGTGCGCCTCGGCGAGGTCCGCGACGTGGATGTAGTCGCGGACGCAGGTGCCGTCCGGGGTGGGGTAGTCGTCGCCGTAGACGGAGATCGACTCGCGCTGCCCGAGGGCGACCTGGAGGACCAGCGGGATGAGGTGGGACTCGGGGCTGTGCCGCTCGCCGCAGTCGCCGTACGCCCCGGCCACGTTGAAGTAGCGCAGCGAGACGGCGGCCAGGCCGTGCGCGGCGGCCTCTCCGGTGATCATGTGGTCGACGGCGAGCTTGGTGGCGCCGTACGGGCTGGTCGGGGCGGTGGGGTCGGCCTCGGTGATGGGGCTGGAGACCGGCTCGCCGTAGGTCGCGGCGGTGGAGGAGAAGACGAGGGTGCGGACACCGGCGTCGCGCATCGCGGCGAGCAGGGCGGTGGAGCCGCCGACGTTGTTGACCCAGTACTTCTCGGGGTCGGTGACGGACTCGCCGACCTGGGAGCAGGCGGCGAAGTGCAGCACCCCGTCGTAGGAGGCGTCGAGCCACTTCGCGGCGTCCTGGATGCGGCCCTCGATGAAGTCGGCGCCGGCCGGGACGCCCTCGCGGAAGCCGGTGGAGAGGTCGTCCAGGACGGTGACGGTGTGGCCGGCCTCAAGGAGGTGCTGGGCGACGACGCTGCCCACGTAACCGGCACCGCCGGTGACCAGGTACTTCTTCGGGGTCTTGCTCACTGGCTCGCTACCTCTCGCAGTCGCTGGGCCGCGGTCTCCGGCGGCACGTCGTTGATGAACACGCTCATGCCGGATTCGGAACCCGCGAGGAACTTCAGCTTGCCGGAGGTCCGTCGGACGGTGAAAAGCTCGAGGTGGAGCCCGAAGTCCTCACGTCCGGGGACCCCGAACGGCGCCTGGTGCCAGGCGGAGATGTACGGGGTCGGCGGCTCTCCGGGTCCGAAGATCCGGTCGAATCGCCTCAACAGTTCCAGATAGACCTGTGGGAATTCCGTGCGCGCCTCCTTGTCCAGCTCCCGCAGGTCGGCGACGCGGCGGCGCGGGTGGAGGTGGACCTCGTACGGCCAGTGCGCCGCGTACGGCACGAAGGCGATCCAGTGCTCGGCGGCGAGCACGATCCGGGAGCCGTCGGCCTCCTCGCGGGCCACCACGTCGTCGAAGAGGTTGCGGCCGGTCTTCGCGTGGTGGGCGGCCATCGAGCGCAGCATCAGTTCGGTGCGCGGGGTGACGAAGGGGTAGCCGTAGATCTGGCCGTGCGGGTGGCCGAGCGTGACGCCGATCTCGGCGCCCCGGTTCTCGAAGCAGAACACCTGCTTGACCTGCGGGAGCCGGGCCAGGGCCGCGGTGCGGTCGGTCCAGGCGTCCAGGACGAGCCCGGCCTGTTCCTCGGTGAGGTCGGCGAAGGAGGCGTCGTGGTCGGAGGTGAAGCAGACGACCTCGCAGCGGCCGGAGTCGCCGGCGAGGGACGGGAAGCGGTTCTCGAAGACGGCGACCTCGTAGTCGGGCTCCGGGATCTCGCTCTGCCGCCCCGCCTGCGAGGGGCACAGCGGGCACTCGTCGGCGGGCGGGTGGTAGGGCCTGCTCTGACGGTGCGAGGCGATGGCGACGCTGTCGCCGAGCAGGGGGTCGCGCCGGATCTCGGACGAGGTGGAGACGGCGTCGAGGGGACGCGTGTCGACGGCCTCGCGGGCGAGGTCCTCGCGGCTGTCGTAGTAGATCAGCTCCCGGCCGTCGGCGAGCTTTGTAACCGTCTTCTTCACCAGGCTCCTCCCACCACCGAACATAAGTAAACACAATGAACCACAAGCCAACAGGGCCGTCAATGCCGCTTCCGCCCGGACGGACCCCGGCGCACGGCGGCGCCGGGGTCCGTCCGGGGACGTTCGGGTGTGTTCGGGTGTGTTCGGGTGGGACCGCTGCGCCGTCAGCCGATGGGATCCCGCCCCTGCCGTGTCACCGTCGCCCGGTCCAGCAGCCCGGTGCGGGCGGCCAGTGCGGCGGCCTCCAGGCGGGAGCCGACGCCGAGCTTCATCAGGACCCGCTGGACGTGGGTACGGGCGGTGCTCGACGCGATCCGCATCCCGGCCGCGATCAGCCGGGTGTCCTCCCCCTCCGCGACCCGGACCAGCACCTCGACCTCGCGCGGGGTGAGCAGCCGCAGCAGCCGGCGGCCCTCGTCGTCGGGCTGTTCCACCGGGTTCAGGAGCTCGGCGAAGGCGGCCTGGAGGAGCTGGGGCGCGATGGCCGCCTCACCGGAGCGGGCCTTGGCGATGGCGCGCTCCACACCCTCGATGCGCTCGTCGTGCCGGACGTACCCGGCGGCCCCGGCCGCGAACGCGGCGGCGATGCCGCGGGGGCTGGGGACCGGGCCGAGGACCACCACCGCGGTCTGCGGGCGCTCCCGCCTGATCCGGACGACGGGGTCGAAGGTCCCGGGCACGGCGGGCGAGGCCGTGCCGAACAGGCAGACCTCCGGGGCCCGCCCGACCACCAGTTCCGCCGCCCCGGCGGTGGGCGCGGCCGCGGCCAGCACCCGGTGGCCGCGCAGTTTCAGCGCCGAGGCGAGCGCCTCGGCGAGCAGTCGGTGGTCGTCGACCACCATGAGCCGGACACCCATCGCGCCATCCCCCTGTTGCACCGACACAGGCCCCCCGGCCCTCCAGGGCCTGCAAGTTACACGGCCGGATACGCCTGTGGGGGTGGAACCGGCCGGTTCCACCCCCACATCCGTCGATCGCGCTCAGCTGGTGCGGAAGGACACCACCAGGTACTCCTTGTCGTCCAGCGAGCTCTTGCGGGGTGCGCTGATCATCGTCTCGGAGATGTAGAGGTGCCCCTGCTCGTAGCGGAATTCCGCGTAGTCCGAGGAGAAGCTGGTCTCCGCGTCCCGGACGGCGTCGTCGGCCGGGTTGCGCATCAGGACCGTCTGCTCGAAGGTGCTGCCGTCGATGGAGACGACCTCACCGCCCTTGTCGTACGGGGGTTCGCGGTACGCGATGATGTTGCCGCCGTCCATGCGCAGCGGGAACATCGTGAACTGCTCGCCCGCGTCGGCCCGGTCGCCGGTCTGCTTGCCGGTGGTGAGGTCGAAGGAGACGATCTCGTTGGTCCGGCTGAAGCTCTCGCCCGCACCGTCGTGCTCCTCGGTGGGCAGGTAGATGCGGTTGTTGCCGACGGCGAGCTGCTGGCAGCTCTCGACCTTGGTGGAACGGCAGCTGGCCGCGTACTTCTCCGCGTCGGCGGAGATGCGGATCTTCAGCTTGCCGGTGGCCTCGTCGAGCGAGAAGAAGTCCGAGATGCCGCTGCCGTCACCGGCGGTGTCGCCGACGTCGGCGGCGACGACCAGCGGCTTGGTGGAGACGATGTTCGCGTACTCGATGCCGGCCGGCATCTTGTACGAGGAGATCGGGGCGCCCGTCGTCGGGTTCAACGCCTGGACGACGACCTGGGGGTCGTCGTACGAACCGCACTTGCGGACCACGGCGAGGGCCTCGCCGCCGCCGTACCCCTTGTCGTAGCAGCCGTCGGTGCTGACCTTCGGCTTCCACAGCTCGGCGCCGGTGTCGAGCTTGAAGGCGGCGCCGCCGTCGGTGCCACCGGCGGCGACCGTGGTGCCGCTGAGGGTGACCTCGTCGAACCGGACGGGGCGGTCACCACTGCTGGACGCGATGACCTGCTTGCTCCACACGAGCTTGCCGGTGGCCAGGTCGAGGGCGCCGACCCGGTTGCAGCTGGGGTACTTGTTGGTCTTGCTCTGCTTGCTCTCCTCGAAGACGACGGCGGTCTTGAAGTCCTTGCTCATGTACCGGGACGCGGCGCACACCTGGCCGTCCAGCGGGATCGACCAGAGCTTGGTGCCCTTGTCCAGGTCGTAGCCGACGACCTCGTTGAGGCCCGTCTTCACGTACGCCTTGTCGGTGACCCAGGAGCCGGCGACGGTGGTGACGTCGGCGACCTCGGGCTGCGGGAGCTGGAAGCCGACCGCCGACTCGACGTTCGCCGGGGCCTTCTCCTTGCCGCTGCCGCCGGTGGCGGAGCCTTCGCCCTGGTCGCCGCCCTTGCCGCCCTTGGTCCCGCCCGTGGTGCCGGCGGACGAGCCCGCCTCGTCCTTCTTGCCGTCGTCCCCGCCGGAGGCGTACCAGATGCCGCCGCCGACGATCAGGGCGACGGCGACCACGGCGGCGACGATGATCTGCGCCTGGGTGGAGAACTTCTTCGGCCCGTTCCCGCCCGGCTGGGGCGGCTGGTAGGCGGGCTGCATCGGGGCGGTCGGGTAGCCGTACGGCTGCTGCTGCTGCCCCTGCTGCGGGAAGCCGCCGTACGCCGCCTGCGTCGGGAAGTCGTGGGGCTGCTGTCCCTGCTGCGGGTAGCCGTAGCCCGGCTGCTGCTGGGGCGGCGGCGTCTGCGGGTAGCCGTAGCCCGGCTGCTGCTGGGGCGGGCCGGGGGGCGGCGGGGAGCCGTAGCCGCCGGGGGGCGGGGTCGGCGCGCCGAAACCTCCGGGCGGCGGGTCCTGCGGGGCGCCGAAACCGCCGGGCGGCGGGTCCTGGGGCGCGCCGAAACCGCCCTGGGGCGGTTCGTTGGGCGGCTGCTGGGGCGGCTGGGTCATGGCGTTGCGTACCTCGGGGAAAGAAGGGGGGTCGGTCGGGGGGGGGGCCGGTGCGGGCCGCGGGCGGGGCTGCTGCCGCCCGCGGCCGGCCGTGTTCGTCGGGTGCCGCGGTGAGCCGTCAGCTGCCGAAGGCCATCATGGTCTTCGTCTCCAGCTCTTCCTTGTCGTTGCCCGCGCTGACCCGCGCGCTCACGATGAACGAACGGCCGCCCGCGTAGCGGATCTTCGGGTCGTAGAACGACCTCTCGATCGCCGAGGTCGACTCCGGGTGCTGGAGCACCGTCTTCGGGCTGCCGCCGGCCGGGGAGAGGGTGGCGATGCCGCCGCCCTTGCCGAAGCCGCCGTCCACGTAGAGGAGGATGTTGCCGCCCTCCATGCGGAGCGGCTTCATGGTCTGCCCGGCGGGGGCGTTCGCCTTCCACTTGGTCTTGCCGGTGTTCAGGTCGAAGGCGACGACCTTGTTGGTGCGGGCGGAGCCGCTGGTGTCGTCCTGCGTCGCCATGTAGAAGGTGTTGGCGTCGGCGGCGACGCCGCTGCAGCCGTCGAGACGCTGACCGAAGATCGTGAAGCCGCCGCCGCAGTCCGGGGAGAACTTGTCGCCCTTGTCGCTGGACAGCTGGGAGCGGAGCGTGCCGTTCTCGCGGAGCGCGAGGACGCTCCACTTCTTGTCCTCGCTGGTGTTGCCCTTGGTGAGGGAGACGATGAGGGGGCTCACCGAGTAGACCTTTTCGACCTCCCACCCGCGGGCGGGCTTGTAGGTCCACTTGGCCTTGCCGGTGGCGGGGTCCAGCTCCTCGATCTCCTGCTGCGGGTTGTTCACGTCGTCGGTGCGGCAACTGACCGCCGCGATGAGCTTGGCGCCGCCGGCGAACCCGAACGGCTGGCAGGTGCCGGTCCGCTTGCCGAACACCTCCTTGCCGTCGCTCACCCGGTAGGCGTTGGCGGCACCGGTGCGGCCGGCCGTCACGGTGTCACCGCTGATGGCCATGGAGAGGTCCGACATCATGTCGAAGAGGCCGCTCTTCTTGACCTCCTTCTTCCACCCCGTCCTGCCCGTGTTGAGGTCGATCTGCTGGAGTGCGGAGCAGTCGGCCTTGTCGGTGGTGCCGTTCTTGATCGCGATGACGATCTTGCCGTCCGTGGTGGTCTGCTCGGGCGCGGAGCAGATGTCCGCCGGCAGCTTCAGCGTCCACTTCTGCGTGCCGTCGGCCACCGCGTAGCCGGAGACCGTGCGGTACATGCCCTTGACGATCGTGTCGCCGACGATCCACGGCCCGTACACCTCCGCGCCGTTGCGCGGCAGGTCGACGTCGTTCTTCTGCAGCCAGAGGACCTTGGCCTCGCCCTCCTTGCGGCCGCTGTTGAGGTCCTCGTCCTCCCGCCCGGTGCCGTTGCCGTCGCCGTCGTCGACGGAGGGCGAGACGGACGGCTTCTTCACCTGCTCGCTCTTCTCGGCGACCGGCTTGCCGTCACCGCCGTCGTCCCCGCTGGTCGCGAACCAGACGCCGCCGCCGACGACCAGGAGCGCGGCGACCGCGGCACCGATGATCATGACGGGCTTGCGCTTGAACGGGCTGCCGCCGCCCGGACCGCCGGGGCCGGGAGGGACGGGCGCGCCGGGGTGCTGCTGCGGCGGGAAGCCGTAGCCGGCCTGCGGCTGCTGGTTGTACGGGCCGGGCTGCGGCTGTCCGTAGGGGCCGGGCTGCTGGTTGTACGGGCCGGGCTGCGGCTGTCCGTACGGCCCGGGCTGCTGGTTGTACGGGCCGGGCTGCGGCTGTCCGTACGGCCCGGGCTGCTGCGGGTAGCCGTAGCCCGGCTGCGTGGCCGGCGGGGCGGCGGGGGCCTGGGGCGGGGCGGCGGGCGGCGGGCCCTGGGGCGGCTGCGGTACCCCGTGCGGCGGCTCCTGAGGAGCGCCGAAGCCTCCCTGCGGCGGTTGCTGTCCGGGCGGCTGGGTCATCAGCGCGTCCCCCTTCGTGCGGTCCGGTGCCCGTTCCGGACTCCCCCGCGATCCCACCGGTGTCCGCGGGTCGGTCAAGACCCCCTGGACCACGACGGAATGGAGCGAATCGGGCATGGATCCCGCAGTGTCACGTCAGTCGAGCGGGACTTCTTTGTACCACCCGCCGGAGGGGGCCTTCCGGTTCGGTCCGCCCCTGTTCCCAAGGGAGGACCGGGCCGTGATGCCGCTGTGATGCTTCGGATCGTCAGGCGTCCTCGGCCAGCTCGAGCCAGCGCATCTCCAGCACATCGCGCTCCGCGACCAGTTCGCGCAGCTCGGCGTCCAGCTTCGCGACCTTCTCGAAGTCCGTGGCGTTCTCGGCGATCTGCGCGTGCAGGGCCGTCTCGCGGGACGACATCTTCTCCAGCTGCCGCTCGACCTTCTGCAGCTCCTTCTTGGCCGCGCGGGCCGCCTGCGCGGAGACCGCGGGCGCCGGGGCGGCGGCCTGTCCGGCGGCCGGGGCCGCTGCGGGCGTGGCCGTCTCCGCCTGGCGCTGCCTGCGCTCCAGGTACTCGTCGATGCCGCGCGGCATCATCCGCAGCGACTGGTCGCCGAGGAGGGCCATGACCCGGTCCGTGGTGCGCTCGACGAAGAACCGGTCGTGGGAGATCACGATCATGGAGCCGGGCCAGCCGTCGAGCAGGTCCTCCAGCTGGGTCAGGGTCTCGATGTCGAGGTCGTTGGTCGGCTCGTCGAGGAAGAGGACGTTGGGCTCGTCCATCAGCAGGCGCAGGATCTGGAGCCGGCGCCGCTCACCGCCGGAGAGGTCGCCGACGGGCGTCCACTGCTTCTCCTTCGAGAAGCCGAACTTCTCGCAGAGCTGCCCGGCGGTCATCTCCCGCCCCTTGCCGAGGTCCACCCGGTCCCGCACCTGCTGGACCGCCTCCAGGACGCGCAGGCTCGGGTTCAGCTCGTGGACCTCCTGGGAGAGGTAGGCGAGCCTGACGGTCTTGCCGACGACGATCCGGCCGGCGGCCGGCTGCGCCTCGCCCTGGGTACGGGCGGCCTCGGCGAGCGCCCGCAGCAGCGAGGTCTTGCCGGCGCCGTTGACCCCGACCAGGCCGATGCGGTCACCGGGGCCGAGCTGCCAGGTGAGGTGGGTGAGAAGGGTCTTGGGGCCGGCCTGGACGGTGACGTCCTCCAGGTCGAAGACGGTCTTGCCGAGGCGGGCGTTGGCGAACTTCATCAGCTCGCTGGTGTCGCGCGGCGGCGGCACGTCCGCGATCAGCTCGTTGGCGGCCTCGATGCGGTAGCGGGGCTTGGAGGTACGGGCGGGGGCGCCGCGCCGCAGCCAGGCCAGCTCCTTGCGCATCAGGTTCTGCCGCTTGGTCTCCTCGGTCGCGGCGATCCGCTCCCGCTCGGCGCGGGCGAACACGTAGTCGCTGTAGCCGCCCTCGTACTCGTGGACCGTGCCGCGCTGGACGTCCCACATGCGGGTGCAGACCTGGTCGAGGAACCAGCGGTCGTGGGTGACGCAGACGAGGGCGGAGCGGCGGGCGCGCAGATGGCCGGCGAGCCAGGAGATGCCCTCGACGTCGAGGTGGTTGGTGGGCTCGTCGAGGACGATCAGGTCCTGGTCCGCGATGAGCAGCTTGGCGAGGGCGATCCGGCGCCGCTCGCCGCCGGAGAGCGGGGCGATGACGGTGTCCAGGCCGTTCTCGAAGCCGGGCAGGCCGAGCCCGCCGAACAGACCGGTGAGCACGTCGCGGATCTTGGCGCTGCCCGCCCACTCGTGGTCGGCGAGATCGCCGATGACCTCGTGACGGATCGTGGCCTCGGGGTCCAGGGAGTCGTGCTGGGTCAGCACGCCCAGGCGCAGCCCGCCGCTGTGCGTGACGCGGCCGGTGTCCGCCTCCTCCAGCCGGGCGAGCATCCGGATGAGGGTCGTCTTGCCGTCGCCGTTGCGGCCGACGACACCGATCCGGTCGCCCTCGGAGACGCCGAGGGACACACCGTCGAGCAGGGCACGGGTGCCGTAGACCTTGCTGACCTGCTCGACATTGATGAGGTTGACGGCCACGAACGCTCCAGCTCGAAGGAAGACTCTGGCCTTCAGCGTAGTCGCCGCCGCGCGGACCTCCGTACGAGCGGCCGCCGCCCCTGGGATAGCTTGCGCGCAACGATCAAGGGGTGGGGATGACCATGACACGTCGTACGGTTCACGGGCTGGTGCCCGTCCTGCTGGCCGCGGCCGCGCTGACCGGCTGCTCGTCGGACACGGATTCCGGCGCGGGCGCGAAGCCGGAGAAGTCCGCGGCGCCCGCGGCGAAGGCCGCGGTCAAGGGCGGCACGGTCGGCAACCCCGGCTCGGGCTGCGAGCTGCCGGTGACGTTCGACCTGGTGAAGGACTGGAAGCCGAAGGCCGTCGCGATCGACCCGGACTCGGATTTCGCCGAGCTCGCCGAGCAGGGCCCGGTCACCATGGTCTGCGAGATCGACGCCAAGCCGGCCGGGCAGATCGGCTTCCTGCGGGTGTGGCGGGCGAAGGGCGGGGACGCCTCGCCTCGCGAGACGCTCAAGGGCTTCGTCGAGGCCGACGAGAACGCGTCGAAGGCCACGTACAAGCAGGTCACGACGGGGAAGCAGACCGTCACCGAGGTGACCTACACGCTCCACAGCGAGCTCATGGACGAAAACCGCCCGGCCCGCGCCTTCGCCCTCTCGACGCCCGACGGCCCGGTGGTGGTCCATCTGGGCGGCCTGGACTCGGACGAGCACGGGGAGATGCTGCCGGCGTACGAGCTGGCGAAGCGGTCGGTACGGGTGGGCTGACGCCCGCGGAGCGTCGCGTCGCCGCCCGGGCCGGCGGACCTCCGTCGAGGCCGCCGGCTACAGGACCGCCGCCCCCGGAGCCGGGGACACCGCCGTGCGCGCCGTGCGGCAGGTGCCGGAGGCGGTGAGGGCGGCGGCGACCTCGCGGGCCGTCGCCTCGTCCTCCGTGAGGAACGCGGTGGTCGGCCCCGAGCCGGAGACCAGGGCGGCGAGCGCGCCCGCCTCCGTGCCCGCCGCCAGGGTGGCGGCCAGGGTGGGGCGCAGGGACAGCGCGGGGGCCTGGAGGTCGTTGCTCAGGGCGCCGGCCAGGGCCTTCGCGTCGCCCGCCCGCAGCGCGTCCAGGAGGGCGTCCGAGGCCACGGGCTCCGGGACCCGGGTGCCCTCCGTCAGCCGGTCGAACTCGCGGTACACCGCCGGCGTGGAGAGCCCGCCGTCGGCCACCGCGAACACCCAGTGGAACGTGCCGCCGACCTCGACCGGGGTCAGCCGCTCGCCCCGGCCGGTGCCGAGCGCGGCGCCTCCGACCAGGCTGAACGGCACGTCGCTGCCCAGTTCGGCGCAGAGGGCGAGCAGGTCCTCGCGGGAGGCGCCGGTCCCCCACAGCGCGTCGCAGGCCAGCAGGGCGCCGGCCCCGTCGGCGCTGCCGCCCGCCATGCCGCCCGCCACCGGGATGTCCTTGTCGATGTGGATGTGCACGTCGGGCGCGATGCCGTACCGGGCGGCCAGCGCGACCGCCGCCCGCGCCGCCAGGTTCGACGCGTCCAGCGGGACCTGGGCCGCGTCCGGCCCGGAGCAGGTGATCCGCAGGCCGTCGGCGGGGGTGACGGTGACCTCGTCGTACAGGCCGACGGCGAGGAAGACGTTCGCGAGGTCGTGGAACCCGTCGGGGCGCGCGGCGCCGACCGCGAGCTGGACGTTGACCTTGGCGGGGACCCGTACGGTGACGCTCATCGCGCGCTCCCGGTCTCCGTCATCGGCGGCTTGTTCTCGGCGACGGCCGCGAACTCCTCGACCGTCAGCGACTCCCCGCGCGCCTGCGGCGAGACGCCCGCCGCGACCAGGGCGGCCTCGGCGGCCGGAGCCGAACCGGCCCACCCCGCGAGTGCCGCGCGCAGCGTCTTGCGGCGCTGCGCGAACGCCGCGTCCACGACCGCGAAGACCTCTTCCTTGCTCGCCGTCGTCGCCACGGGCTCGCTGCGGCGCACCAGCGAGACGAGCCCGGAGTCGACGTTCGGCGCGGGCCAGAACACCTTGCGGCCGATGGACCCGGCGCGCTTGACGTCCGTGTACCAGTTCGCCTTCACCGACGGCACGCCGTACACCTTGCTGCCCGGCCGGGCGGCCAACCGGTCCGCGACCTCCGCCTGCACCATGACGAGGGTGCGCTCGATGCTCGGGAAGCGGTCGAGCGCGGTGAGCAGCACCGGCACGGCGACGTTGTACGGGAGGTTGGCGACCAGCGCCGTGGGCGCGGGCCCCGGCAGCTCCCGTACGAGCATGGCGTCCGAGTGCACCAGCGCGAAGCGGTCGGCGCGGGCGGGCATCCGGGCGGCGACGGTGGCGGGCAGGGCCGCCGCGAGTACGTCGTCGATCTCGACGGCCACGACGCGGTCGGCGACCTCCAGCAGCGCGAGGGTCAGCGAGCCGAGACCCGGGCCGATCTCGACCACCACGTCGTCCGGCCGGACCTCCGCCGTCCGCACGATCCGGCGGACCGTGTTGGCGTCGATGACGAAGTTCTGGCCGCGCTGCTTGGTGGGGCGTACGCCCAGGGTGGCGGCCAGTTCGCGGATGTCTGCGGGGCCCAGGAGGGCGTCGGGCTCAGTGGTACTCACCTGTAAAGCGTAAGGCGCCCCGCACTTTGCTCCCGCCGGTCAGTAGTCGAACGCCCGCGCCGTGTTGTCCGCGATCGCCTCGGCCAGGGTGTCCTCGTCCAGGCCCTTCACCGCCGCCATCGCCCGCAGCGTCACCGGGATCAGGTACGGGGCGTTGGGCCGCCCCCGGTACGGGGCCGGGGTGAGGAACGGGGCGTCCGTCTCGACCAGGACCAGCTCGGTCGGCGCGGCCGCCAGCGCGTCGCGCAGGGGCTGGGCGTTCTTGAAGGTCACGTTTCCGGCGAACGACATGAAGTAGCCGGCCTCCGCGCAGGCGCGGGCCATGTCCGCGTCGCCGGAGTAGCAGTGGAAGACGGTCCGCTCGGGCGCCCCGGCGTCCGCGAGGACGCGCAGGACGTCCGCGTGGGCCTCGCGGTCGTGGATGACGAGGGCCTTGCCGTGGCGCTTGGCGATCTCGATGTGGGCCCGGAAGGACTCCTCCTGGGCGGCCATGCCCTCGGGGCCGGTCCGGAAGTGGTCGAGGCCGGTCTCGCCCACGCCGCGCACGTGGGGCAGCGCGGCCAGCGCGTCGATCTCGGCGAGGGCCTCGTGCAGCGCGGCGAAGCCGCCCGCCTCGCGCGCCCCCTCCCGCGACCGGCCCTCGGGGTCGCCGTGCACGATGCGCGGCGCCTCGTTGGGGTGCAGGGCCACCGCGGCGTGCACCTGGGCGTGCGCGGCGGCGGTCTCCGCGGCCCAGCGGGAGCCCTTCACGTCGCAGCCCACCTGGACCACGGTCGTCACGTTCACCGCGGCGGCCCTGGCCAGGCCCTCCTCGACGGTGCCGTCCTGCATGTCCAGGTGGGTGTGCGAATCGGCGACCGGCACCCGGAGGGGTTCCGGCAGGGGCGGGGCTTCGGTGCGGCTCATGGCCACGATCGTACGAGGATCGCGGCGGCCCGCCCCACGAGGTCACCTGCGGAAGGGGTGCAGAAGGTCGGAGAGGTGCCAGTGGCGGCCGGCGGAGGGGACGGCGGTGGCGGCCACGGGCTCCTCGGCCGGCTCCTCGGGGACCGGCCCCCGGGAACGGTTCCGGTCGTACAGGAGCTGCTGGACGGTCGAGACCCGGCCCGCCCGCATGATCCGGACGACGTGCCCGCCGCAGTTGGCGCAGGTCGGGGTGGAAAGGGGCGAGGGCACCCGTTCGCCGTCCGCCTTGTAGACCACGTAGGCGTGCTGGGTCGCGTCGACGTGGTGCTCTATCTCGTAGGCCTGCTCCCACCCGTATCCGCACCTCATGCAGGCGAAGGCGTACGCCTCGTGCGCGGTGGTGGCTGTGATGTCGCTCATGCCTGCTCCTCTTGTCCCTCGGACAAGCGCTGCGGAGAATGCGCCCTGTCTTCCAGTGGACGCCTTCACCGGCAAAAGCGCACCGGCCCTGCCGAGTGTTGGAGCGGTTTTGGCCTTTTCGTGGTCAAAGGGGCCGGAACGCGGCTCTGGCTTTGCTTTTCACGATAGTCCCTTGCCGTCCGCGTGGCCGGTCCGAGCAGCGTTCTTTGCCGCGACGACGGCATCGAACACCTCGCGCTTGGGCAGGCCCGCCTCGGCGGCGACGGCGGCGATCGCCTCCTTGCGCCGCTCCCCCGCCTCCTCGCGCACCAGCACCCTGCGCACCAGCTCCTCGGCGTCCAGGTCCTCCCCGCCGGCGACCGCGCCCTCGACGACGACGGTGATCTCACCGCGTACCTGCTCGGCGGCCGACCAGGCGGCCAGCTCGCCCAGCGGACCGCGCCTGACCTCCTCGTACGTCTTGGTCAGCTCGCGGCACACGGCGCCCCGCCGTTCCGCGCCGAAGACCTCGGCCATCGCGGCGAGGGTGTCGTCCAGGCGGTGCGGGGCCTCGAAGAAGACCATCGTGCGGGGCTCGCGGGCGACCTCGCGGAGCTTGGAGAGGCGTTCGCCGCCCTTGCGCGGCAGGAAGCCCTCGAAACAGAACCGGTCCACCGGCAGCGCGGACAGGGCGAGCGCGGTGAGCACCGCGGACGGGCCGGGCACGGCGGTGACCTTGATGTCCTGTTCCACGGCGGCGGCGACGAGCCGGTAGCCGGGGTCGGAGACGGACGGCATCCCGGCGTCCGTGACCAGCAGCACCCGGGCGCCGCCGGCCAGGGCCTCGACGAGTTCGGGCGTACGGGCGGACTCGTTGCCCTCGAAGTAGGAGACGACACGCCCCGTGGTGTGGACGCCGAGCCCCTGGGTCAGCCGGCGGAGCCTGCGGGTGTCCTCGGCGGCGATGACGTCGGCCGCCTCCAGCTCGGCGGCGAGGCGGGGCGGGGCGTCCGCCAGGTCGCCGATGGGGGTCCCTGCGAGCACGAGCGTTCCAGTCGTTCCAGTCACGAGCCCCATCCTCCCAGCACGGGCAGCCCCCTTCCCACAGACGGGTTCCCTACGATGGCGCGGTGACGAGTACTGCGCCCGAAGCCCGGCAGGGCCAAGACGCCGGGGAACAGCACGGCCCGGAGCCGACCTCCTGGCAGCGGCGGCTGCGCCGCTTCGGCCATTCCCCGCGCCCCGGCATCGGGTTGCGGGAGCGGCTGATTCCGCCGTACACCCGGCCCGGGAACCAGTTGTGGGCGGTGCTCGGCGTACCGCCGCTGCTCGCCGAGCGGCTGGTGCGCTGGTCGGCGTGGGGCGGTCCGCTGCTGGTGGCGGCGGTCGCGGGGGTGCTGCGCTTCTGGAAGCTGGGCAGCCCGCACGCGGTGATATTCGACGAGACGTACTACGCGAAGGACTCCTGGGCGCTGATCAACCAGGGGTACGAGGGCGCGTGGCCCAAGGACGTCGACAAGCTGATCCTGAACGATCCCTCGCAGGTGCCGGTGCCGACCGACCCGGGCTATGTGGTGCACCCGCCGGTCGGCAAGTGGATCATCGGCCTCGGTGAGCAGCTGTTCGGGTTCACGCCGTTCGGCTGGCGGTTCATGGTCGCCGTGCTCGGCACGCTGTCGGTGCTGATGCTGTGCCGGATCGGCCGCAGGCTGTTCCGCTCGACGTTCCTCGGCTGCCTGGCGGGCGCACTGCTCGCGGTGGACGGGCTGCACTTCGTGATGAGCCGCACCGCGCTGCTCGACCTGGTGCTGATGTTCTTCGTGCTGGCCGCGTTCGGTTGTCTGCTGATCGACCGTGACTGGGCCAGGCGGCGGCTGGCGGCGGCGCTGCCGGTCGACGAGGAGGGCGTGCTGCGCCCGGACGCCGGGGTCGCGGAGAACCTGCGCCTCGGGTGGCGGCCCTGGCGGATCGCCGCGGGTGTCTCGCTGGGCCTGGCCTTCGGCACGAAGTGGAACGGGCTCTACATCATGGTCGCGTTCGGCCTGATGACGGTGTTGTGGGACGTGGGCGCGCGCCGCACCGCCGGGGCCGTGCGCCCGTACGCGGCGGTGCTGCGGCGGGACGTGCTCCCGGCGTTCGTCTCGGTGGTCCCGGTCGCGGTCCTCACGTACCTGGCGTCCTGGACGGGCTGGATCGTCCGCAACGACCCGGACCGGCACGGCTACTACCGGGGCTGGGCGGCGACCGACGGCAGGGGCGGCTCCTGGACCTGGCTGCCGGACTGGCTGCGCAGTCTGTGGCACTACGAGAACCAGGTCTACGACTTCCACGTGAACCTGACGTCGGGACACACGTACCAGTCCAACCCGTGGAGCTGGATCGTGCTGGGCCGGCCCGTCTCGTACTTCTACGAGGAGCAGAACGGCTGCCCGACGTCGTCGACCGGCAAGTGCGCCCGCGAGGTGCTGGCCATCGGGACCCCGCTGCTGTGGTGGGCCGCCTGCTTCGCCCTGGTGTACGTGCTGTGGCGGTGGATCTTCCGCCGCGACTGGCGGGCGGGCGCGATCGCGTGCGGGGTGGCCGCGGGCTGGGTGCCGTGGTTCCTGTACCAGGAGCGCACGATCTTCCTGTTCTACGCGGTCGTGTTCGTGCCGTTCCTGTGTCTCGCGGTGACGATGATGATCGGCGCGATGCTGGGCCCGGCGGCGGAGACCGGGCCACGGTACGAACTCGGCCTGGCGAAGCCCGATCCCTCGGGCGAGCGGCGCCGGACGCTGGGGGCGGTGGCGGCCGGTGTGCTGGTGCTGCTGATCATCTGGAACTTCATCTACTTCTGGCCGCTGTACACCGGGACGTCCATTCCGGAGGACTCCTGGCGGGACCGGATGTGGCTGGACACCTGGATCTGACCGGACCGTTCCCGCCATTCACGGCATGTCCGCGTCGCGTTCCGATAACAACCGGCCCCCCTGTCACCGCCCTCCCGTAAGGTGCCCCACACAGCTATCTTGAACACGTTCAAGAGGGAAGCTCCGGGGGATGGGGACAGCAGGCGATGCGCAGTGGAGCGAAGGTAGGCATAGTCGGGGGGGTGTTCGCGCTCGTCCTGGGCGGGGTGGGTTACGGGGCGTACAACGTCCTGGACGGGCTCGGGGACAGCGGCGTCGGCGGTACGAGCACGGCCGCCGACTCCTCCGAGGTGAGATCGGGCCCGGTCACCGAGGAGGAGATCGCCGAGACGTCGAAGAAGTTCCTCGCCGCGTGGGCGGAGGGCGACGCGGCGGTCGCGGCGGCGCTCACCAACAACAAGGGGGACGCCGAACCGGCCCTGGCCGGCTACAGCGAGACGGCCCACGTCACCAAGGCCGTGATCACGCCCGGCAGGGCGACCGGCTCGACGGTCCCGTACACCGTGAAGGCGACGGTCTCGTACAAGGGGACGTCCAAGCCCTGGTCGTACGCCTCGAAGCTGACCGTGGTCCGCGGACTGACCACCGGGCGCCCGCTCGTCGACTGGGAGCCCTCCGTCATCCACCCGGACCTCGCCAAGGGCGAGTCGCTGGAGACCGGCGAGTCCTCCACCGCGTCGATCGAGGCGGTCGACCGCAACGGGCAGGTGCTCACCAAGGAGAAGTACCCGTCACTCGGCGGCATCCTGGACGAGCTGCGCGGGAAGTACGGCGAGAAGACCGGCGGCACCACGGGCATCGAGACCTGGATCAACAGCGCGAACGCCGACGGGGTGGACAAGACGCTGCTGACCCTGGTCAAGGGCAAGCCGGGCAAGCTGCAGACGACGCTCGACGCGAAGATCCAGGCGGCGGCGGAGCGGGGCGTGAAGAAGTTCGCGGAGGCGTCGGTCGCGGCGGTCGAGCCGTCGACCGGGGCGATCCGGGCCATCGCGAACAACCCCTCGACCGGCTTCGAGACGGCCCGCAGCGGCGCGGTGGCCCCCGGCTCGACGATGAAGATCATCACGGCCGCGATGATCATTCAGAACGGCCTGGGCAGCGCGAACACGCCCGTCCAGTGCCCCTCCCAGGTGAGCTGGGAGGGAGTCCCCTTCCACAACCTGGACGACTTCTCGATGCCGAGCGCGACTCTGAAGACGGCCTTCGCCCGCTCCTGCAACACGGCGTTCATCAAGCCGGTCTCCCCCCTGGAGGGCAAGCGGGACACCGCCCTGGGCATCGAGGCCGGGCAGTACTTCGGCATCGGCCTCAACTGGCAGACCGGCGTCAAGACGGTCGACGGCAAGGTGCCCGAGTCCTCCGGAGCCGAGACCGCCGCCTCGTTCATCGGCCAGGGCAAGGTCCAGATGAACCCGCTCAACATGGCGTCGGTCACCGCCACCGCCGTCAACGGCCGTTTCCGGCAGCCGTTCATCGTCCCGCAGTCCCTGGACAACCGGACCTTCGCCACCGCGAGCCCCCTGCCGCCCGGTGTCTCCAGCCAGCTCAAGGAGATGCTGCGCTACACCGCGACCGCCTCCGAGGGCACCGCGACGCAGGCCATGGCGGGCGTGGGCGGCGACAAGGGCGCCAAGACCGGCTCGGCGGAGGTCGACGGCCACGCCACATCCGACAGCTGGTTCACCGGCTTCAGCAACGACCTGGCGGCCGCCGCCCTGGTCCAGTCCGGCGGCCACGGCGGCGACGCGGCGGGACCGGTCGTCGCGGAGGTGTTGCGCGCGGGACCGTGACGGGCGTCCGACCACGCGACCTCGAACGCCGTCGCGGCCGCACTCGGCCGCGACGGCGTTTCCGTGGGCGCCCGGCACCCGTAGCGGAGGGCCGCGACCCGCGAAGTGAGGGCACGGAGTATTGACACGCTCTTGTCAGGGGCGGAACACTCCACAACGGGAGAGCGCTCTCCAAGAGTTCCCGCAGTGCTTCCTTCCTCCCCGACCGGGCGCCCTCCCCCACCCCACGCTCCCCCCACGACGCAGCAGGAGGTCTCCATGCCACGGAGGTCCAGAACCCTCACCGGACTGCTCTTGTTCACCTCGCTGAGCCTGACCACGGCCGGGATCGCCGGGATCGCGGCGACGGCGAACGCGGCCCCCGAGACGGCCGCCACCGCGCACTCCGAGCACGCGGCGTACTCCATGCCGGGGATGCCCGGCATGCCGGCGTCCACCCAGGCATCGGGCGACGACCCGGACGGGGACGGCTACATCATGGCCGACCCGCCCGTCACCGGGGTCACCCCCTCGACGGAGGTCCCGCCGTCGGCGTACTTCCACGAGTTCCAGGCCAAGTGCGCCCCCACGCACACCGCGCCGGACGACCCGATCGTCTACCCGGGCCAGCCCGGCAAGTCCCACGACCACACCTTCATGGGCAACACCACGACGGACGCGTACACCACGGCCGCCTCGCTGGAGTCCGGCGACACCACGTGTCTGGCGCCCGGCGACAAGTCGGCGTACTGGATGCCGAGCCTGTTCAAGGGGGACCAGAAGATCCTCCCCGACGGCGTCCAGACCATCTACTACAAGTCGGGTGTCACCGACTACCGCAGCGTCCGCCCCTTCCCCAAGGGACTGCGGTTCGTCGTCGGCAGCCCGATGCAGAGCCAGGAGGAGTTCAAGAACCTCAAGGGCACCGTCGAGGGCTGGGAGTGCGGCGACTCGTTCAAGAACTACGACTTCCCCGCGACCTGCCCCGACCGCCGGGACGTGCAGCTCAACCTGCGCCTCCAGGCGCCGAGTTGCTGGGACGGCATCCACCTGGACACGCCGGACCACAAGAGCCACATGGCCTACCCGGTCGCGGGCGGCGCCAACTACAACTCCTGCCCGGCCGACCACCCGGTCGCGCTGCCGATGATCGAGTTCAAGATGGCCTGGCCGGTCAACGGCGACATGTCGCAGGTGAGGCTGGCGAGCGGCGCGGGCTACTCGTTCCACTACGACTTCATGAACGCCTGGGACACCGCCACCCTGGACGCGATGGTCACCCACTGCATCAAGGGCGGCCTCCAGTGCGACCCGCACGGCTACGACGAGAACCACCCCGACAAGGGCGCGGTGCTCGACGGGAACTACGAACTGCCGTAACCGCCACCGCGCGCACCCCCACAGGTCCGGGGCCTTTTTTCGGCCCACACCGGAGAGCGCTCTCCAAGATCGCGGAGGCCCCGGACCACGCGCGCGAAGCCCCCACTCCCCCCACTCGCAAGGAGAGACGCGTGCACCACCCCCCAACCACCCGTACGACCCGCACCCCCCGGCGCCTGAGGGCATCCGTCGCCGCGGCCGCGCTCCTCGGCGGCGGCCTGCTCGCCCTCCAGGCGCCCGCCGCGCAGGCGGCCGGAAACGTCGTGAAGGTCACCGGCTCGCAGGGCGACTGGCGGCTCACCGTCGACGGTTCGCCGTATACGGTCAAGGGCCTGACCTGGGGCCCCTCGGTCGCGGACGCCGAGAAGTACATGCCCGACGTCGCGTCGATGGGCGTCAACACGATCCGCACCTGGGGCACGGACGCCACCAGCAAGCCGCTGTTCGACACGGCGGCGGCCCACGGCGTCAAGGTGATCGCCGGCTTCTGGCTCCAGCCCGGCGGCGGTCCCGGCAGCGGCGGCTGCGTCAACTACCTCACGGACACGCAGTACAAGAACGACATGCTCGCCGAGTTCCCCAAGTGGGTCGACACCTACAAGGACCACCCCGGCGTGCTGATGTGGAACGTCGGCAACGAGTCCACGCTCGGCCTGCAGAACTGCTACGGCGGCGACGAGCTGGAGGCCCAGCGCAACGCGTACACCTCCTTCGTCAACGACATCGCGAAGAAGATCCACGAGGTCGACCCGAACCACCCCGTCACCTCCACGGACGCCTGGACCGGCGCCTGGCCGTACTACAAGAAGAACGCCCCGGACCTGGACCTCTACGCCGTGAACTCCTACGACGCGGTCTGCAACGTCAAGTCCGACTGGGAACAGGGCGGTTACGACAAGCCCTACATCGTCACCGAGACCGGGCCGGCCGGCGAGTGGGAGGTGGACGACGACGCCAACGGCGTACCGGAGGAACCCACCGACGCCGCGAAGGCCGAGGGCTACACCAAGGCCTGGGGCTGCGTCACCGGCCACACCGGAGTGGCCCTGGGCGCCACGATGTTCCACTACGGCGTCGAGGACGACTTCGGCGGCGTCTGGTTCAACCTGCTGCCGGGCGGTGAGAAGCGGCTCTCGTACTACGCCGTGAAGAAGGCGTACGGCGCCGACACCTCCGGTGACAACACCCCGCCGGTGATCTCCGACATGACCGTGGACAACGCCACCGAGGGAGTCCCCACCGGCTCCGACGTGCGCGTCAGCACGCACACCACCGACCCGGACGGCGACGCGCTCACCTACCAGGTCCTGTTCAGCAGCAACTACATCGACCAGAACAAGGCACTGGTCCCCGCCGAGACCACGGACAACGGCGACGGCACCCTGACCGCGAAGGCGCCGAGCAGGACCGGCGTCTACAAGGTGTACGTGAAGGCCAGGGACGGCCACGGCAACGTGGGCGTCGAGACCATGTCCCTCAAGGTGGTCCCGCCGAAGGTGGACGGCACCAACGTCTCGCAGGGCAAGCCGGCCACGGCCTCCTCCTTCCAGACCGACCCGACCGGCGGCTGCCCGTGCGGCGCGGACAACGCGGTGGACGGCAGGTTCGACACCCGCTGGGCCGGCGACTGGAGCGACCCGCAGTGGCTCCAGGTCGACCTGGGCGCCTCCACGGCCATCAAGCACGTGCAGCTGGCGTGGGACCCGGCGTACGCCAAGGGCTACGAGATCCAGACGTCCGAGGACGGCCGGAACTGGACGACGATCAAGACCGTGACCGACGGCAACGGTGACATCGACGACCTCGACGTCACGGGAACCGGCCGCTACGTGCGCGTCAACGGCACCGCGCGCGGCACGGGCTGGGGCTACTCGCTGTGGGAGTTCGGCGTCTACAGCTGACGAGGCCCGCGAGACCGCGGACCGGCAGCGGGAAGACCCCCTCGGCGTCCCCGTTCGAGGGAACGGCGACGCCGCGCACGGCCCCCCGGGGACTGCCCCCTGGGGGGCCGTGCGGAGTTCGGGGCACGCCCCCGGTGGACGACCCGAGTACCTCGCGCGCAGAGAAGGTCGAAGGCCCGGAAAGCCGTCAAGCCGCGAGCCCCCGTGTGTGCGTGCCCCCTACTCCGCCGCAGCTCGACGAAACAACGATGCAGAGGGAGCGTCCGAAGTGGAGATGCGCCTGCTGCCCGCGCCTCCGTTCAACCAGTCCTGCGGTGTGCGTGCCAGGTGGTGGCAGCAGCAGCGAGGCGCAGGGTCCACGGATCGGGGTCGGCGGTGCTGATCTCGGACCAGAGATTGGTGTTGGCAGCGGTAAAGGCGGTGATGCCTTCGGTGGGGGCGGTGTGCCAGGAGGGAATTTCGGCGGCCCAGTGTTCGGCGGAGGCGGGGGTGTGGCCGGAGGCGATGAGCCAGATGACCCAGTAGCCGGCATCGAGCCAGGCCGCTCCACGGGTGGCCCAGGCCCAGTCGACCAAACGGGCCCGATCGCCCACCGGGGCGTGGTCGTCCACGAGGACGTTGGTGTTGTTCAAGTCGGTGTGGAGGAGGTGGGGTCCAGCGAAGAAGCGGAGGTCGTCGGGGTGGGCGGCGTAGCGCTCCAGGCGCTGTTCGGCGCGGCGGAGTTCGACGCCGGGGCAGGGGGTTTCGCCGAGGCGGCGCAGGAGGGCGGCGGCTTCGGAGAGGTCGGGGGAGCCGGGGGCGTAGTCGGCGTGGTGGCCGGTGAGGACTTCGAAGCCGAGGAGGTCCCAGCCGGCGGTCTCGACGCGCCAGCTGAGGGCGGGGGCCAGGCCGGTGAGGAAGGGGGCGATGGCGGCTTCCCGGCGCTGGGTCCAGGCGCGAGGGTGGTCGGTGCGCAGCCCCTTGATGTGCCAGGTGCCCGTGGCGGAGGTGACGCGGGCCGCGATCTCGCTGTTAAGGCCGTCGGTCGCTTCCTCGACCGTGAGCAGGGGGCCGGTGTGCTCCTCGACGGCGGTACGGGCGGCGGGCGGCAGTTGGTCGAGGCCGATGCGGATGGTCACCATGGGGCTTCACTCTTCCAGAGGATGGTGGTGCGGGGGCTTCGGACGGAAAAGCGTCCGAAGCCCCCGCAGTTGTACGCGACCGGCTGTCTACCGGTACGGGTTGTCGTCGTTGCAGCCCGGGATGGCGCCCTCGGACAGCACCTCCAGGTCGTCCAGGAGGATCACTCCCTCGGGCTCCTCCAGAACCGGCGGTCGGGGGCTGATCTCCACCATGACAGCGGTCATGACGCTTCCTCGCTTCCGTGTTGGCAGTAGGTGTTCAGTGGTGCCTTCGCCTCCTGGTACGCCTTGGCGAGCGGTCGGCAGACCCGGCAGGTGCCGGAGAGCTGACAGCCGCCGCAGCCCCCGGTGCGAAGCATTTGGGCATCGGCGATGCCGGGCAGACGGAGAAGTCCGTCCAGGCCCTCGGACATGAGGTCGATGGGGTTCTCGCGGCCGACCTTGCACATGGTCGCGAGGCCGTGCGGGTCGACGTGGAAGAAGGTGTGGCCGGCGGGGCAGCCCTTGAACACGCTGGTCTTGTCCAGAAATCCTGGCGCCTGCGCGGCCAGCGGTTCGGGCGTGCCGGTGTACGTCGGCGAGATCGTGCCGTACTCCTGACGGCTCGCCCCGTACCGCTCGGCGAGGGCGCGCATGGCGTCCAGCTCGTGGGCGTTGTGCCGGGTGATGATCAGCGCCAGTTCGAGCGCGATGCCGGCCTCGCGCGCCGCGACGAGCCCCTTCTCGACCAGCTTGAACGCCCCCGGTTTGCGGGTGAGCGAGTCGAAGCTGTCCGGGGTCGCCCCGTAGAGGGAGACGGTCACCTTGTGCGGCGGCAGGTCGCGTAGGAGATCAATGATCTCGGGGCGGTGGAGCCGGGAGCCGTTGGTCAGGATCTCAATCAGCATTCCGCAGCTGTACGCGAGCGCGTACGCGTCCACGAAGTCCCGGTCGATCAGCGGTTCGCCGCCCGTGAACTGGAGCCACAGCACCCCGGCGTCCCGCAGCAGGCGCAGGAGCCGGACCTTGTCAGGCCAGGGCAGCCCCTCGAACTTCCGCTCCGCGAGGTAGCAGTGCTCGCAGTTTCTCTAGGCTATCCAGAGTTGTCGGTTCGATTTCTCTGGAGGGGACTCCTTGCCTGCTGCCCTGGAGGGCTGGACGGTGGACTTCTACGACTTCACCGTCGCTCAGCCCGAACCCGGTACTGACCAACTGTCCGGCTTTGGAGACCTACACGCCCGTGCTGCAGCCAACGGGGCTCGGCACGGCACTCCCGTGATCCTCGGCCCCGAGGGCAAGCCTGACCCGAAGGTCAACCTCTTCTTCCGTACGGGGGCGATGGTGGATGCCCGGCCGTCGACGTGGCGGCGGTACGCGTACGCGCTGGTGGTGTGGCTCGAGTTTCTCCGGGTCTTCGGGCGCCGGTGGCAGGACGCGACGCCGCGTGATGTCGAGGCGTTCAAGGAGTGGCGGTTGACGGACCTCCGTAATGACGAGCGGGTTCTGCCGACCAGCTTCGATACCGACCGGGCGGCGCTGAACACCTTCTATGTCTGGGCCGGGCACCGGTATGGGGTGGCGAATCCGGTGGCCAGCGCGGGTGTTCGCCTCGGTCGGCGGCCGTCGTTCTCTGGGGAGTTGGAGGGGTACACAGGCGGTTCCCGGGATCCGCTGCGGCCTGCCGGCTCGTCGCGACGGCAGGTGAAGTGGATGCTGCGAACGGCCTTTGAGCAGTGGCGGAACATCGGGTTGTGCGGGTACGCCTTCGACGGCGTGCGCCGTCGGGGCTGGCGAGGTTCGAACGAGGACCGGGACGCGGCCTTTGTTGATGGCCTGTACGGGACGGGGCTGCGGCTGACGGAGTGGGCGAGTGTGCTCGATGTCGAACTGCCAGCGGTCGGGAACGCCCGCTTCTCCTCCGCGTGGTTGTCTGCGGCCTGCATCAAGCGAGGTGAGGAGGGGCGGGTCTATCGGGTGCCGCGCAGTGTGCTGTCGGCGGTGGCTGCGTACACGGACCCTCTGGAGGGGTCCCGCATGGAGGCCGTACGGCGAGCCCAGCGCGCCGGGCGCTACGACGCGCTGCACGCCGTCCGCATCGTGACCGGCTATAACGCCCGGAACCGCACACTGATCGTGGAAGGCGGAAGCGGGCCGGTTCCGATCTCGGTAGATGTACTGGGGCCGGATGAGCGGCGGTTGCTGTTCCGTCGTACATCGCACGGGCTGGAGCCGCTGTGGCTGTGGCTGGCGCCCGGCGGCCTGCCGAAGAAGCCGCACGGCTGGGAGGACACTTTCCAGGCTGCCAACGAGCGGGTTGCCGAGGCATGGGTGCGGACCGCCGGTCCCGGTCTGGAAGGCGAGGAGCGGGAACGGCGAAAGGCGGAGTGCCCGTTGTGGGCAAGGCCGCACATGCTGCGGCACAGCTTCTGCCTGAAGTGGTTCTCCATCCTGTCGGCTGTCTGGCAGCGTCGGGTGGACGGGTTCACTGAGGAAGAAGTCCGAGACCTGCGTGAACAGTTGGGTGACATCTGGTACCAGCTGGCCACTTTGATGGGGCACAAGCACCCGGAGACGACTCGGAACATCTATCTCGAGCCGTTCAGCGCTCTTGAGGTCGACTATCTGATGGCGCTGCTGGACGAGGAGGAAACCGCCGGAGTGGACGCGCTGCTGCGTGCGGTGACGCGCGACGGCGGCCGGACCCTGACCGGTGTGGTGCCAGCAACGGGACCAGAAGAGATCGGCGAGCCGGGGGCGGTCCGGTGAGCCGCCGTTCCCGGGGCGGTCGCCGCGCCGCCCAGCCGACTGCGGCATGGGCGCCGGCCGAACGGCTCCAACCGGACGGCGTGAGCGTGCTGTTCGTCGAGGAGTCCAGCGGTCGCAGTCAGCTCTTCGACTTTGCCGAGCTGCCGGTCTCCGAGGAGCTCCAGCGCTGGTTGGCGGGCTGCGTGGCCGGTGAGGTCTCGGCCCGGTCCACCGTCAAACGCGTGGGCACGATGCAGAACCTGTACTTCGTCGCCCGGTCCTTCGCCCTGGTGCTCGCCGAGAGCCCCGGCCCTGTCGCGCATCCGCGTGATGTCACAGCCGACCACTTCACGGCCTTCCGGGCCCGGCACGCGCATCTGAAGTCGATGGGCAACTACGTTGCGGCCCTGCGCAGGCTGCTGCGTGCCGACACGGCCCTGAGCGAGTCGGCACGCGCCGGTCTCGCCGCCATCCGGGTCCGCAAGACCGCCCAGGAGCCGGGCGAGCTGGAGTACACCGACACTGAATGGCAGGAGATCCTGACGGCGGTCCGCCGGGACGTGCGCGTCGCGCGGGACCGCATCCGGTACGGCAGAGCTGTTCTCGCCCGGTTCCGGGCCGGGCAGTTGGCGGCGGGGAGCGACGAGGAGAAGCTCGGGCGGCTGCTCGACGTCTTCGACCGGACCGGCGCCCTGCCCCGCTACTCCGGCGGAAGCCAGACGGCCGCCGTCATCGAGGCCGGTGGTGCGACCTACGTCACCTCCCTTCTCTGCTTGTCCCTGGACGAGATGACCGCGTTCGCACTGCTCCTGGTGGCGCTGACCGGACAGAACTTCGGCACGGTGGCCTCCTGGCCCGTCGCCCACTTCCGGCCGGACGGTGGACTCACCGACAAGGGACTGGCTCTGCTGGAGTCCGTCAAGCCTCGCCGCGGGCCGGAGCGTGAGCACATGGTCGTGCCCTTGGAGGACGTGCTGACCGGGGCGGATGACGAGCACCGGCTGTTCCGCTCGCCGTTGCGGGTCTACCTCCTGCTGCTGGAACTCGGCGAGACCGCCCGCCGCCTCGGCGGTCTGACCACCGTCTTCGCCGGCCACATCCTGAATCCGCGCGCTGGCGGTACGCAGTGGCCGAGCACCCTGCGGGCCCATCACGTGGCGCGCTGGGCCAGCGAGCGGGGCTTCCCTGTTGCAGAGTCCGCTGTCGCTGGCGGACGGCCGGCCGTTTCGGTGCGACGGCTGCGCAGGACGGTGATCGAGCGTCGCCGCAGGCCGGTCGCTCAGAGCACCCGCACCATGCGGGAGATCTACCTCATGCCGAGCAAGTCCGTACGGGCCGAGAGCGAGCAGATCGTGGCGACCGCGCTGCAGAAAGAGGTGGACAAGGCCCGCCGACAACAGGCGGTCCCCGTGTTCACCCCGGATTTTGTGCGTCTGGCCGGGGAAGACCTCTCTGCCGCAGCCCAGACCGCTGGGATGGAGCCTCAACGTCTGAAGCTCCTGCTCGCGGGCGACCAGGACACTCCGCTGGCCTCCTGCGTCGATCACACCGCCAGCCCGCACGCCGCCGCCGGGCAGCCGTGCACGGCGTCCTTCCTCGCCTGTCTGGATTGCGAGAACGCCCGGGCACTGCCTCACCAGCTTCCGGTGCAGATCGCCGCGATCGAGGAAATGTACGCCCTGCGGCCGCACTTGGACCCGGCCCTGTGGGGTGCCCGCTACGAGCCCAGAGTGCAACAGCTCGAAGAAATCTCCCGCGCCTTCGACCCCGCCGAGCGGGAGCGTGCAAAGGACGCCATTACCGATGGCCAGCGACAGCTGGTCCGCAACCTTTTGGAGGGGCGATGGGATCTGTGCTGATGCTGGCCGCCGCATTCGCGGAGGAGCCTGCTCGTCCATGGCCGCCTGACGACACGGTGATCCTGCGTGGCCGCCCGGTCCGCGCCGGTACCCCGGCCGACCGACTCTCACGCTTCGGTGACGCCGTCTGGCACCTGCGGCCAGGCCATCCCGATGCCCACCAGGTGGTGAACGGTATCCACTGGTCCCGCTGGCCCGCGCCCTTGGTACTGCCCTTCAAAACCTTCGCGCTCGCGGCTTTGGACCACCCCCTGCCCGCCACCACAACGATGAGCAGCGACGGCGACCCCATGAGCGTCGACACCGTGTCGGGCAAACTCGGTGAGTTGCGCATCCTTGCCGCGTGGATGGACCAGCAGGAGATCACGCAGATCAGCGACCTGACCGACACGCAGCTCGACCGCTACCGCTCCCATGTCCTGGCCCTGGCGACCAGCAAGGAACGGAAGGGCTCGCTGCTTCGTGCCGTGCGGAGCCTGTGGGAGTACCGGCGCCACCTGCCCCGCGAGTGCCAGATGGCCACCGCTGATCCGTGGAACGGTGCCAGCGGAATGAGCTTGGCCAAGGTGGCCGCCAAAGGACGGGAGAACAGGACGCCCCGTATCGACGCGCCGACCATGGAGGCGCTGCTGGCCTGGAGCCTGCGCATGCTGGAGGACATCGGCCCGGACATCCTCGCCGCGCACCGCGAGTTCCAGATGCTCGAGGATGGTACGCATCCGAATCAGTCCCCTTACCTGGGCTTGCGCCCCGCTGCGGCACTGAAGCTCTTCATGGAGCGAGCGGTGCGCGAAGGCCGCACCCTGCCGGGATACCGGACCGCTGGCAGGCACGACGTGAACTGGAGGCATCTCGGCCGCTTGGTGGGTGCTGGAAGAGTGACCGCGCCGGGCTCACAGAAATTTGTACGGAACAGCGGGCTGCCGGTCGCAGAGGACGTCGACCTGGGGACGGTGACCGGCCGGATCGACGGTGTCCCCTGGCGGGACAGACCGATCACCTTGAGAGAACTGCCACGCCTGATCCGCTTTCTGACCGCCGCCTGCTTCGTGATCATCTCCTACTTGTCCGGAATGCGCCCCGGAGAGGCGCTCAATCTGCAGCGCGGCTGCAGCCGACGCGACGAAGCCACCGGGCAGCTGCTGGTCGACGGCCGGCGTGGGAAGGGCGCGGGGCGTCAGCCTCGCATCGAGGAGGCGGACGATGACATGTGGGGACGCTCCTGGGTCGTGGTCCAACCCGTCCACGACGCCATCTCCATGCTGGAAGCTCTCAGCTCCTCCCCGTTTCTCTTCCCTTCCAGCTTCGTGAGCGCCCAGACCAGCCGCCCGGCTGAAGATCATGCGCGGGCCGGTGCTGCGGTGACTCGCGACCTCAACGAGTTCACCACCTGGATCAACAGCACCTTCGTACGCCCCGACGGGCAACCGGCCATCCCGGCGGACCCCGCCCGGCGGGTGCACCCCTCACGGTTCCGCCGGACTCTGGCGTACTTCATCGTGCGCCGCCCTCGCGGGCTGGTGGCCGCCGCTCTTCAATACGGGCATGTAGCCACAAAAGTCACGCTGAGTTATGCGGGCGCGTCAAACACTTCCTGGATGGAAGATCTCGCCGTCGAACGGCTGGAGCTGCTGGTCGAGCAGAGCGAGGAGGACTGGCGGCTCCTCGGAGAAGGGGAGCACATCAGCGGGCCGTCCGCGTCGGAGTACAAGAGCCGCGTCACCCGTGCTCGTCAGTTCGTCGGCCGGGCCATCAGCCGGACCCGCAACATCGAGAGGTTCCTGGCGCAGGTCGACCCCAGCATCCACCACGGGGAAGGGATGACCTGCGTATGGCGAGCCGAGACCGCCGCCTGCCGCAACACCAAACTCACCCAAGGACTGCCCGCCAACGACGCCCCCGACGAGGCCGAGTGCCAGTCGGCCTGCCAGAACCTCGCCTACACCGACCGCGACATCACCCAGCTCCACGAACGGCTCGCCGCACTGGAAGCCGGCGCGGCCGACGCGCTGGCGCCCCGCCCGCTGCGGGACCGCGCCGCAGCCCAGGCCACCCAGGTCAAGAAAGTTCTGGACCGTCACAACGCCACCAAGTCCACCACCGACCCCGCTGAGGAAAAGACCGCATGACTCGCCAACCCCGTGACCGTGACGTCGAGCGCATGGCTCTCCGATCAGCTGCTGACCGGTTGCTCGCTGGCACCCCACTACGGTCCACCAGTGGCAAGCTCACCGGCACCGAGCTGATCGCCGAGTCCGGACTGCGACGCGACGTCGTCTACGGCGACCACAAAGACCTGATCGAGGAGTTCCAGGCCCGAGTCAAGGCCCAGAACGCCGTTCCCGCCGCCGTTGAGCAGGTAGCCGAGCAGAACCGAGCTCTGAAGGAAGAGGTCGCCAGTTTGAAGGCCGACCTCGCCGCAGAGCGGCAGAGGAACAAGGTGCTGGCGAAGGTCGCCGTCGAGCTCTCATTGGAGCTGGAACAGGTGCGTGAGGAACTGGCCGGGGACTCGAAGGTCGCGCGTTTGCCGATGCCCCGGCATTCGTGACGCGAGGGCCTGGATGCTGGTCGCCAGGCGTACCAGTCTCGATGCAGCGGCACGTCCGAGGAACCGGGCTCCTCCACGGTTCGCGGCACGTACAGTCTCACCGGATGGCTTCGGAGAGGATGCACAAATGCTGGTGGAGACGTTGCAGGCGGTAGCCGCAGAGGGTGGCATAGCGGTGGTAGCCGCAGCTGGCACGGATGCGTGGGAGGGGATCCGCGGGCTTGTGGCCCGGCTCTTCCATCGGGAGGAAGATCCGCAGGGTCAGGTGGTGTTGGAACGCCTCGACCAGACGGCGGCCGCCCTGGAACAGGCCGAGTCGGCGGAGGCAGAGAGGATACGGAGCCGTCAGGAGATCTCCTGGCAGACCCGGTTCGAAGACCTCCTGGAAGGTCTGGACGAGGCTGGACGCGCGGATGTGGCCGGCCAGCTTCACGAGCTGGTTGAGCTGGTGCGACAGCAAGTCGGGGGAGCGGTCTCTGCCGGATCTGGTGGGCTGGCTGTAGGCGGGGATCTGACCATCCGTGCCGAGAGTGGGTCGGTGGCAGGCGGCGTCATCAACGGCGGTGCACACGTGGGAAACCCTCCGGTGCCGGGTCCGGACCAGATCTGACCGCACCCGGCACCTCCTCGAACACCACAGCTGGCACTGCCATCGTTGCCCAACATGGCTCAATCGCCGCCAGACGCATCGACACGGCACGGATCAACAACGTGTCACTCACGCTGCAGCTCCCCGATCAGCCTCCGCTACCAACGTCTCCCGCGGCAGGAGACGTAGCCAAGGCGGCACAGTTCATCGGCGCATTCCCCCCGGACGCCGACTGGATTAGAGATCTACGCCGAGGCACCCCCGGGAGGGTCTCCAACTCGACCTGGCACGCTGCGTATGACGTGCAGGACATGCTGGCCGGTGGTGTGTTCAACTTCCGTGACGCGGAGGTCGCCGGGATGTACCAGACGCTCAAAGGCGCGCTCGACGCCCTCTGCAACGAGTTCATGGACATGGATGAGCTCGAGCACGGCGGTGGCTACTTCGAAGTTCCTCGGGAGTGGAAAGGGACTCAGCGCGAGCGTTACTACAAGGCGTTGGAGGACCTGTCGTCGGCCAGACGCCAGGTCCTGGAGCACTACGACGCCCTCGCCAACCTGTTGAACCGCAAGGATCTCCTGTCCTGGCCCGGCCCCGCATCAGCTCCCTCGACATGAGAACGACTCCGCCTCTGGAAGAGGAGACCACGGAATGGCCGATGGCACACGCACCCCTGCTGATCCGGAGATGCTCGGCGCTGCCCTCCTGGGCTACCACCGAGCCATCATCCGGTTCGACGAAGATCTGAAGGCCCTTGCGCCAGGACAGGAAGGTTTTGGAGCGCTAACCTCCGCCACCGAGGCCCTGTACTGGGCCTGCTCTTTGGGAGAGCAACTCTTCCACTGCGACCCGACGTACAAGGATCAGGCCGACGGATACGGGCAGAAAATGATCCTCGGAGCTCGATGGGCCAGAAACCGTGCCACCCACGAACTGGCGTTCGTCGTAACCGAGGCGGAAGGGCGCCAGTATCCGCAGCCGGACCCGCAGACGGGATTTGAAGTCGTCTGGCGCCCCGATGACCAGCTTCCCTCCCCCGGGAAGCACAACGCGGACCAGCAGACCGCCTACGACCTGCACTTTACCGGCAAGCCTGTCCGGCTCACCTGGGACGCGCTTTCGCAGTTCTTCGCCAGCGAGCAGAACCGCCCCGGATCGTTGCTCTCCCAGACGACTGCCGACAGCATCGGCAGGCCCACATAGCAACGGCTCGCCCGGCACGGAAGTCGAGGGCCCCCCGTGGCCCGTCGCCAACCGGTCTGCTGGTCGCCGCCGCATACGACGCACCGATGCCCGTCATCCCTCAGCGTTCCCGAGAACCCGACAACTTCGATCCCGACAACCGACTTGCCTAATGAACGCAGTTGAAGTTGCAGCCCTTGTTGATCTCGTACGTGGCCCGGCCGTACCCGAGACGGGTCTCGGAGCGTACGAGAACGGCGTCCCGCATCGCCGTGTCCGCCAAGTCCACGTTCCAGGCCGTACGGGCGTGGTCGAGGAGCCAGGCCGGCAGCGAGCTGCTGCTCTCGGCAGCCGAGGCCAGTTCCTCGTACAGCGTCCGAGGGATGCGCATGCCGCCCTTGGAGCCGGGACGGGCGATCAGGAACGTTCCGTTGTACGGGCTCGCGATCAGCTGGTGCACGGGACCTCCTCAGGGGTGTCTTCCCAGGTGTGCTGCTTGGCGTGGCCGGCGAACAGACAGCAGCCCTCACCGTCGGGCCCCGGGGCGGCGACTGGACAGTCCGACAGCACGACCAGTTCCGCCTCGTCCGTCCCGTACCAGCGGAGCCACAGCGCGGTTCCGTACGAGCCGTCGTCGCTGAGGAGGCCGAAGTGGTCCCCGTCGTCGTGCGCGGACAGTTGGCACCGCACCGCCCCGTCGACGTGATCAACGGTCGGGTCCTCCCGCGCTTCCCGTGCCAGGCCGAGCGGCACCCGGCGCCAGTGCACGCACCGCATCACGACACCATCCGAGAGGACGCGACGGCGCACCGGGCCTGCCGCGAGCACCGGGGGCAGACGCACGGCGGGTAGCGGCCCGGATTCTCCGGGGCCACCGGGTCCTCGCCAACGCGTACCGCCTTGAGAGGCCCCCACGTTGCGCCGGAGTCGCGGGAAACCCGCAACGTCATCCGTACCTCGTTCTGTCCGTTCGCCATGGCCAGGAGCATTGCGATCCACGGACCCCGGCAGAAAGGCCAAGCGGATTACCCAACCTGGATAACATCACCCTCGGTAGGCCAGTCGCAGCAATTCGTAGTCCTCATGCTGGAGCGTGCCCGATGCCCAAGCCATCCCGCTCGCAGGAACTCCCGGTCAGCCTGCTTACGGACCCGGTGATGATCGAGGCGTGCCGGGCCCGAGACTTCGGCCGCATCTTCAAGCTGGTCAAAGCACGAGCAGGCATCTATCCGTCGATGATCGCGCGCCGCTGCGATCTGACCCCGAGCCGTGTTGGTGAAGTGATCGCCGGGCGACGGCAGTTGCTGCACATGGACGTAATCGAACGGATCTCGGACGGACTGCGCATCCCCGGCCACATGCTCGGGCTTGCCCGACGCTCCTGGGAAACTCCGCCGAGCCTGACGGCCAAGCCCAGGGAACCGGCCGAAGCGCCGGCCTCAGCCGTCGAGTCGCTTGGCGCCGGGCTGCCGGGGGCGGATGTCGACAGCATCCTCGCCCTGGCGGCCGAGCACGATCTCAGCCCCTCGACACTGGACGCGCTGCACTCGTCAATCGCGGACTACTGGCGCAGAGACGACGAGCACGGGGGCGAGACCTTACGACCGGCAGTCGTCGGCCAGCTCCGTTACGTTGTCGGTCTCCTCAAGGAACAGCGGCCGGCCCCCCTGCGAACCGGCCTGCACAGCATCGCGGCCGAACTGGCCCGGCTCACCGGGTGGACCTACTTCGACGCCCGTCAGTACAACCAGGCACGCGCCTACTTCACCGAATCCCTCGGCCTCGCCAGGGCAATCGACGACCGCCAGTTCATGGCCAACGTTCTCGCCTGCATGAGCCTTCAGGCCACGTACGAGGACAGGCCCGGCGACGCCCTCGCACTCGTCACCGCCGCCCAGGACCAGGCCAGGGA
Source organism: Streptomyces sp. NPDC019224 (assembly GCF_040632605.1). NCBI lineage: Bacteria > Bacillati > Actinomycetota > Actinomycetes > Kitasatosporales > Streptomycetaceae > Streptomyces > Streptomyces sp. NPDC019224. Next base: position 39,804 of record NZ_JBEYCF010000023.1, on the reverse strand, counting down.
GGCAGCGGGGACGACACCGCGCGTGCTGGCGATGCTCGCGATGCGTGAAGCCTTCGCCCACGCTGCCCTCGGTAATCGCGGTGCGACGCACACCGCGATCTCCGAAGCCCACGGCCAGTTCGAGCGAATCAGCACCGGTGATCCGGACCCGGCCTGGGTCGCCTATTTCGATGAACCGAAGCTGATCGTGGACACCGGCATCGCGCATGGCCGCCTGGGCGAAGCAGTACTCGCCGAACCTCTCATCGCGGACGCCCTCCGCCGAGAGCACCGGACGAACCACCGAGGGCGCGCCTTCCACGCCTTCTGGCTGGCCCGAACCCAACTCCAGCGCGGCAAACTCGATGAGGCGTGTCATACGGCCATGGACGCCCTGGCTGCGGCGGCGGCCGTCAGTTCCCAGCGGGTCGGCGGCCATCTTCGGGAGTTCTACGAGCAGTTGGAGCCCTTTCGCCGAGAACCGGCCGCAGTCGCATTCGAGTCCCGGCTCCGGGAGACACTGCCCCGCCAGGTCAGCGGATCGCCTCGTCCATGAGCACGTAGAGCAGCCCGACCAGAGAGCCGCTACTGACGATCTCGCGCCGGTCGATCATGCCCCGCACATCGGCCAGCGGGATCCACTCGATTCGATCCGACTCGTTTTTCTCGGTCGGAGGCCCCTCGTACGTTGCTCCGTCGGCGCGGAAGATGTGGTGCTGGGAGTCGGTGATGCCGTTGGCCGGCTCGGCGTAGATGAGCGGCTTGACCGGGCCGGGCCGCCAGCCCGTCTCTTCCAGCACCTCACGGGTCGCCGCCTCGGCTGGCGTCTCGCCCTCCTCGACCAACCCCATGGGAAGTTCCCACGCCCAGGCGTTGGTGATGAAACGGTGCCGCCACATCATCAGCACCTCGCGCCGCTCGTTGACGACGGCAGCCACGGCCAGATGTCGGAGCTTGACGACGTGGTGCTCCCAGCGGTTCCCGTCAGGCGTCTCGACGTCAGTGAGCCACAGGTTCACCCAACTGTTCTCGTAGATCGGACGTTCTCCGTGGATCTTCCACTGCATCGCTGCGGCCCCTCTCAATCGGCCTCCAGCATCGCAGAGCCACAGCCGCAGCCTGCCAGGTTCAATCAGATTCACGTCATAGTGACGAATAGAGGGTCGGTCTGGGTAGACGCGGATGTTCGTGATTGGCCCTCGCTCAACACCGTGAGCGGGGGCCAATCTGTTGTCAGCCAGCTACGAAGACAGGGCTAACTGTCGTTGTCTTGCTGATGACTGCGGTGGCGCCACCGCGCGAGTGCACTCCGGCCCGCCAATACACCGATAGCTGTGACGGTGCTGGCCGCCAGGTTGGCGAGGATATCGATGAGAAAGCCCTGCATGTACTCTCCATGGGCAGCTTGAAGCTACCCACCGGATGAGCGGGCTTGCGGCGAATGTCACGTACGTGACCGGAAAGTGACCCCGTCCTCGCCCAGGGGCTGCCCGAGCCACAGAGCAGCAGATTCATGGTAGCAACGAGACGTCCAACTCGGTGAAGCCCGCATCTCTCATCTCGTCTACGAGCCGCCACCACCTCGTTGCTTCAACCTGGGGTGTGCGCGGGCATGCTGGACACCTGAAGATGTATGAACTGCGACCCATCATGGACCCAGGCTCGGCGTCCCGCGCGGGTGGCGCGAAGTATCTGAGCGCATGGGTCATCCCATGGCTGCCATCAGCTTCGCGTCGGGCCATCGTCAGGCGGATTCGCGCATGCTGGCCCCTATCAGTGCATACGATCCCGACTCGGTACTGCTTGGCCATACCGACAGTCCCCCGTAAATCACCAAACCGTATGCGCACGCAAGCTTCGGCAGCGATGATCGAGGCCATCGCATAGTTGGAGTGTCCGTATACCCATCGGAGCAGGTCCTCTCAAACGCTCGCTCACTGGACCGGACGTTGCCCGGTTGGAACGGGGACAGTCCGGGCTTCGAGGTGACCGTCCGGCCCGCTCTCACCGGCAATCCTACGGAGCCCCGATGACCGCCCAACCCACGCATGATCACCTGGTGACCGATCGCAGCCTTCTCGCCACCAAGGCCTACGGAACGGGTCAGCACCTGGCCGCGCGTCAGTCCCTCTACCGCTGGCAGACCCCGAGCCACGACCTTCCGGGCATCGTCGTTGACGAACTGGCCGACGTGCGCGGTGTGGTCGCTGACGTGGGTTGCGGTAACGGGAAGTTCGTCGCCCGGGTGCGGGACGAACGGCCCGACCTGAACGTGCTGCCCACGGACGTCTCTCACGGCATCATCGGCGCCATCCCCGGAGCGGTCGTCGCGGACGTCCAGCGGTTGCCCATTGCGGATGGATGCCTGGGGGCGGTTCTTGCGCTTCACATGCTGTACCACGTGGAGGACCAACCACAGGCCGTAAGGGAGTTGAGGCGCGTACTGGCACCCGGCGGCGTCGCGATCGTCTCCACGAACAGCCGGGCCGACAAGCGGGAGCTTGAACACCTCTGGCGTCAGGCCGCAGGAGATGTGCTGGGCATCCAGGAGGGCCCGGCCCGAGTGCAGTTGTCCGCCCGGTTCACTATGGAGGACGCGCCGGCGATCCTCGGAGCGGTCTTCGGTGAGATCCGCACGATCCCCCTCCCCGGGGTGATCGAGGTGACCGACGCCGAACCAGTCGTCGCGCACCTGGCCTCCTACGAAGCCTGGGCGGACAGGATGGGCGTCCCATTCCAGGAGACGGTCGATCGTGCCCGGGAGCGGGTCAACGAGACCATCCGCGCAGAGGGCGCTTTCCGCGTCACCTGCCTCGGCGGCATGCTCGTCTGCCGATGAGGTCAGCGGATCACCTCGTCCATGAGTACGTAGAGCAACCCGACCAGGGAGCCGCTGCTGACGATCTCGCGGCGGTCGATCATGCCCCGCACATCGGTCGGCGGGCCTTCGTACGTCGCTCCGTCGGCGCGGAAGACGTGGTGCTGGGAGTCGGTGATGCCGTTGGCCGGCTCGGCGTAGAAAAGTGGCTTGACGGCGGCGCGGTGCCGCCACATCATCAGGACCTCGCGCCGCTCATTGACGACAGCGGCCACGGCCAAGTGCCGCAGCTTGACGACGCGGTGCTCCCAGCGGTTGCCGTCCGGTGTCTCTACGTCGGTGAGCCACAGGTTCACCCAGCTGTTCTCGTAGATCGGGCGTTCCCCGTGGATCTTCCACTGCATCGCTGCGGCCCCTCTCCATCGGCCTCCAGCATCGCAGGGCAGCGGCTGACCGACGTACGACCGCCTAGGAGCCACCCCAACCGCTACGAGCCGAAGGGCTAGCCGCGCTGGGGCCAGACCGGGCCCTCGTCGGTCCAGATGACGCCCTTGTTGCGGCACAGGCAGAAGGGGTGGCCGACCGGGTCGGTGTAGACCTGCCAGCCGTAGCCATGGGGGCCGATGCAGTCCTGCCTCAGCGTCGCGCCGAGGTCGAGTACGCGGCGCTGCTCCGACTCGACGTCGTCCACTTCGAAGTCGAGGTGGAACTGCTTGGGGTGCTCGCTGTCGGGCCATTGCGGAGCGCGGTAGTCGGCCACCCGGATGAAGGCCAGCTCGATCTCGCCGAACTGGATGCCGGCCCAGTCCTCAGAGCTGTCTTCCTTCACCGGACGGCCCGTGACCTCGGAGTAGAAAGCCGCCAGCTTCATCGTGTCCGGGCAGTCGATGATGAAATCGGTGAGTCGCAGCATCCCGTGATCTTGGCACAAGCTCATACCCGACCGCTCTTGGCCCCGGTGATTGTCAGTGGTCGCTGTTAGCGTCCGGCCGTTCCGGAAGAGGGATGGGGAGGGGCCGTATGGGCGCGTCGGGGTGGGACTACTCGCTTCCGTATCAGGAGGATCTCGTGGGGGCGTTCGATGCCCTGCGGCGCAGGGTCTTCCAGGAGCGGGACTACTCCTGGGTTTCGGGCGATGACTGGAGGCCGGAGGAGAAGCGGTTGCCGTGGCCCGAGACCGAGGAGGAGCTGTGGGCCGACGAGATCGCCCAGGAAGCGGGGACCCACTCGATCCTCGACATCTTCCGGATCATCGGGCCGGACGAGGAGCCGGACTACTCCACGATGAAGCAGGTGACGGAGGACGAGGCGCTGCGTGTCCTGGGCACGCGGAAGCTCACCCGGGATCACGTGCCGAGGTTCGAGGAGTTCGACTGTCGGCGTTGGTACGGGCGGTGCGCCGTGCTCCATGACGACCGGGGGGGAACCGCAGGAGGTCTACTTCTGGGGCTACTCCGGCGACTGAGCCAAACCGGTGGGGCGGTTGCCTTGGCCGCCGCCCATGGCCGGGCGGTCGTCCGAAGCGCGGCCGTGGGCGGCGGCGCCCCTCAGCCCGTGGTCTTCGCCGGGCCCGCGTACAGGTATGTGTCGCGGTCGGTGATGTGGCCGTCCTTGCCGACGGGGGTGTAGTTGCGTTCCAGGAGGCGGCCGGTGGACGGTTGCACGATCCAGCTCGGGTTGTAGATCTTGTAGCCGGGCTTCTCCTTCCACTTCCAGGAGATACGGGTGCCCGTGCGACCCGTAGCGTCCTTGACGCCCTCCGTCACCACCGCGCCCTGTGTGTCCGCCAGGACGCGGTAGAGCGCTGCCCTCAGCTTCGGTGAAATGGGGGCGTCGGTCAGCAGGTCGCCGGCCTGGAGGACGGTCTGTTCGGCGGCGGAGCCCTTCGCGCCGGCCGAGAGTGCGCTGCGAAGCGCCTCGGGGCGGGTGGGGAGGGTGTCCAGGTCGTCCCAGCCGACCCGCCCCGCGCCGACGTGCCAAGTGGCCAGGTTCGCGCTCTTCTTGGTGATCGTGCGGCCATTGTGCGCCTTGATGACGACCCTGTCGCGGCCCAGGTAGATGTCGTCGGTGTGGGCCCGGTGCCCCTCGGCCCACGTCCGGACGGTCGTCTTCCAGTACGGGGCCGAGGTGGCCGGTCCGCCCGCCACCCGGTCCGCCATGCTCGTGAACACCTCCGACGCCGACGCGCTCGCCGCCGGGCCGCCGCCGCCGAGGTCGGTGACCGGAACGATCGCCGCGCCCACCGCCACCGCCGCGACGGCCGCCGCGAGGGCGAACACCCGGCGGCGCCCGAAGCGCGGGGCGGCGACCGGGGCCGGGGTTTCCGGGGCCGACGCGTCCGCCGCGATGGCGTCCAGGACCAGCGCGTGCGCGCGGGCCCGGACCGCCGGGTCGAGGGGTTCGGTGCGGCCGGCGCGTTCCAGGGCGGCGGCGCCGGGGAAGTCGAGCAGGTCCGTGGGCGGGTTCTCGTGCGTCATGCGAAGTCTCCCGTCAGGGTCGTACGGGCGGGGCCGGCCAGTCCGTCGCGCAGGCGGGCGCGGGCCCGGTGCAGGCGGGAACGGGCGGTTCCGGCGGGGATGCCGACGGCGGCGGCCGCCTCAGCGGGGGTCAGCTGCTCCCAGGCCACGAGCAGCAGCAACTCGCGTTCCGTGGAAGGGAGTTCAGCGAGTCTGCGGCGCAGCTCCGGGGCCACCGAGGCCGCGTCCAGCCGCTGGTCGACCGCCTGCCACGGGTCGGCCGTCTCGGCGTCGGTGCCCCGCTGCGTGCGGGCGGCGGCACGCGCCGTGGTCTGCCGGTGGCGGGACAGTACGTTGCGGGCGACGCCGAACAGCCAGCCCCGGGCGGAGCCGCGCGTGGCGTCGAACGTCGCGCGGTGGGCGTACGCCTGGAGCCACACCTCGGAGAGCAGATCGTCGGCGGCGGCCGGGGCGCGGCGTACGAGGTAGCCGTGCAGGGCGGCCGAGTGCCGGGCCACCAGCGGCTCGAAGGCGGTGGGTTCACGTGCGGAGCGAGCGAGCAGGTCCTCGTCCGGGTCCATGAAGTCTCCTGTCCCGGACCGCCGGGGCGGCGGTCTCACCCCGTACTTGCACACGGACGGGGTGAGCGTTCGCGGACGAGACCCGGGCGCGGACCGACCGGCCGGGACCACCCCGCGCGCGGACGAGACCCGGGCGCGGACCGACCGGCCGGGACCACCCCGCCCCCGGCGATCCGCCAAGCCGCCCCTACTCCGAAACCGCCGCCCGGAACCCCGTGTTCACCGCCGTGAGCCCCCCGTCCACGCACAGCGACGTGCCCGTGATCCACTCCGCGTCCGACGACGCGAGGAACGCGACGGCCTTCGCGATGTCCTCGGGTTCGCCGACCCGGCCGAGCGGGTAGAGCGGGGTGATCCGGGCCAGTTCGGCCTCGCGGCCCGCCCAGGCGTCGGTGCGGATCGTGCCGGGGACGACGAGGTTGGCGCGGACGCCTCGTGGGGCCGCGTGGCCGGCGAGGGTGCGGGTGAGGCTCGCCAGGCCCGCCTTCGCGGCGCTGTAGGCGTGGTTGCCGAAGTCCTGCGTGCCGTTGACGGAGCCGATGGAGACGATCGCGCCCCGCCCGGACGCGGCGAGGTGCGGCATCGCGGCGCGCGAGCAGCGGTAGGCGCCGCCCAGGGTGATGTCGAGGTCGCGGTGCCAGGTCTCGTCCGGCTCGTCCTCGAAGAGCGTGCTGTCGACGTTGCAGGAGTACGCGTTGTTGACGAGGACGTCGAGGCGGCCGAAGGCCTCCACGGCGTACGCCACCGCCGCCTCGATCGCCGCCCGGTCCGCCACGTCGCAGGCCAGCGCCTCGGCCACGAAGCCGTCCGCCCGGATCTCCGCCGCGACCGCCTCCGCCCGGCCGCCGTCCAGGTCGGTGACGAGGACGCGGGCGCCCTCCGCGGCCATCAGGCGGGCGGTGGCGGCGCCGATGCCCCGGCCCGCGCCGGTGATGAGGACGCCGTATCCGTCGAAGCGCGCAGGAGTCATGGCGCCGACCGTACCGCGAGGACCAGGGCCGGTGGGCCGGCGGTAACACCCCCGAAGCGCGCAGGAGTCATAGCGCCGACCGTACCGCGCGCACCAGGGCCTGGGCCCGGGGATCGGCGGTGACTCCCTTCTGGAGGCCGTTGGTGACGTAGCCGAAGGCGATCCCGGACTCGGGGTCCGCGAAGCCCAGTGAGCCGCCCCGCCCCGGGTGCCCGAAGGAGCCGGGCGCGAGCAGCGGGCTCGCGGGGCCGTGGAGCATGTAGCCGAGGCCGAAACGGGTGTTGACGACGAGGACCTGGTCCGGGCCCGCCGACTCCTCGGTGCGGGCGAGGGTGAGGGTGGCCGGGGCGAACAGCCGGTGGCCGTCGACCGGGCCGATCATCGCGGCGTAGCAGCGGGCGAGGCCGCGCGCGGTGGCGGTGCCGTTGGACGCGGGGAGTTCGGCGGCGCGGTAGCCGGGATCGTTCTCGTCGGGCAGCGGGTCGATCGCGCCGAACGCCCGTCGGGTCAGCGACTCCGGGTCGCGGTAGGCCTCGACGACCGACCGCTTGGGGCGGATCCGCAGCGCGCCGGTGTTCTCGGTGGCCGGCGCCTCGACGGGGCCGACCCGGCCGATCCGGCGGGCCTCGTCGTCGGGGAGGCCGAACCAGAAGTCGAGGCCGAGCGGGCGGGCGATCTCCTCGGCGACCCAGCGGCCGACGGTGCGCCCGGTGACGCGCCGGACGAGTTCGCCGATGAGCCAGCTGTAGGTCTGCGCGTGGTAGCCGTGCGCGGTGCCGGGTTCCCAGGCCGGGGACTGGGCGGCGACGGCGCGCGCCCCGCTCACCCCGTCCGCGGCCTCCTCGGGGGTCAGCGGCCGGTCCAGGGCCGGGACGCCGGCCCGGTGGGCGAGGAGGTGGCGGACGAGGACGCGTTCCTTGCCGTTCTCCTTGAACTCCGGCCAGTACGTGGAGACCGGGGCGTGCAGGTCGATCTGGCCGCGCTGGTGGAGCAGCAGCGGGACGGCGGCGGCGATGCCCTTGCCGACGGAGCGGACGATCTGGACGGTGTCGACGGCCCAGGGTTCGCTGCCGTCGACGTCTCTGGTGCCGGCCCACAGGTCGACGACCTTGCGCCCGTGCCGGTAGACGGCGACCGCCGCTCCCCGCTCCCCGCGCTGTTCGAAGTTACGGACGAAGGCGTCCCGGACCGCTTCGAATCCGGGCGCCGCCGTGCCCCGTACATCCACGTCTGCTGCCGCACTCCCGCTCATCCCCCCATGGTGCATTGCGCCGCAGGTGGGAGGGTGGGCGGGTCACCTCGAATTCACCGTGACGGAACGCGGATCGAAGCCGAAGGGGAGTTCCAGGCGGTGGGCGCGCATCAGGGGCTCGTCGCACAGGAGGTCCTGGGTGCGGTCGTCGGCGGCGATGACCCCGTCGCTGAGGATCACCGCGCGGCCGCACAGTTCGAGTGCGTACGGCAGGTCGTGCGTGACCATCAGGACGGTGACGTCCAGCGAGCGCAGGATGTCGGCGAGTTCGCGCCGGGAGGCCGGGTCCAGGTTGGAGGAGGGTTCGTCCAGGACGAGGATCTCCGGCCGCATGGCGAGGACGGTGGCGACGGCGACGCGGCGGCGCTGGCCGAAGGAGAGGTGGTGCGGCGGCCGGGCGGCGTACTCCTCCATGCCGACCTGTTTCAGCGCCTCCATGACCCGCTCCTCCAGCTCGGCGCCGCGCAGTCCGCCGGCGGCGGGCCCGAAGGCGACGTCCTCGCGGACGGTGGGCATGAAGAGCTGGTCGTCGGGGTCCTGGAAGACGATGCCGACGCGGCGGCGGATCTCGGCCATGTTGCGCTTGTCCACCGGCAGTCCGGCGACGCGCACCGAGCCGGCGCCCGCCTCCAGGATGCCGTTGAGGTGGAGGACCAGGGTGGTCTTTCCGGCGCCGTTCGGGCCGAGCAGCGCGACGCGTTCGCCGCGTCCGACGGTCAGGTCGACGCCGAAGAGCGCCTGGTGGCCGTCGGGGTACGCGTACGCGAGGCCGCTGACCTCCAGGGAGGGCGGTACGGGGTCGGGGTCGGGGCTCATAGGGTCCATCCCACCAGACACACGGCGAGGGCGAGCAGCGGGAGGGCGGCGGCGTACGCCCACTGGGTGCGGGAGGCGGTCACCTCGTCGATGACGGGCATGGTGCCCGTGTAGCCCCGGCTGACCATCGCGAGGTGGACGCGTTCGCCGCGCTCGTAGGAGCGGATGAACAGGGCCCCGGCCGACTTGGCGAGGACACCCCAGTGCCGTATCCCGCTCGCCTCGAAGCCGCGGGAGCGGCGGGCGACGGACATGCGGCGCATCTCGTCGGTGATGACGTCGCCGTACCGGATCATGAAGGAGGCGATCTGGACGAGCAGCGGCGGCAGCTTCAGGCGCTGGAGGCCGAGCAGCAGGGAGCGCAGTTCGGTGGTGGAGGCGAGGAGCACGGAGGCGGCGACGCCGAGGGTGCCCTTGGCCAGGACGTTCCAGGCGCCCCAGAGGCCGGGGACGCTGACGGAGAGGCCCAGGACGTGGGTCTGTCCGCCGGGCACGACGAACGGCATGAGCAGGGCGAACGCGACGAACGGCACCTCGATCAGCAGCCGCTTGAGCAGGAAGCCGGCCGGGACGCGGGCGATTGCGGTGACGCCCGCGATGAGCAGGGCGTAGAGCCCGAAGGCCCACACGGCCTCGCGCGGCGTGGAGACGACGACCACGACGAAGCAGAGGACGGCGGCGAGCTTGCAGTGCGGCGGCAGGTCGTGGACCGGTGAGTGCCCGTGCCGGTAGAGCTTGTGGGCGTGGCCCGCACCCATGTCAGACCTTCTCCTCGGTGCGGGTGGCGGTCTCGGCGTCGCCCTGCGTACGGCGGCGGCGGGAGACCACGTAGAAGGCGCCGCTGCCGGCGAGGAGGGTGGCGCCGACGCCGATCACACCGGCGAGGCCGCCGGAGAGCCGGGCGTCGGAGACGTCCTTGACGCCGTAGTCGGCGAGCGGGGAGTCCGCGGTCGCGTGCTCCTCGGTCTTCTCGTCGATGCCCTGGTCGGCGGCGACCTTCTCCAGGCCGTCCGGGTCGGCGGAGGCGTAGAAGGAGACGAATCCGGCCAGCACGAGGGCGGTGACCAGGCCGGTGATCCAGAGGCCGCGGGTCGGGCGGTGGGCGGCGGGGGCGGGCCTGCGGGCGGGGGCGGGGGCGTCGACCAGTTCGCCGTCGACGCGGAGCTTGAGGGGGGCGGCGAGGCCCTTGGCGCCGTGGACCAGGTCGGGGCGGACGGCGACGACGGCGCCGACGGTGAGCGCGGTGATCAGGGCCTCGCCGATGCCGATGAGGACGTGGACGCCGGTCATGGCGGTGAAGACCTTGCCGATCGGGATGTCCGTGGTCCCGCCGATCCAGTACATCAGCGTGAAGGCGCAGGCGGCGGCGGGTACGGAGACCAGCGCGGCGACGAACGAGGCGGCGGTCACGGAGCGGCGGGTGCGCGGCAGCACGCCGAGCAGGCCGCGGAAGAGGGCGTACGCGACGACGGTGGTGACGACGCCCATGTCGAGGATGTTGACGCCGAGCGCGGTGAGGCCGCCGTCGGCGAAGAGGATGCCCTGCATCAGCAGGACGACGGATATGCAGAGCACGCCCGTATACGGCCCGACGAGTATCGCCGCCAGCGCCCCGCCGAGCAGGTGGCCGCTGGTGCCGGCCGCGACGGGGAAGTTCAGCATCTGCACGGCGAAGATGAAGGCGGCGACGAGCCCGGCCAGCGGCGCGGTCCGCTCTCCCCCGTTCTCGGCTCCGCTCGAACGGGAGGTGACCCCCAGTTCCCGCCTGGCCCCCTTCAGGCTGACGGCCACGGCACCGGCGGCGACGACGCCCGCGACGGCGGAGACGGGTGCGTTGATGAATCCGTCGGGTACATGCATGGGGGAGGCTCCGCTTCCTGCGTTCTCGGGTGCTGCGCCGGGTGCGCGGGTCGTGAACCTCTCAATGATAGGACCTTGTTGCGAAGTGTTCGCAAGAGCGCCTCCCCCTCAACTGCGAGGTCCCTCCCATAGTGCTCTTTACGTAAAATATGGGACATTGGATGACAAAGACATACACATAGGAGGAGAGTCGGCCGATGCCCCCCGTGATCCATGACCATGCCCGAGCCCGGCTCGTCACCGACGCCCGCGACCTGCCCGTCGTCCCGGTGGAACTGCGGTTCGACAGCGCGGAGACCCCCGCCACCGTCCGCGTCGCCTACCCCGGGGGCACGGAGTGGGCCGTCGAGCGCGAGCTGCTGGAACGGGGGCTTCGCTACCCGGTCGAGCAGGACGGCTGGCGAATATGGCCGTGCGGCCGGGTCCAGGTGGTCGTGGAGCGGCACGACGCGGGCGGTGTGGACGTGGTGCAGTTCGACTGCGCCCCGCTGGTCCGCTTCCTGCGGCGTACGCATCACGAGGCCGAGGCGCCCCGCCCCGCCGCCGCCCGCACCTGAGCAGGCATGCCGAGAGCCCCCGTGCACCCGTGCACGGGGGCTCTCGTCGCCCCGGCCCCCCGTCCCCACAGGTAACCCGGGCTCCCGGGGCCGCGCTCCGCTCGGACGCGGCTCCGGAGTTCGGCGGCCCCGGGATTCAGCGGCTCCCCGGGGCCGCGGGACTCACACGCGGATCAGCTCGCGCTCCCCGCCGGACTCCGGCCCCGCGTCGCCGGACGACGGCTCGTCCAGCTCCTTGCGCAGGCCCTCGCCCTCGACGTCCACGTTGGGCAGCACGCGGTCCAGCCAGCGCGGCAGCCACCAGGCGCGCTCGCCGAGCAGGGCGAGGACGGCGGGCACGATGGCCATGCGGACGACGAACGCGTCGAAGAAGACGGCGATCGCGAGCGAGAAGCCGATCATCTTGATCATCTGCTCGCTGGAGCCGATGAACCCGGAGAACACCGCGATCATGATCACGGCCGCCGCCGAGACGACCCGCGCCCCGTGCTTGAAGCCGGTGACGACGGCCTGGCCGGGCTTCTCGCCGTGGACGTACGCCTCACGCATCCGTGTGACGAGGAAAACCTCGTAGTCCATCGCGAGGCCGAAGACCACGCCCACCATGAAGATCGGCATCATCGACATGATCGGACCGGTCTGCTCCACCCCGAAGAGCGAGCCGAGCCAGCCCCACTGGAAGACCGCGACGACCGCGCCCAGGGCCGCGACGACCGAGAGCAGGAAGCCGAGCGCCGCCTTCAGGGGCACCAGGACCGACCGGAAGACCACCATCAGCAGCAGGAAGGCGAGGCCGACCACGAGCGCCAGGTAGGGCAGCAGGGCGTCGTTCATCTTCTGCGAGAAGTCGATGTTCATCGCGGTGGCGCCGGTGACCAGCACCTCGGCGCCGGTGTCGGACGTGATGTCCTCGCCCGCGTCGCGGATCGCGTGGACCACGTTCTCCGTCTCGACGGAGCTGGGGCGGTCCTTCGGGACGACGGTGATCATCGCCGCGTCGCCGGCCTTGTTGAAGGTGGCGGGGGTGACGGCCACGACGCCCTTGATCCCGGAGATCTCGTCGCCGACCCGCTTGGCCGCGGCCTTGCCGTCGGAGCTGTCCTCGGTGTCGACGACGACCAGCAGCGGCCCGTTGAAGCCGGGGCCGAAGCCCTCCGAGAGCAGGTCGTAGGCGCGGCGCTGGGTGGTGCTGGTGGGCTGGGAGCCGTCGTCCGGCAGGCCCATCTCCAGCGAGGCGGCCGGTACGGCGATCGCGCCGAGGCCCAGGACGCCGACGAGCAGCACCCAGACCGGCTTGCGCAGCACGAACCGGGCCCAGCGGGTGCCCATGTTGGGCTTCGCCTCGGGCCGGTTCTCCGCCTCGGCGGCCTTGCGCGCCCGGCGCCCCAGGACGCGCTTGCCCGCGAAGCCCAGCAGGGCCGGGACGAGGGTGAGCGCGATGAGGACCGCGATGGCGACCGTGCCGGCCGCGGCGAAGCCCATCTTGGACAGCATCGGGATGTTGACGACGGCCAGGCCGACGAGGGCGATGACCACGGTGAGCCCGGCGAAGACGACCGCGGACCCGGCCGTGCCGACCGCCCGGCCCGCCGCCTCCTCGCGCTCCCGGCCCTCGGCCAGTTCGGCGCGGTAGCGGGAGACGATGAACAGCGCGTAGTCGATGCCGACGGCGAGGCCGATCATCATCGCGAGCGTGGAGGTGGTGTTGCCCAGGTCGAGCACGTTGGCCAGGGCGGTGATCGTGGAGACACCGATGCCGACGCCGATCAGGGCGGTGAGCAGCGGCAGCCCGGCCGCGATGAGCGAGCCGAAGGTGATGACCAGGACGACGGCCGCGATGGCGACGCCGATGATCTCGGTGGCGCCGGTCTCCGGCATCACCTGGAGGGCGTCACCGCCGATCTCGACGGTCATCCCGCTCTTCTGCGCGTGGGTGCCCGCCTCCTCCAGCGCGTCGCGGGTCGCGTCGGTCAGCTCCATCGAGTTGACCTTGTACGTCACCGAGATGTACGCGGTCGAGCCGTTCTCGGAGACGGCCTTGCCGGCGTACGGGTCGACGACGGAGGCGATCTGGTCGGAGCCGTCCTTCAGCTCGCCGACGATCTTGTCGACCTCGGCCTTGTTGGCCGGGTCCGTCACCTTCTCGTGCTCGGGGGCCTTGAAGACGATGCGCGCGGTGGCGCCGTCGGCGCTGGCGGCCGGGAAGCGCTGTTCCAGCAGGTCGAAGGCCTTCTGGGCCTCCGTGCCGGGGATGGAGAAGGAACTGGAGGTCGCGGTGGCTGCGGAGGACGCGCCGAACCCGGCGAGCGCCAGCAGTGCCACCCAGATCAGGGCGACATAGCGGCGGCGCCGGAAGGCGAGCCGTCCGAGCTTGTAGAGGAATGTGGCCACGGGGGCGTACTCCCGGTCAGGTCGTTGAGTGGAAAAGGGCGTGAGGAACCAGCCCGACGACGAGAGCGGCGTGTCAGGTGGGGCTTGGGGAGTGGTCGTACGGGAAGGGCACGGGGACGGGCCGGACCGTCAGACTCCGAGAGCGGGGAGGATCACGGAGTCGACGTAGTCGAGAAGGAATGCCTGGTCGACGGGGCGGTCCTCGACCAGCTGCCGAGTGGCGAAGGCGCCGATCAGCATGTGCGGTACGTATCTGAGCGCCGGACTGTCCGGGCTCACCTCCCCCCGGTCCACGGCTCGTCGCAGCAGCGCGTCGAAACCGGTCATCTCCGGTTCGACGAGCAGTTCGCGCAGGGCCTGGAGGAGGTCGGGGTTGGTGTGGACGGCATGGCTCAGACCCCGCATCAGCGCGGCGTCCTTCTCCATCTGACAGTCGTCACTACGGCTGAGCACGGCGTGGAAGTCACCGCGCAGGGAGCCGGTGTCGACGTCGCCGAGGGTGCCGGGTTTGTTGTGCCGGAGGGCCGTGACGACGAGCGCCGGCTTGCTCCCCCACTGGCGGTAGAGGGTGGCCTTGCTGGAATGCGTACGCGCGGCGACGGCGTCCATCGTGAGGGCGTCGTAGCCGACCTCGCGGAGCAGGTCGAGCACGGCGGCGTACAGCTCGCTCTCACGCTCGGGCGTGAGCCGTGTGCGTGCCATGGTTCGACCTCCTGTTCCCCTCGGGGCCGTTCCGTGCGACGAGTTCACCGAATCATCGAACGAAACAGTTTCGTACACCAGCACGTTATCCCGGCCACCCAGCGAAACGAAACGGTTTCGCTTGTGTCGCGCACCACAAAGGTGGTCCCTCTGAGTTGCCGGGCCCCCTCCACGCGGAAAGCATTGGGGGGTGAGTGACGACGTCTCGTATCTCCGGTTCCCGCACCTCCACGAGGATCTGCTCTGCTTCGCGGCGGAGGACGATCTCTGGGTCGCCCCCCTCGCCGCCGCCGGCGAGCAGCCCGGACGGGCCTGGCGGGTGACCGTCGACCGCACCAGAGTCGGCCATCCGCGGTTCTCGCCCGACGGGACCCGGATCGCGTACACGTCCTGGCGGAGCCTCGACCCCGAGATCCACCTCGTCCCGGTCGCCGGCGGACCGTCCCGCAGGCTCACCTACTGGGGCTCCACCGACACCCGGGTCTGCGGCTGGTCGCCCGACCCCGGCGAGTCCTCGCAGATCCTCGCCGTCTCCTCGCACAACCAGCCGTTCTCCTACTTCTCCTGGGCCTACAGCGTCCCCACCGACGGCGGCCCCGGCGGCAAGCTGCCCTGGGGCCCGGTCTCCGACATCGCGGTCGCCGACATCGACGGCGAGCGCCGCACCCTGCTGCTCACCGGCACCCCGCCGCACGAACCGGCCGCCTGGAAGCGCTACCGGGGCGGGGCCACGGGCCGGCTGTGGCTGCACGGCGAGCGGCTGCTCCCGGACATCGGCGGGCACCTCGACACCCCGATGTTCGTCGGCGGCCGGATCGCGTTCCTCTCCGACCACGAGGGCGTCGCCAACCTCTACTCCTGCCGGCCCGACGGCACGGACCTGCGGCGGCACACCGACCACGACGCGTTCTACGCCCGGCACGCGGCGAGCGACGGGCGCCGGGTGGTCTACCAGTGCGCGGGCGAGCTGTGGCTCGTGGACGACCTGGAGACGCCCGACGCCGTGCCCCGCAGACTGGAGGTCCGGCTCGGCGGCCCGCGCGCCGGACGGCGCACGTACCAGGTGCCGGCGTCGAGCAACGTGGACGCGCTGTCCGTGGACGAGACCGGCCGGGCCAGCGCCGTGTCGGTACGCGGCAGCCTGTACTGGCTCACGCACCGCGACGGGCCCGCCCGCACCATCTCCGACACCCCGGGCGTACGGGTGCGGCTGCCGGAGATGCTGGGCAGCGGGGGCCAGGTCGCGTACGTCACCGACGCGGAGGGCGAGGACGCGATCGAGATCGCCCAGCTGCCGCGCGCCAGCGGCGACCGCCCGACCCGCCGGCTGGCCTCGGGCCTGATCGGCCGGGTCCAGGAGCTGGTCGCCGACCCGGACGGCGAACGCCTCGCCATCGCCTCGCACGACGGCCGCCTGCTGCTCCTGGACACCGACGAGGAGACGTCCACCGGTGAGCCGGCCGAGCTGATCCGGTCCGTCAACGGACCCGTCCGCGACCTCGCGTTCTCCCCCGACGGCGCCTGGCTGACCTGGTCGCACCCGGGCATCGGCCGCTCGCTGCGCAAGATCAAGCTGGCCCGGATCTCGGGCCCGGGCGAGCCGGCGATCGTGGACGTCACCAACGGCCGCTTCGAGGACGAGAACCCCGTCTTCACGGGCGACGGCCGCTATCTGGCGTTCCTGTCCTGGCGCGGCTTCGACCCGGTGTACGACGTCCACACCGGCGACCTGTCCTTCCCGCTCGGCTGCCGCCCCTACCTGGTCCCGCTCTCCTCGGCGACCCCGTCCCCCTTCGCCCTGCTGCCCGACGGCCGGCCCGCGGCGGGCGGCCTGGACCCGGTCGACCCGGCCGAGGCGGGAATGACGGAGGGGTCGACGGTCACCGTCGAGTTCGAGGGCCTGGAGAGCCGGGTCACGCCGTTCCCGGTCTCCGCGTCCAAGTACTCCGCGCTGACGCCCGTGAGCGGCGGTGGGCTGGTGTGGCTGCGCTGGCCGATCTCCGGGGCGCTCGGCGAGACGTTCGCCAACCCGGCGGACATGTCGGGCCGCCCGACCCTGGAGCACTTCAGCATCGCCAAGGCGAAGAAGACCGAACTCGTCGGCCATCTCGACTGGTTCGCGGTCAGCGGCGACGCCTCCCGCCTCGTCGTGATGGACGACGGCGAGCTGCGCGCGGTCCCCGCGACGGAGATCGGCGACAACGACTCCACGGTCTACCTGGACCTGCGCCGCATCCTGCACGAGGTGGACCCGCCGGCGGAGTGGCGGGGCGCGTACGAGGAGGCGGGCCGGATCATCCGCTCCTACTTCTGGGAGCCGGACATGTGCGGCATCGACTGGCCGGCGGTCCTGGACCAGTACCGGCCCCTGGTCGAACGCGTCGCCACCCCGGACGAGTTCGCCGACCTGCTGCGCGAGGTGCTGGGCGAGCTGGGCACCTCCCATGCGTACGTGTCGCCCGCGCGCCGCAACGAGGGCCCGCCGCACTACCAGCGCGCGATCGGCCTGCTGGGCGCCAACTTCGCGTGCCGGGACGGGGAATGGACCCTGCTGCGCGTCCTACCCGGCGACTCGTCGGACTCCAAGGCGCGTTCCCCGCTGGCCGGTACGGGCATCCGCGAGGGAGCGGTCCTGACCCATGTCGACGGCCGCGCGGTCGACCCGGTCGCCGGGCCCTACCCGCTGCTCGCGGCGGCGGGCGGCACCACGGTCGAGCTGACCTTCCGCCCGGCGAAGGGCGACGGCCGCCCGCGCCGCGTCGCGATCGTCCCCCTCATCGACGAACGCCCCCTGCGCTACCAGGACTGGGTCGCCAAGCGCCGCCAGGTGGTCCGGGAACTGAGCGGCGGCCGGTGCGGCTACCTCCACATCCCCGACATGGGCGGCTCCGGCTGGGCCCAGTTCAACCGCGACCTGCGCATGGAGGTCTCGCGCCCCGCGCTGATCGTGGACGTACGCGGCAACGCCGGCGGCCACATCAGCGAGCTGGTGGTGGAGAAGCTCACCCGCACGATCCTGGGCTGGGACCTGACCCGCAACGCCCAGCCCGTCTCCTACGCCTCCAATGCCCCCCGGGGCCCGGTCGTCGCCCTGGCCGACGAGGCGACCTCCTCCGACGGCGACATGATCACCGCCGCGTTCCGCCTGCTGAAGCTGGGCCCCGTCGTCGGCCAGCGCACCTGGGGCGGCGTCGTCGGCATGACCGGCCGCCACCGCCTGGGCGACGGCACGGTGATCACCGTCCCGATGAACGCGGCCTGGTTCGACACGTACGGCTGGTCCGTCGAGAACCACGGCGTCGAACCGGACCTGGAGGCGCTGCGCACCCCCCTGGACTGGGCGGAGGGCCGCCACGCGGTGCTGGACGACGCGGTCCGCACGGCCCTGGACCTCCTCGCCGCGCATCCTCCGGCGACCCCGCCGACGTACGACACGGCCCCGGACCGGAGGAGGCCGCCGCTGCCGCCCAGGTAGGCGGCGGGATCACTCCTCCTCGTCGTCCTCCTCCAGCTGCTCGTCCAGCGCCTCCAGCTCCTTCTCCGGCCGGATCATCCGGGCTTGGAGGTCCAGGTCGTCCCGGTCGTAGAGGGGAAGCACGTCCTCCTTCCAGCGGTCGGCGGCGAGCTCGAGGAGGTCCACGGCCTCGTCGAGGCGGCCCAGGTGGCGCAGGGCGACTCCGTAGTAACCGGCCGTCTCCGTACGGAACCTGTCGTTCTCGTCGCCCTCCTCCCAGGCCCTGCGGAGGTACGGTTCGGCCTCGGCGTACGCCCCGCGCTGGACCATCAGCTTGCCCGCGATCATCGAGTCGAGGCGGGACCCGAGCCCGGCCGCCCGGACGTACCAGCGCTCGGACTCCTGGTAGTCGTAATGCTGGTCGGAGAGCCAGCCCATGTGGTGGCAGGAGTGGCGGTCGCCGGCCTCGGCGGCCAGGCGGTGCCACCTGTCGCGGTCGGTGAAGCGGCGCAGCTTCGCGCACAACTGCGCCACGTCGTACGCCGCGTCCGGGTCCCCGGCGCGGGCGGCGGGCTCCATCCAGGGGATCAGGTAGCGGGCGTTCTTGCCGCCCCAGTCGTTGAGCATCGCGGCGTACTCGTAACCGGCCCGTACGTCCCCGGCCTCGGCCCGCTCGCGCAGTACGGGCAGCTGCCGGTAGTCGGGCTCGTCGGCGGCGCGGGGCCCGCCCTCGCGGAGCACGGCGATGCGGGCGAGCTGCTGCACGGCGTCCGCGTCGTCGTCGCCGAACTCCCGGAACCAGCGCTCGGCCTCGTCGTACCGGCCGAGCCGCAGGCACAGCATCCCGAGGTTCCACTTGGGCGCTTCCTCGCCCGCCTCGACGGCGAGCAGGTGGGCGCGCTCGGCCTCCGCCATCTCACCGCGCTGCTCGCACTTGTTGCCGAGCAGCGCGGCGGCCTGCGGGACCCCCGCCTCGCGCGCCCGGAGCAGCAGCTCGACGGCCTCGGGCCAGCCGTCCTCGCCGGTCTCGGTGAGGAACATGGCGTAGTACATCCCCGCCTCGGGGCTGAGCACCGAGCCCCGGCGGTAGAGCTCATCGGCGCGGGGGGCGAGCCCCGGGTAGTCCGCGAAGTGCTTGTCCAGCTCGAAGAGGCCGCGCACCGCCTTCGTGGCGGCCTCGCCGTCCTCGTCGGCCTCGGCGATGTCCAGGTCCGCGGCGACCCGGTCGAAGACCTCCTCGAACGAGTCGAAGAGCTGGGACCACCGGAAGACCGCGATGTCGCCGAGCTCGGTCTTGTCCATGAGGAACGCGGACGCCTCCGCGCACCGCCCCTCGGCGGCCATGAGCTTGCCCAGCTCGATCTTGCAGTCGAGGTGCCGCCCGTTCTCCCACCCCTGCCGGAACCACTCGGCGGCTTCCCCGGTGTTCCCGTCCTCCCGCAACAGCACCCCGAGCCCGTACGCGCACCCGCCGTGGAACTCGGCCCACGCCCGGTAGAGCGCGTCCGCCGCCTGCCGGTCGCCGCGGATCTTCCGGTACCGGGCCAGGGTGTAGTGCGACCAGATGTCCTCGGCCTCGACGGCCCGCTCCCAGTAGGGGATGCCCTCGTCGATGTGTCTCCCGAACACGAAGAAGTCCGTGTGCCGGTGGGCGGCCTTGGCATCCTTGGCCAGAGCGGCGGCGACCAGCGCCTCGCCCCGGGTCTGTATGTCCTGGGTCATGGACGCATGGTGCCAGGTGGGGCCATGTGCGTTCAGCCTGGGGCCTGTTGCTTCACATGTCCCGCTCGCCGTTCACGACGGCGACCCTCCACGTGGCCGCTCCGCCGCGCACCCGCATACGGAGGGACTGCGCCTCCACCTCGCTGTAAACCCGGCCCACGGTGACCACCCCGTTGCAGGCCACCCGGTTCGGCTCCTCCTCGGGCCGGTCCTCGTCGACGATGGTCACGCTCCCCTTGCCCGTGCAGCGGGCGTAGATGGTGTACGTGCCCTGTTCCGGCGTGAAGCGCCTCAGCGCGAGGTCCGAGTCCCCGGCGGTCTCCGGTACGAGCAGGTGGGCGTGCGCGGGCAGTTCGAGTCCGCCCGCGCCGGGAGAGGACCGGGGAACCGCGCTCGTTCGCTGTGGCGGTGCGTGGTCCGGGCCGCTGTCGCACCCCGCCGCGAGGAGAACGGCCGTGGTGACGGCGACGACTGGGAGATGCCGGGTCATGCGGACTCCTTCGGTGGGCCGAGCGGCCATCCTGCCACCGGACAGCCGTTCCCACCCCATAGCCCGCGCACGCGACCCGCCCACCCCATGTCACCACCGCGCCCGCTGTCTCGTCCCGGGGGTGAAGGCACCCGACGAGCACACGACGAACGCACGGCTCGACCACTTCACCAGCCCCGTCGCCGACAAGGCGCTCAAGTACTCCATGGCGTTCGGGCGGGAGTTGAAGGCGCTCCGCAAACGGAACGAGTGACCTCTACGCGCCTTCGGCGGCGGCCCTCGCCGCCCGTTCCACCCTCGCCCGGTGCGCCTCCCAGAACGCCGCGTCCTCCTGCGGGGCGGCGGGCGCGCCCGTCGTCCCCGTGGCGTGGTCGAGCTGTTCGCGGAGGATGTCGGCGTGGCCGGCGTGCCGGGCGGTCTCGCCGTGCATGTGGACCAGGATGTCGAACAGCGTCACCTCGGGCCGCCGCCACCAGTCGACCCGGCCCGGCGCGTCGAGGGCGAGCGCCGCGATCGTCGCGTCCGAGTGCGCCCACACCCGGCGGTACCGGCCGGTGATCTCCTCCCGCGTCTCGTCCTCGGCGGCCCACATCTCCGGGCCGCCGGGTTCGTTGTCCTGCCAGCGGGGAAGCGGCTCGGGGAACGGCCGCCCGAAGACCTCCCCGAAGTAGCGAGCGTCCCAGAACGACAGGTGCTTGACCAGGCCCAGCAGGTTGGTCCCGGTCCAGGTCAGGGGCCGCCGGATGTCGTACTCACTGAGCCCGTCGAGCTTCCGGAGAACCGCCTCGCGCACGGTCCGAAGGTTGTTGTGGAGGCGCTCTTTCGCGTAATCGTCGGTCATGCGGGACGACTCTGCCAGCCCGGGCGCGGGATGGGGACGGGTGAGCGGCATGAACGTTCGGAACTGCCGTACCCGCGTGCTGCCGTGCCGGCCCCCGGCTCCCGCGCGCCCCCGCTTACCGCCGGTCTCCCGGCTTCGCGTCAAGCAGCCTTGTCGCGCGATGTGAGGCTGATGGTGAGGTCGACGCCCAGGGCGTCGGCCAGTCGGCCCAGCAGTGGAAGGGTGGGTATCGTGCCGCCGGCTTCGAAGCGTGAGATCTGCGGCTGTTTCATCCCGCATCGCTCAGCCACCTCGGCCTGGGACAGTCCGAGTTCGATTCGCCGGTCGCGGACAAGTCGCCCCAGCTCGCGGGCGAGCGCCGTGGAGGCTTCATGCATGGTTCCTCCCGGGTCAGGCGGCCGGGGTGACGATCGTAACTGTGGGCTCGTCCCCAGGGGCAAGATGCATGTCGACCGTGAGGTCCAGGGCCCTGGCCAAGCGCATGATGACGGCGATGGGGGGCAGTTCGGTCGCAGTCTCGATGCCTTCGATCTCGTCGGTGGTGGTGTGCATGCGTTCGGCCAGCTCGGCCTCGCTCAGGCCGAGCTGCTTGCGCCGGTCATAGACGGCCTTGCCTAGAGTCATGGCAAGGCCGGCCTCCTCGTAGACGCGGTCGTACTCGGGGTCGGCGTCGAGGCGTTCGCCGCTCATCCGGCGGTGACGGCGGGTCCTCCATTCACTGTGGTTCATCGGTTCTCCCTGAAGTCGCGGCTGTAACGGTCGTGTTCGCCGACTGCCTTGTGCTCTGCTTCGCAAAGCCGTTGAGCGGCGTGGGCACGTTGTACTTCTGCTTGCTCGCGCGTCTTGGTCTTGCGGAACACAGTCAGCAGCACAACGCGCCGGCCGGGTGCCAGCCAGTAGGTGATGCGCTGGTGGACATCGCCCAGGCGGAAGCGCAGCTCACGCAGCTTGCCCCCCAGATGGCGAGAGTGCGGTTCGTCCAGCGTGGTGGGCTGTTCGGCCAGCAGGTCGGCGACTCGTTCGGCCTGTTTGTAGTGCTGCGCGGGAATGTTCTCCAGCCACAGCCGCACCTCCGGTTCGATTTCGATCGAGTACCGCCCGTCGTTCATAACACCCATGCTATGCGGGAGGAACGGCGAACGCGGATTCCTGCTTCACCCGATGCGCGTCCCGGACACCACGCCCCCTGCTCGCCCGCCGGTTCCGCCCTCCCGCCCCGTTTGTCGCCGGCCTCCAGCAGATTTGTCCGCGATCGGTAACAGAGGCAGCCTCCGAGCCCCTTTCACCTGTCCTGGTGGGGGCAGGGCCGACACGGCACCGGCAGCGGCGGCGAATCAGGCGAATCAAAGGGGCGGGGCGGACATGGCGAAGCACAGGGAGAGAACGTGGCACAGCCGGCTTCTCGCGGCGGCTCTCGGGGTGACGGCGCTGGCCGCGGCCACCTCCGTATGGACCGCGCAGGCCGGCACCACTGACGGGCAGCGGCCGGCGGCCGCCGTCTCGTCGCCGTCCGCCGCGCACCATGACCGGTCCGTGACCGAAGCCGTCGCGAAGGACATCGCCCACGCGTCGGACAAGGGCCCCAAGGGCGTCAACATCACCATCGACGACGGCCCTGACCCCACCTGGACGCCCCAGGTGCTCCAGCTCCTGAAGGAGAACGGGGTCAAGGCCACGTTCTGCATGGTGGGCACGCAGGCCCAGGCCTACCCCGACCTGGTCAAGGACGTCGTGGCGGCCGGGCACCGCCTGTGCAACCACACCGTCTCGCACGACGTCACCATGGACAAGAAGTCCGAGGCCTACCAGGCCAAGGAGATCCTCGACGCCGAGCGGATGATCACCAAGGCGTCGGGCGGCGTCCGCCCGCAGTACTACCGCGCCCCCGGCGGCGCGTTCACCCCGTACAGCCGACAGCTCGCCGCCTCGCACGGGATGCGGCCGCTGGGCTGGAACGTCGACACCAAGGACTTCGAGCACCCCGGCGCGGACGCCATCGTCGCCACCGTCAAGAGCGAGATGTCCAACGGCCCGACCGTCCTCTTCCACGACGCGGGCGGCGACCGCTCCCAGACCCTGGCCGCGCTGGGCCAGGTCCTGCCCTGGCTGAGGGAGCAGGGGTACGCGTACGGCTTCCCCGTGCGGTGAGTCCGGAGGGGGAGGCCGATGAGTTTCCGGTGCTCCCGGCGTCTACCTCTTGACGGAAAGGAGCGCACCATGCGCAAGATCATCGTTTCCACGTTCCTGACCCTGGACGGCGTCATGCAGGCTCCCGGCGGCCCCGACGAGGACCCCGAGAGCGGCTTCACGCACGGCGGCTGGCAGAAGCCCACGTTCGACGAGGGGGTCGGCGAGGCCATCGCCGACTGGTACGAGGACACCGACGCGATGCTCCTCGGCCGCAAGACGTACGACATCTTCGCCTCGTACTGGCCGACCGCCGACCCGGACAACCCGTTCACCGAGCGGATGAACTCCATGCGGAAGTACGTGGCCTCCCGCACCCTGACCTCGCTCGACTGGCAGAACTCCGAGCTCCTGACCGGCGACACCGCCGAAGCCGTACGCCGCCTCAAGGTGACCGAGGGCCGCAACATCAACGTCGTCGGCAGCGGCGACCTCGCCCAGACCCTGATGCGCGAGAACCTGGTCGACGAGTACCGCCTCACCATCCACCCGGTGATCCTCGGCTCCGGCAAGCGCCTCTTCGCCGACGGTACGATCCCCACCGCCCTGGAACCGGTCGGCGTCACGGCGTCCAAGGGCGGCACGGTCCTGGCGGTCTACCGCACCACGGGCAAGCCGACGTACGACAGCTATCAGTAGCCCCCGAGGACGTCACCCATGCGCACGCTCATCACCACCGCCTTCGTCTCCCTCGACGGCGTCGTCGAGGCCCCCGGCGGCGAACCGGGCTACCGGAACTCCGGCTGGACCTTCAAGGACGTCGAGTTCCTCCCCGAGGCGTACGAGATCAAGGGCCGGGAACAGGAGGAGGCCGGGGCGCTCATGATGGGGCGCGCCAGCTACGAGGCGTTCAGCCCCGTGTGGCCCGGCATGGCGGAGTTCGCCGGCTACAGGGCCATGCCCAAGTACGTCGTCTCCACCACGCTCACCGAGGACGCCCTCGTGGCCGACTGGGGCGAGACCCACATCCTGCGCTCCCTGGAC
This sequence comes from Streptomyces sp. NPDC019224, assembly GCF_040632605.1. Lineage (NCBI taxonomy): Bacteria > Bacillati > Actinomycetota > Actinomycetes > Kitasatosporales > Streptomycetaceae > Streptomyces > Streptomyces sp. NPDC019224. Next base: position 15,744 of record NZ_JBEYCF010000023.1, on the reverse strand, counting down.
GACGTCGCCGCCCTCAAGCAGACCGACGGCGCCCCGATCATCGTCCACGGCAGCGCGGCCCTCAACCGGTCCCTCTCCGACGCGGACCTCATCGACCGCTACCACCTCCTCGTCTTCCCGCTCCTCCTCGGCGCCGGCAAGCGCCTGTTCAGCGGCTCGGACAAGGACACGCAGCACCTGAAGCTGGTCGAGCACGAGGCGTTCCCGAACGGCATCCAGAAAAACGTCTTCGACGTGGTCCGCTGAGCGCCTTCCGGAGCGCAGGCACCCCACGCGGCATGATGACGCGGTCCACCCCGCGAACCATTCTTCGGCCGGTGCTCAGTTCTGCAACGGAAATGGGCCACGCTCCTCAGGAGTGAGCCCGGTCACGCAACGCCGCTCACGATCACGACCTTGACGCCACGCTCGGCGAGTCCGCCGGCGATGGCACGGGCGTGGCCGCCTCCTCAGGGGTCGGCTGGCGGGTGCCGACAACAGCGACCCGCAGGTCGTCCTCGGCGGCAGCCCCCCGAAGGAGGAGGAAGGGCGGACGCTGGTGAACCAGCCGCAGGTACAGCGGGTAGTCGTCGTCGAGGACTGTGACCAGCCGCATCCCCTCGCGCTCCCACGCGGAGACCTCAGCGGCGACCGCCTCCAGAAGAGGGCCCCTGTCCGGAGGCGTCGAGAGCGTCTTCCAGGACCGCGCGAGCGCTGCCCACTCGCGTTGCTGCGACGCGGCGAACGCTCCTGGTCCGAGCGGGCCGAGCTGTCCTACACCCCGCTCTGGCATCGGTCTGAATCCGTGCAGCGCGCGCCGCCCCACCGGTGGGTTGGGGATACCGGTGGGTTGGGGATGCTGGGCACTGGACGGTCGGGACTATGGGCGCCCGAAGTGCTGGATGATGCCTCTGATATCGATCAGCCATTGGCGCAGCGTGATGTCGTTGGGCGGAGTGACCCGCAGACCGAGTACGCGAGCCGCCTCTGCCAGATCATCGTCACTCGTATTGACGGTGAGGAATCCATCGGCCTCCTGAACGACAGCTGCGTGGTCTTCCGGTGCCTCGGTCGAGAGGTAGTCGTCGATCGCCTCGGCCCGGGACTTGTACTCCAGCGAGAAGTCCTGGTGGAAGTACGAGGTCAATAGGTGGGAGAGAGCGGGGAATCGGTGTCGCCACTCCCACGAGGTCTGCGGGCGGAGGTCGACGTTGGGCGCGGGACGCTTCGCCAGGAAGTTGCCCAGGTGGTGGCGTACGGCGCGCAGGCAGTCCTCCACGCCGACACCCTTGGGGGGCTCGATGTGGGGCAGGAGGTCGACGTCGTCGGCGATCTCGTCGCTGAACAGACCAACCGCGAGGAGGTCATCGATCTCGCACGCCGCCGCCTCCGCTCGCCCGGGTACGAACGCTGACGTACGCAGGTAGGAACTCAGCGCGGCGCCGGGTGCCTCCAGGGTGTCGTCGAAGGTGTGCCCCGTCGATTCGTAGGCACGCAGCAGGTCGCGCAGTTCGCGGAAGCGGTCAGTGGACGTCATGGGATGCCTGTCCGGTGCGGTGTTCATTGGGCAGTGGGGTAGGAGGTCAGGACTCGGTAGCCCAGCGCAGCGGTCGGGTCCTTCTTCAGGACTACGGTTGCGCCGGTGACCCATTCTGGGGGCAGGCCGTTCTTGAAGTTGCTGCGCGACAGGCTCAGCCCCGTGGGCTCACTCAGGTCGACGGTGAAGTCCTTCTTACCCGCGGGCTTCCCGTTGTTCAGCCACTCATCGATCTCTTTTTGATGCTTGAGAACGACAGCTTGGGTGTGCTTCTGGGCGGATGCTTCGTCGACATAACGGGACGCGTTGTCCAGGTTCTCGTCTCCGCGCAGGCGGGCCCGGAGATCCTGGGTGGTGACCTCGACGTGCCGATCCAACGTGTGGGAGTGGCTCGTGGCCGTCCCCTTGCCTTCATCGCCCGCCAGATCGGCTCCGTACTTCGGCTTGTACGCGCCCTTGCGCTTGCTGCGCGGCCAAGCGTTCGCTTCCCCGTCACCCTTGATGAGCAGGCCGAGGTCCTCCAGGCTCGTTGATCCGCCGCCGGGGAGCGCAAGGTTCGGCTCGAAGGTGGGCATGCGGATGCCGCCGAGAAGTTCGCTCATGCCGCCCGCGTCGTTGATGGCGCGGTAGGTGGATCCTGCGCTGCCGAGGAGGCCTCCCATGAGCGCGCCGCCCTCGGCGGCGTTCTGGACCTCGTCGAGACTGAAGCCCTTGCTCTCGCCCAGAATGATGGCGCCGGGCTGGGTCACGGCGAGGTCGACGGTGACCGACTCGATGCCGCCGATGGCAGCGGTGGCCAGCGTGGTGCCGGCGATGGTGGCGATCTCGGTGGAGACCGTGACGCCCAGGGTTGCTGACAGGTCGACGATCACGCCCGTGGCCGCGACGGCGGCTCCCTCGGAGATACCTACGGTGAAGACGGCGAGCAGGGTTCCGGCGGCGATCGTTGCGCCGACGATCTCCAGTTCGTGTTCCAAGCGTTTGACGGCGTGGTGGACGGCGTCGGCGTACTGGTCGAGGGACTTGGCGATGTCGCGGGACGCGTCGATCATGTCCTGGAGCCAGCCGTGGCCGCCATAGTAGTAGCGGCGCCAGAACGGGTCGTCGAAGGCGGATATCGCCTCGCCCTTGTTGTGCTCGATGATGCCGCGCGCCGACTTGTTCGCGGCGGCAGTAACCTTCTCCAGGTCGTCGGCGAAGTCCCGCCACACCTTGGCTGCGTCGCGCAGGCTGTCCTCGTCCGCGTCCGGCCACCACATACCGGTGGCATGCTGGACGATCTGCTTCGCCTTGTCCGCGACACTCACTGCGCGGTCCCGCTGCCGTCGTGCGGGGCGGGCTGGACCTTGCTGAACATCGACCGGACGAGTTCCTCGTTGTCGATGTGTCCGTCCGCCATGTCGGTCATGGCTGCTTCGATGCTGGCCAGGCCGAGGGCCAGGACTGCGGCGGCGGTCTCCATCTTCTTGACGAGCGGGCCATAGTGCTCGTGGAACTTCTGCCCTTGCTCGTCGTCTCCCCACGGCGAACCGGTGTCTGCCAGACCGGTCTTGAGCTTGGTGAGCGCCTTGGCCAGGTCATGGCTGTGCGTGTGGAAATGCGGGGCTGCCGCCTTCAAGTCGGCGATCTTGATGTCGAGTATCTTGCCGTCGCTGTGGTCGCCCATGGCGTCGTCTGCTCCCCTGGCTCGGCTGACTGGCCCGAAGACGTTAGTTCACCAAAAGAGTTCGCGGTCGCGATCCCGACAAAGGGAGGGCAAAACTCCGATCAAGGTCAGCAAAGAGCAATGAGGCAGGGCCTGTATTGGAGACCCGCGCCGTCCGCGTCCTGGACGTCACCGGCCTGGGCCTCTACTTGCCGCACATCGTCCAGGCCGCCCGCATCCTGCGCTACCGCGTCGACAACGCGAGCGGGAGATGCACCCGCGAGATAGCCGCCGGTCTTCGAGTCGTCGACCGGGGGCCCGCCACCCCGAGGCCATGACCTGACCTCTACACACGCTTCTTCGCCACAACCCGAGTCCTTTTGGTGCCTGGCCCAGTGACCAGTCATTCCGTGCCAAGCTTCCCCGCCCCGGCGGGCCGTAGAGCCGCCGCCCGGACCTTCGGCGCCCGCAGTTCGCACCACACCGTCTTGCGGTACGGGGCCTGCTCCACGCCCCACCGCAGCGCGACCGCGTCCAGCAGTTGGAGGCCCCGCCCGGACGTGCCGTCCGGGCCGGACTCCCGGAGCACCGGCCACACGGCCGGCGCCGGGTCGCTCAGGGCCACCCGTACGCGCCCCGAGGGCGTCGCGGTCACCCGTAACGAGACCGGCGTGCGCTCCCCCACATGCGTGATCACGTTCGCCAGCAACTCGCTGACGCACAGCACGAGATCGTCCGCGTCGTCCCCGGCGAACCGCGCCCGCAGTATCCGCCGCACCTCCGGTACGGCCTGCGGAACCGCCAGGAACTCCCACGTCAGCGGCAGCCCGCTCATCCCCCCGCCGCCCTCTGGAGCACCTCGGCCAGCCGCCGGGCCGTCTCGGTGTTGCAGTTACCGAGCGCGACGAGCGGCGGCCGACTCGTCCACCCGGCGAGCGTCAGCGGGTCGACTCCGAGTGACGGCAGGGTGATCCCGTTCGCCTTGAGCGCCGCGCGCAAGGCGTCGATCTCCGGGCCGATGTCGTACGGGGCGTGCTCCATGAGGGCCGTCCACCTTTCGGTTGCTAGCTGTGACGAACACCTCACACGCTGCCGCACGGGGATCTACCGTGGAAGCCAATTCCGCTCCACAGAGCGATGTGTGAAAGGCGGTCGGCCGGTGGCCAAGGAGATCGACGGTTCGGCGGGGGTGCCGCAGTTCTACGGGAAGGAGCTGCGGTACCAGCGGGAGGCGGCGGGCTTGACCATGGAGAAGCTGCTGGACGGCAGCTTCTACGGAGTCGGCATGCTGAGCGCGGTCGAGCACGGAGACCGCCGCATGCCGCGACAGCTCGCGCAGCACGTGGACCAAAAGCTGGGCACGGACTTTTTCACGCGGCGCTGTGAAGAGGTTCGGGAGGCCCGAAGCAAGGGGCACGCCGCGTTCTTCGTGGGCATCGCAGAGGCGGAGGTCCGCGCCCGGACCATCAACCAGTGGTCAGGCACCCTGCTCCCGGGGCTCCTGCAAACCCCGGCCTATGCGCGAGCCGTCATCCAAGCGACGCACCCCCTGGATACTCCGGAGGAGGTGCAGGCCAAAATCGACGCTCGGCAGGAGCGGGCCAAGCTGTTCGCCGACCCCAAGAAGCCCGAGTACTGGGTAGTCCTGCACGAGTCAGTGATTCGTCATCCGCTGCTCGAACCAGCAGAAATGGCAGCACAGTTGGACCGCATCGCCGCCATGGTGCGCAGCCGCCGAGTCGTTCTACAGATCCTTCCGTGGAACGCGGCCACCCGCCCCATCAGCGAGATGCCGCTGCTGCTCCTGGACTTCGATGACGAGCCACCGCTGCTCTACACCGAAGGCGCCTACCACGGGCAGACCATCGATGATCCGGGGCTCGTTAAGCGGTACCGCAACACATACGATCGCCTCAGGGCCGCCGCGCTGCCGCCAGAGGTGTCCCTCGCCCTGCTGGAGAAGGCGGCTGAGGAGTTCCGGAATGGCCAGCACCACCATTGATCTGAGCACCACCCGCTGGCGCAAGAGCAGCTACAGCAACGGCTCCGGCGGGGACTGCCTCGAAGTCGCCGAGGGGTACGCCCTGTGGCGTAAGAGCAGCTACAGCAACGCCGACGGCGGCGACTGCGTCGAGGTCGCCGACGGTCACCCCGGCCTCGTCCCCGTCCGTGACTCCAAGCGGCCCGAGGGGCCCGCGCTCGTCGTCGACGCCGCCGCCTGGGCGCCGTTCATCGAGGCCGTCAAGACCGCTTGAGGCGGACCACGTACACGAAGGGGCGCGCCCGGAAGGAATCCGGGCGCGCCCCTCGGCGTCACCGCGCGACCGTCAACGGTCGAAGCGCTCGCTCGCCTCGTCCTGCGCACGCTGGGAGGCGTTCTGCGCGCGGTCGCGGCCCTGCTGAGCCGCGTCGCGGGCGCGGTCGCGGTTCTGGCCCTGGTCCTGGCGGTCCTGGCGCTCCTGCGTCTTGTCCTGCGCCTGGCCGGTGAGGTCCTTGGCCTTGTCCTTGAACTGGTCGGCGATGCCCATGCTGTTCACTCCTATGTGGTGCTTGGGGTACGGCCCCGGTGGGGCCTCGACCAGATTCACACGGCCGACCACGCTCCGCATGTCGATCACTCACGCTGCGTGTGTGCCGCGCGTTCGTGCTGGTCAGCGGCGCCTCCAGCGCCCACGAGGCCCCTGCTCCTGCCCTCCATGCGCGGGCCGAACCTGCGCATCTCGCGCTGGCCGACGACGCCGATGAGGGTCGGCAGGCAGCCGCGTACGGACTGCATGCCGCGCAGCCACCACTGGGCGTAGACGTGGGCGGAGCGGCGCTCGATGCCGGCGACGATACGGTCGACGGCGGGGCCGAGCGGGTACGTACGGTTCGTGGGCCACGGGAGGCGCTGGCGCAGGTCCCGCATGACGTCGTCCTCGTCGGCGCCCCGGACCATGTCGGTGTCGGTCCAGGAGAGGTAGCCGACGCCGACCTTCACGCCCTTGTAGCCGACTTCGGCGCGCAGGCTGTGCGCGAACGCCTCGACGCCGGCCTTGGAGGCGCAGTAGGCGCTCATCATGGGGGCGGGGGTCATGGCGGCGAGGGACGCGATCTGGAGGAAGTAGCCCCGGCTCTCCATGAGGACGGGCAGGAAGGCGCGAGCCGTCACCGCGCCGCCGATGAGGTTGACCTCGATGACGCGGCGCCAGGCGACGGGGTCGGAGTCCACCAGGGGGCCGCCGGTGGCTACGCCCGCGTTGGCGACGACGATGTCGACCTTGCCGAAGCGCGCCTTGACCTCCCGGGCGACGCGGGCCATGGCGTCGTGGTCGGTGACGTCGGCGTGCCAGTGGTCGCTCTCGCCGTGGAGGCGTGCGGAGACCTTCTTCAGCTCGTCGGGTTCCAGGCCGACGAGGGCGAGGATCGCGCCCCGGGCGGAGAGCTTGCGGGCGAGGAGTTCGCCGACGCCGCGTGCCGCGCCGGTGACGACGACGACCTGTCCTTCGAGATTTACCGTGCCGCTCATGCGACCTCCTCCTTGCCCTCGACGCCTGCCGTAGTCGTACCCCGTTCCGGGAGGGCCGGGAGGTACGCGGTCACCAGTTCTCGTATTCTCGCCGTGACGGCCTCCGGCGCCTCCACGGGTGTCATGTGTCCCATGCCCGTCAGCTCGGTGAGGCCGAGGCAGTCGGGCAGCGCCGCCGCGAGGGCGCGGGCGTGGACGGGCGGCGTGAGCCGGTCCTCCGTACCCGCGATGATCGCGGTGGGCACCCGCAACTCCCGTACGCCCTCGTCGAGATCGAGGTCCGCGAGGACGTGTCCCCAGGCGACGCGGGGGATGCGGGGGCAGGCGTGCACGATACGGGCGCAGGTGTCGACCCGGTCGGGGGCCGAACCCGCCCCCATGGTCGCGTACTTGAGTATGCGGCGGGACAGGGGCGTGACCGGTCCGAGGGGGGCGCGGGCGCCGAGGACGGCGCGGGTGAGGCGGGTGCGTACGGCTCCGGCGCGCGTCGGGAGGACGAGGGACTCGGCGAGGAGGCGGGAGCTGCCGGTGCTGCAGAGCAGGACGGCGGCGGTGTGCTCGCGCAGCTTCGGGCGGCGGGAGGCGGCCATGATGGTCATGCCGCCCATGGAGTGCCCGGCGAGGACGGCCTTCTCGCCGGGGGCGAGGGTCGCGGCGAGGACCGCTTCGAGGTCGTCGGCGAGCGCGTCGGTGCTGTAGCCGTCGCGGGCGGCGGCGGGCGAGGTGCCGTGGCCGCGCTGGTCGTAGGCGATGACGCGGTGGTCGACGGCGAGGTCGCGTATCTGGGCGTCCCAGAAGCCGGTGTTGCAGGTCCAGCCGTGGGAGAGGACGACGGCGGGGGCGCCCTCCCGGCCGTGGACCTCGACGTGGATGCGGGAGCCGTCGGCGGAGACGGCGAGGAGTTCGCGGGCGGGCACGGGGCGGCGGCCGGCGACGGGCAGGGGGCGGCTCATCGGACGGCCTCCTCGGAGACGGTCCCGCTCGCGGCGCGCTGGGCGGGGACGGACGGGCGCAGGACCTGGTACTCGGAGAGGTCGACGGTCCGGGTGGCCCTGCGGAACTCGGCGGTGGTGCCGGGCCAGACGGTGGTGTTGCGGCCGTTGGCGTCGAGGTACCAGCTGTTGCAGCCGCCGGTGTTCCAGACGGTGCGCTTCATGCGGTCCTGGACGCGGCGGTTCCAGGCGTTCACCGCGGAGGGCCGGGCGTCGAGGGCGGCCCTGCCGCCGAGGACGTCCAGCTGGCGCAGGTAGTCGGCCATGTAGTTCAGCTGGGACTCGATCATGAGGATCATCGAGGAGTTCCCGAGGCCGGTGTTGGGGCCGATGATGGTCATCCAGTTGGGGAAGCCGGCCGCGCTGGCGCCGCGCAGCGCCTGCATGCCGCCCTTCCAGGACTCGGTGAGCGTGGTCCCGTCGGCGCCGACGACGCGTTCGGCGATCGGCATGTCGGTGACGTGGAAGCCGGTGCCGAAGATGATCGCGTCGACCTCGGCCTCCGTGCCGTCCGATGCGACGAGGGTCGAGCCGCGGACCTCGGCGAGGCCGGAGGCGACGACGTCGACGTTGGGCCGGGCGAGGGCGGGGTAGTACGTGCTCGACAGCAGGATGCGCTTGCAGCCGATGCGGTAGGAGGGGGTCAGTTTGGCGCGCAGGGCGGGGTCCTTGATGGCGCGGGCCATGTTGGACTTCGCGATCCGTTCGACCAGGCCGAGTTGGTCGGGGTGCTTGGTGAAGGCGCTGACCTGCAGTTCCCGGATGCCCCAGAGGAGTCCGCGGCGGGCGGTTCCGGTGGCGGGCAGGGCGCGGTGCAGCCGGCGCTCGAAGCCGCTGATCCTCCGGTCCATGCGGGGCATGACCCAGGGCGGGGTGCGCTGGAAGAGGGTCAGCCTGCCGACCTCGGGCTGGATGGACGGCACGATCTGGATGGCGGAGGCGCCGGTGCCGATCACCGCGACGCGCTTGCCGGTGAGGTCGGCGTCGTGGTCCCAGCGGGCGGAGTGGAAGACCTTGCCGGGGAAGTCGGCGAGGCCGGGGATGTCGGGCGTCTTCGGGTCGGAGAGGGGGCCGGTCGCGGAGACGACGACGTCGGCGACGACGGTCGTGCCGCCCGCGCTGTCGATGACCCAGTGCAGCTCGTCGTTGTCCCAGCGCATCCGCGTCACCTCGTGGTCGAGGCGCAGGTGCGGGCGCAGTCCGAAGGTGTCGGCGACGTGCTCCAGGTAGGCGCGGATGTGCTCCTGCCCGGAGAAGGTGCGCGGCCAGTCGGGGTTGGGGGCGAACGAGAAGGAGTAGAGGTGGGACGGTACGTCGCAGGCGCAGCCGGGGTAGCTGTTGTCGCGCCAGGTGCCGCCGACGGAACCGGCCCGCTCCAGGATCACGAAATCGGTGATTCCTTCGCGGCGCAGCCGGACCGCGGCACCGAGGCCCCCGAATCCGGATCCGATCACCGCCACGCGTACATGCTCGTGCTGGGCCATGCTGCCGCCTCCCGCGGTACGTCACACGACTCTGCCAGCAATCGCTGGCATGGTTGGGAGGGTAGGGCAGCGGAGTACCGATGGGTAGAGGGCCGACGAAGGAAGTTACCGGCGGTACAACTTGCGGTTTCCGCCCCGGGGAGGCGGATAAGGTGCGGGGGTGGCAGAAGGACGCGAGCACCGCGAGTACCGCATGGAGGAGCTGGCCAAGGAGGCCGGCATCCCCGTCCGGACCGTGCGGTTCTACCGGGAGCGCGGCCTGATCTCGCCGCCCCGCCGCGAGGGCCGCATCGCCTGGTACGACGACCACCACCTGGCCCGGCTGCGCACGATCACCGGCCTCCTGGAGCGCGGCCACACCCTGACCGGCATCGCCGACCTCGCCCGTACGTTCGAGAGCGGACGCGATGTGGCGGAGGTGCTGGGCCTGGGCGAACCGTCCGAGGAGACCCCGGTCCGCCTCACGCCCGAGCAGCTGGCGGACTACTTCGAGGGCGAGTCGACCCCGGAGAACCTGGCGCTCGCGATGGAGCTGGGCTACCTGGGGACGGACGGCGAGGAGATCGTCCACATCAGCCGCCGCCTGCTGGAGGTCTCGGCTGAGCTGGTCCGGGAAGGCGTCCCGCTCGCCACGGTGCTCGCCACGGGCCGCCGGGTCCGCGAGCACGCGGAGGCGCTGGCGGACCTGTTCGTCTCGGTGCTGCGCGAGCACGGGGCGGGTGCGGACTCGGGCGCGGGCGCGGGTGTAGGCGTGGGGGCGGGTTCGGACCCGGGTGCGCGCTCGCGCTCGGGCCCGGGCGTGGGTGCGGGTTCGGACTCGGCTGCGGCTCCGGAGCCGCCCCAACTGCGGCCGCTGGCCCGCGCGGTGATGGACGCGGAGCTGTCGATGGCCCTGGACCGGCGGCTGCGGCGGGAGAAGCCGGCCGAGGCGGAGACGAACAAGGCGGAGACGGACGAGGCGTGAACCGTCCGCCGCGCCCCGGCGCATAACCCGCCCCCGCCCGGGTAGGTCCAGGTAGGGGCGCAGGGGCCTCGCTCTACCCGGTCCCGCCCGCGCCCAACCCCGTAACCCGCTCCTACTGTTCGTACACCACCGTCACCGGCGCATGGTCGCTCCACCGCTCACCGTGCGTGGCCGCCCGCTCGACCCACGCCTTCACGGCGCGCGCGGCGAGGCCCGGGGTCGCCACCTGGTAGTCGATGCGCCAGCCCGTGTCGTTGTCGAACGCGCGCCCCCGGTACGACCACCACGAGTACGGGCCCTCGACGTCCGGGTGCAGGGCCCGGACGACGTCGACGTACGCCGCCTCCGTGAAGACCCGGGTCAGCCACTCCCGCTCCTCGGGCAGGAAGCCGGCGCTCTTGCGGTTGGCGCGCCAGTTCTTGAGGTCGGCCTCCCGGTGGGCGATGTTCCAGTCGCCGCAGACGACGACCTCGCGGCCCTCGGCGGCGGCGCGCACCTTCAGCCCGACGAGGTAGGGCAGGAAGGCGGCCATGAAGCGCTCCTTCTCGTCCTGCCGCTCGGTGCCGACCTCACCGGAGGGCAGGTACAGGCTCGCGACCGTGACGCCCGGCAGGTCGATCTCGACGTACCGCCCGCTCGTGTCGAACTCCTCGCACCCGGCGTGCCCGTAACCGCCGAAGCCGATCTGCACGCGCTCCGGGGCCCGCCGCGAGTAGAGGGAGACCCCGGCCCGGCCCTTGGCGGCGGCCGGCGCGTGGACGGTGTGCCAGCCCCCGGGCTCACGGATCTCGGCGGGCAGCTGCTCGGGCTCGGCGCGCACCTCCTGGAGGCAGATCACGTCGGCGTCGGTCTGCGCCAGCCACTCGGTGAAGCCCTTCTTGGCCGCGGCGCGGAGTCCGTTTACATTCACGGAGGTCACAGTGAGCATTGCGGCACGATACCGGCCAACGCATGCCGCATACATGTACGATATTTCGCATGAATATCCACATTCGGGCGTTCGACCACCCCGATGCCGTCAAACTCAACGATCGCGTGCAGCTCGAATACGCCGAGCGATACGGCGACGAGGGCGACGTCACACCGCTGGACGCCACGATGTTCGATCCGCCTCACGGCCTGTACCTGATCGCGTACGACGCGTCCGACCAGCCCGTCGCCACGGGCGGCTGGCGCTCCCAGGAGCGCAACGAGGAGGGCTACTCGGACGGCGACGCCGAGCTGAAGCGGATGTACGTCATACCCGAGGGCCGCGGCCAGGGCCTCGCCCGCCGCATCCTCGCCGCCTTGGAGGCGGACGCCCAGGCGGCCGGCCGCACCCGCATGGTCCTGGAGACCGGCGACCGCCAGCCGGAGGCCATCGCCCTGTACCTCTCCAGCGGCTACAGCCCGTGCGAGAAGTTCGGCCACTACCGCGCGTACGAGAGCAGCCGCTGCTACGCGAAGCCGCTCGGGGAGCGGTGAGGACGGTCTCGTCCCCGGCGGATGGTCCACCCCCCGGCCGGACCTCGATCGCGACGACGAACGGCGCGTACCAGCGCCCCGGACCGGCCCGGTACCCGCGCACCCGGTAGCGCTGTTTGCGCGGCCGAGGAGCGGGGAAACCGCCGTGCCCTCGAGCGGACGCCGCCCCGTCCGGACGCGGGCCGGTCCGCGAGCGGGATGGCGGCGGCTGTTCGACAATGGCCGCAGGAGCTGTGCGACGGTGCGTGCCGCTGTCTCGGTGTGCCGGTTCGGGGAACGGCGGTTCGGACGGGAGAAGGGCGGTCCCGGGCCGGCGGGACGCGGTGAGAGGAGCGGACATGCCGGCCGGTGAACGGGAGGACGGCACCCGGCCGTCGGCCGGACGGGGCACGAAGACGGTGGTCCTGGGGGCGGCCCTGCTGCTGTGCGTCCTGGTGGTGGTCCTGCAGGTGAGCACCCCGCCCTCCTCGCACATCGCGTCCGTGCTGGTAGCGGTCCCCGCCGTCATCGCGTTCGCGTTCGGCCCACCGGTGATCATCGGCGCGGCGGTCGTGGCGGCCGGCACCCGCTGGCTGCTCCTGCCCACCGAGCCGCAGCGGATCGGCTCGGTGGTCGCCACCACGGTGGTGATCTGCGTCATCGCCGCGCTGAGCTGCTTCGTGGTCCGCCGGGGGGAGCGGGAGTCCGCCCGGCTGCGGAAGGTCGTGTCCGTCGCCGAAACAGCGCAGCGGGCGGTGCTGCGCCCGCCGCCCGAGACCCTGGGCTGCTTCCGTACGGCCGCGAGCTATCTGGCCGCCGCCCAGTACGCCCGTATCGGCGGCGACCTCTACGCGGTGGCGGACACCGAATTCGGTGTCCGTGCGCTGATCGGGGACGTACGCGGGAAAGGACTCGGCGCCGTGTCCACCGCCTCGGCGGTCCTCGGCTCCTTCCATGAAGCGGCGTACGAGGAACCCGCCCTCGGCCCCCTGGCCCGTCGGCTCGACACCGGCCTGAACCGCTTCCTGCGCGACGAGGAAGCCTTCGTCACCGCTCTCCTGATCCAGATCGCCCCCGACGGCCACACGCACGCGTACTCCTGCGGCCACCCGCCCTCACTCGTGCTGCGCGCCGGCACGGTCCGGGAGCTCCCGGCCGCCGTCGGCCTCCCGCTGGGCCTGCGCGCCCTCGCGAGCACGTCCACCGCGCCGGACGCCCCGCAGCCGGCCGGTACGCGTCTAGGACCCGGCGACACCCTCCTGCTGTACACCGACGGGATCGCGGAGACCCGGAACGACGCCGGCGTCTTCTACCCGCTCACCGACCGCCTGACGGCCTATCAACGCGAGCACCCCCAGCCGGTCGACCCGCACCATTTGCTCACCTGGCTGCTCGAAGACGCCCAGGACTACAGCGCGGACGACACCTACGACGACGCCGCGCTCCTGGCCCTGACCTGGCTGCCCGGCCTCGAAGCGTCACACTCCAGCCCCGACAGGCCGAAGGGGCCAGGGGGGCGTGGGTGACCACTCCCGGGTGAGCACGGCACAACGACCGGGCTCGGCAGGGACCCGGCCGGCTCCCTGCTCGTCCGCGGTACGTGCGGCCAGGAGGGCTTCGGCCAAGCGGGGGGAAGTACTTCGCCGAACTTGAGGCCGTGAACCGCGCCGCCGTCGGCCTCGGGCGGACACAGCCCCGTACGTGCGTCGGCGAGGGCGGACCGCCGGCCCTCCTGGTCGGGCACACGGGCGACCCCTCGCCGAGGAGGACGTCATGAGCGGCGCGGGGCGCCGCGTCCTCTGCCTTGAGCCCTTTCCTGTCACACTTCGGTCCGGCCCAAATGGAGTATCGCCGGCTCCCACCGGATCCAGTTTCTCGACGCCCTGCACCGTAATCACGCCGAGTTCACCTCGGCCCTGCCAGCGTGTCGTTTCTACCAAGCGCACACAGAGCGTGGGAGGTTAATTCGGGACTTCCTTCCCGACACCCCCACAACACCCTCAACGGACCCGAAAGTTCGTTTAAAACAGGAGGATCAATTGTTCATCGGGAGATCGCCTTCGGGTTCGCAAACCGATGCCGGCCAACTCGCCGCGAAATCAACCCGCGAAGAGGGCATGTGGCTTACGAGGAGAGATTTCGGGCTCCTCTCCGCGGCGGCCTGCGCAAGCGTGGCCGGACTGGCCGGAGCATCGACAGCGGCCGCCGAACCCAGAGCGACCTCCAGGCGAACCGTCACCCAACTCGAGAAGTACGTCGACCCCATGCCGCGGCCACCGCTGGCCCTGCCGGGAATGGAGGCCTCCTTCCCAGGAACCGCATTTTACGAAATCACGATGCTGCAATGCGCGTGGCAGTTCCACAGAGACCTGGGGAAGGCAACCACGTGGGGTTACTGGGCCACCGATCCGGAAAACCCGGAAGGGCCGATGATCGGAATGGGCTATCTGGGGCCCACCATCATCACGAAACGGGAAGCCCCGGTGGTCGTCAATTATCGCAACCACCTACCGACCACACACCTGTTCCAGCCCAAAGTCGACGACATGCGGCGGGCCGGTCTCGCGCACGGCATTCCACCGGATGTCAACGTGCCGACCACCGTCCACCTGCACGGAAACTTCACCCCACCTCAGTCCGACGGCCTCGCCGAACAGTGGTACACCCCGGACGGCAAGTACCACGGAGAAAAATACTTCACCCTGGAAGGGGGCCAGGCCAACGAGGCGATCTACGCCTACCCCAACAACCACCGGTCGACCTTGTTCTGGTATCACGACCACGCCATGGCATTCACCAGGCTGAACGTCTATGCGGGGCTGGCCGCCCTCTACGTGGTCCGCGACGACGTGGAAACGGGCCTCAATCTACCGCGCGGCGACTTCGAGGTTCCTCTTGTCCTGCAGGACAAGAGCTTCAACGAGGACGGTTCGCTCCGCTACGACCTGGACGTGCAAGACGGCGGTGAGATCCCGGTGGTGAACGGGAAGGCGTACCCGTTCCTCGCGATCGAGCCCAGACGCTATCGGTTCCGTGTCGTCAACGCATCCAACTCGCGCTTCTGGCGACTGCAGCTCAAAGTCGGCAAAAAGCGCATGCCGTTCTGGGTGATCGGAGGAGACTCCGGCTTCCTCCCCGACAGGCCGGTAAAGCTGAAGAGCACCTTGCTGGCGCCGGCCGAGCGGCTCGACCTGATCATCGACTTCAGTGAGATGCCCCAGGGCGCGAAGGTCACCCTCTCGAATTTCGATGCCCCAGTCCACTTCCCCGACGGTGGCGGCCCGGAGATCGGCGAGATCATGCAGTTCCAGGTGACCAAGCCGCTGTCCTGCGCAGACGAGTCGACACCCCCCAAGGCGATTGTGCTGCCGGCGATCCCTCGGCTCGAGCCGACCCCCGGACTGCCTCGACGCGAGTTCGTCATGCTCCAGCCCGAGGGCGATGTGTATACGCCCGAGAATCCCTATCTCATCAATGCGCTCCCCTTCATGGCGCCGAACGAGGACTTCATCGAGGCGGGAACAACCGAGATCTGGGAGTACATCAACCTGACGCACGACGCCCATCCGATGCACGTTCACCTCGTCAACTTCCAGATCATCAATCGACAGAAGTTCGACCAAGAGGCCTATCAACGGGACTACGAAGAATGGGTTGACGCCGGCCGCAAACCGGAAACCAAACCGGACCTGAGTAAGTATCTCAGGGGCCGGCCCATTCTTCCCGACCTGGAAGAGCGAGGCCCCAAGGACACCGTCAAGACCTACACGGGGATGGTGACCAGGGTGATCCACAGGTTCAACGTGCCGGCCGGAATTCCGAATATTCCCGGCAGCGGAACCACATTGCCGGCGGAGTACATGCACCACTGCCACATCCTCGAGCACGAGGACAACGACAAGATGCGCCCCTGGGTGCTCGTCGAAGACGGCAGCGGATTCGGCGCTTCTTCCTCACATCCTGCGGGGCACGCTCACTGAGCCTCTTTCGTGCACCCCCCCAGAAAAGGTGCCCCGACCTGCAAGGATTCGAGTATCCAGATCGAATCCGGCAGAAGAGTCGGGGCACCTTTCTGATGAGCGAGCGCACGGGGCAGGGGTTCAGCGCGTCTTCAGCTGCTCGCGGAGTCGTTGCACGTGGCCCTGGACGTCGCACGCGGCACCGGGCTCCTCGGCGGGCACCGGATCGGTGG